>DATJEO010000143.1:0-4204 GCA_035496515.1 Occallatibacter sp.
GAGATACTCTTCGCGTTGCCAGCCCTGTTCATCGAGGCGCTGCAGGAAGTATCCCTGTCCGTAAAAGAGTCCGATGCCAACCAGCGGGATGTCGAGGTCGGATGCGCTCTTGATGTGGTCGCCGGAGAGCACGCCGAGACCGCCGGAATAGATCGGCAGAGACTCGTGCATGCCAAACTCAGCCGAAAAGTATGCGACAGGCCTTGGGCGGAGCACTCCGGCATTTGCGGCGCCCCAGGTGCGGTCTTCAAGGAGATATTCCTGCTGGCGGCGATAAACGTAATTGATGCGGCTATGCAAAACCAGTTCCGTCGCGCGGCGCTCGATCTCCTTGAGCGGCATTTCATTGAGGAGCGCAATCGGATTCTGGTTGAGCTGACGCCAGCGAGCCGGATTCAAATCACGAAAGAGATTGATGCAATCGTGATCCCAGCTCCACCAGACGTTGCGAGCCAGTGCCCAGAGTCTCTCTTGGGCAGGAGCAATGAAGCGATCGAGGGTACGTGCTTCACTGACGATTGGCGCGACCTGGTCGGCGGCTTCCACGAGCATGCGGATTTCGTTCTCGCGAAAGACTCGTGGCTCTTTGGTTTGAACGACGAGGACGCCCTGAAGGACTCCGCGATCAATGAGGGGAACACCGAGGAAAGAGTGGTACTCCTCTTCGCCCGATTCCTTGAAGTATTTGTAGCGCGGATGCTTGCTGACATCGTCGACAGCAACGGGAAGAACCTTTTCGGCGATGAGACCCGCCAGTCCTTCGCTCAGCGGCATGCGCAGAACGCCGATGCAGCGGGGATGAAGCCCCAGTGTAGCCGCAAGAACGAGGTTGGATCGATCGGGCTCAAGCAGGTATGCGGAGCAGACATCTGTCCTGAATCGCGTCGCAATCAATGCAACGACGTTCATCAGGGTATCCGCCGGCTTGCCACCATCTTCCGCGAGGTTCGTGATTTCGTCCAGGGTCAAAACCAGGTTGGCGTCAGTCGCTTCAGGTAATACCGACATTTGTACCTCCGCCTTTCATCGGGTCTTAGTCCAAAAACATCGACACGTGTGCCAAGCCGCGAGTGCGACTGGAAGATGCCAATGGCGAAGACTGCAAAGCTTTCAGAAAGCCGACAGCAGGGAAATTGCCAAGCAGGGGATAGCCTGTCACCTATAGTTCTGAATAGATTTGACGATACCACTAAATCGCACCAAACTGCGAACAGAGAGCCGAGGATAACCGGACACTTATCTCCTGTGCCGTCATTGCACCGTTTCCTGGGTATTTCGCACTACCTCATTGGCTGACGGATGATCGTCTTGAGTTTGTCGGGCGCGGTTCGTCGCGGATCGCTGAGATAGATCTCGTGATGCTTGCCATGCAAGTTCTTGCCTGCCTCATGAATAAGGTCGTGCATCTTCTGAATCGTTGGCCCCTCGCCTGCGAATGGGCCAATGTAGAGGGTCTGCACCGCGGATCCTTCTTCAAGCGTATCTAGTCGGACACGATCAAGCGCCGCAGGATTCTTTTTCTTGCGCACCTGATCGAATGCAGCGTCCATGTGCGATCGGGCAATGAACTCCGGTTGCAGAATCATGGCAGTCCATTTCCATGCGGATTTGTCGGCCTGGTGAAACACGCGGGGATCGTCAGCCCACCACAGACCCTCCAGCGGCATGACGCCGTAGTCGACCGGGTTCGGGCTCTTTTTCAGCGAGAATTTTAGAGTGTACGAAAGGGAATAGAGCGCTTCGACTGCTTCTTGAAAGGCTTGCGAGGTATTTGGATCACCCTCGCCATCGACCATCAGATAGGAGAGAGCAGGAACATCGACGATCTTCATTTCGCCGGCGCGCAACTGGTAGAGATTTTTCCACTTCTTCCTGAGATCAAGCTTTTCCATCAGAATCCTCCCCAAAGGCAGAATGCCGGAGGGAGTATAGCGCGCGAATGGATTGGGGCGCTGTGACAAGATGGCTTGAAAATTAAAATCTGCGGCAGGGAAAATTCGGATCAGTCCCCGGCGACCTCTTCCAACTCTGACCCTACCTTATGGAGCTTCATGAAGCGCCACTGCAGGCGATCGAAGAAGAGATAAACCACCGGCGTGGTGAAGAGGGTCAGCATCTGCGACACAATGAGGCCGCCGACAATGGTGATACCCAGAGGCTTGCGAAGCTCGGAACCCACTCCCATTCCGATGGCCAACGGGAGACCGCCGAACATGGCAGCCATAGTGGTCATCATGATGGGGCGGAACCGCATGAGGCATGACTGGTAGATGGCCTCTACAGGTGGCAATCCCTCGTCGCGTTCGGCTTGCAGCGCGAAATCGATCATCATGATGGCATTCTTTTTGACAATGCCAATCAACAGGATGATGCCGATCAACGCCATGATGCTGAGTTCGGTTCCTGTCAGGAGGAGGGCGAGGATCGCGCCGACTCCCGCGGGCGGCAGCGTAGAGAGAATGGTGAGCGGGTGGATGAGACTCTCGTACAGAATGCCGAGCACGATATAGACGGCGACCAGGGCGGCGAGGATGAGATAAGGCTCATTCCGCAACGAATCCTGAAATGCCTGCGCGGTTCCCTGAAAGGTCGCATGGACGGCGGAAGGCATACCCAGGTCGCGTTGAGCTTTTTCGAGGGCAGTAACCGCGTCACCCAGAGCTACGTTTGGCGCCAGGTTGAAGGTGAGCGTGATGGCCGGATACTGGCCCTGATGATTCACCGTCAACGAGGTGCGCTTCGGCTCGTAGTGCGCAATTGTCGAAAGCGGAATCATGGCCCCGGTTGTGGCGGGAACGGGTGCGGTGGCAGGCACAGCCGTCGTGGCCGCCGACGATCCGCTTCCGCCTGAGGTAGAGGCGTTGGCACCGGAAGCGGCCGCGGCCGATGAGGTCATGTTTCCTGAGGGTGAAGTCGGCGCGACCAGGGCTCCGCCCGATGTCGGGAAGACGGCAGCGGCTCCACGGCTCGCGGTGGGCGGGCTGGGCGCGGGGGCTCCGCCCGCTGCGGGGCTAGTGGACGAGGGAGTTGTCGGGGCGGTTGCGATCGAAGACATCGCCGCAGGAGCGCCGGACACATTGCTGGCCTTGATGTAGATGTTGTCGAGAGCGTCGGGGCTCATCTGGTATTTCGGATCGACCTCCATGACCACGAAGTATTGGTTGAGGCCGGTGTACATTGTCGAGACCTGCCGCTGTCCGAATGCGTCGTAGAGCACCTGGTCAATAGCCTGCATGCTGATGCCGAGCCGCGAGGCTGTATCGCGGTCGATCACGAGGTTTGCTGCCAGCCCCTGATTTTGCTGGTCACTCGAGACGTCTTTCAATTCAGGCATTTCGCGCATTTTGGCCTGCAAGCGCGGCGCCCATGTGTTCAAGTCGCTCAGATTTTCGGCCGAGAGCGTGTACTGATATTGCGCGTCGCTGCCGCGCCCGCCAATCTGAATATCCTGTTGCGCCTGAAGGAAGAGCGTCGCTCCCGGTACGCTTGTGAGCTTTCTCCGTAACCCATTGACAACCTGATCAGCCGACAAGCGATTGGGGCGTTCATTGAGCGGCTTGAGTGCGATGAACATGCGCCCGACATTGCTGCTGCCGCCGCCTGGCCCGCCACCGCCAACAAAGGCAGTCACTGTTTGAACCGATGGATCCTCCAGCACCATCTGCGCGAGTTGCTGCTGCTTGACGCGCATGGCCGGGAAGCTGATGTCCTGCGCAGCGCGGGTGGTGCCGCCGAGGCGTCCCGTGTCCTGCTGCGGGAAGAATCCTTTCGGCACGACGATGTAGAGATACACATTCAAGACAGCGGTGCCGATCGCCACGAGAAGAATGAGTGTCTGGTGACGCAACACCCAGCGCAGCGCCGCGTTGTATTCATAGTGCAGCCACTGAAAGGCTCCTTCCATCGCGCGGTAGAGGCGGCCGTGGCGGCTTTCGTCGCGCGGTTTGAGGAAGTGAGCGCAGAGCATCGGAGTGGTGGTGAGCGAAACCAACATCGAAACCGCAATCGCGACGCTCAGGGTAACCGCAAACTCGCGGAAGAGTTTGCCCACAATTCCGCCCATCAGGAGGATCGGAATGAAGACCGCGATCAGCGAGGTGCTCATTGACAGGACGGTGAAGCCAATCTCCCGCGAGCCCTTCATTGCCGCGTCAAACGGCTTCATACCCTCTTCGAGATAGCGCGTAATGTTTTCGATGACAAC
>DATJEO010000144.1:0-2393 GCA_035496515.1 Occallatibacter sp.
GACCGCAGACGCAGAACCACCTTCGACGGTGAGCCGGATTCGCGTTGCAGAACCATCCATGGACGATCCGTCACCGTCCCTACCACCGGCAGCATCCCGCAGATTACCGTAACGACAACGCAGGCCAGCGAAGCCGCGCAGGTGGGAAGAAGATGCGGCGCAAAGGTGAGTCGTGCCGCGTCACTCTCGAAGAGCAATGCCGGAAACGCGCGTGCCGTCAGTATGCCCAACAACAACCCCAGCGCCCCGCCGCTCACCGCGATCACTACGCTGTCTGCAAGAAGATCACGGAACAATTCCCCCCGCGTAGCACCAAGCGCAACGCGCAAAGACGTCTCATGCGAACGCCGAAGCGCTCGTCCCAGAAGAAACGAAGCCACATTGATACATGCAACCAGGAACACCGCGGCCGCTGAGAAGGTCAGAAACAAACTCACCTGAGACAGCCCACGCTCCATGCTCGGCGCGAGCCCCGTAAACGGCACGACGCTGACTTCCCTCAGCCCTGACGGCCCGGATCGAATCTCCGCCTCGGCCTGATCTGGCGAGACTTTCTCGCCGAGGCTTGCGACAACCCACAGGTCGCGCCTCTCTCGACCGATGGCCCCTTCCACATCCTCCGGTTTCGCGGCAATCCATACATCGATACTCTGATCGCTATACAAGCCATCGAGCCGCTCCGGCCCCACTCCGCCGACTGCGATTTCCGCTCCATCAATCCGAATCCGAGAACCGATCGCACTCGCGCTTGCGCCTAATTCGCGCTGCCACAAATTCCGGCTGATGACCGCGCCCTTGCTCAGGGGCAGTGAAAAAGCTTCGCCCAGCTGCGCTGTCGCAGCCGCGATACTCAGAATCTTCGCGTGTCCGCCTATAATCGCTGTTCGCGGTTTGATGCGAACTGCCCCCACCCACGCGAACACCGCATGCCTCTTCTCAACCTGTCCGAACTCCTCCGGCGAAAGCGGCCCTGCATTGCGCGAGCGATCTCTTTCAAAGACCGAAACCAGCCTCTCCCCGCTCCGCATTGGTAACGCAGGCGCAATGAGTCCTTGAAGAAACCCATAGACCGCCGCATTGCTGCCTACCCCGAAGGCGATCGTGAGCAATAGCACGGCGGTCAAACCCGGCGCTCGCGCAAATGCTTTCGCTGACCTGCGTAATCTGAGGAAGCCGCGCGACAAGTTCACCCGACCAAACTAGCAACTCACGGACCACAATCGGCACGTGCTTTCATTGCGTCACGAACAAGCCGCTGCACTCTTGCGTACGATTCCAGCGGTCACTGTTCAAATGTGGACAGGCCAGACAATCGAACTTTCCTTCAGCAGAGCTTATCCGCCTTTGCCGCCAGATCGAAGTCCTTCGCCGTAATCCCGCCTGCATCGTGGGTCACCAAGGCAAGCCGCACCTTGTTGTACCGAATGTCGATATCCGGATGGTGCCCGGCCTCTTCCGCCAGTTCGCCAACTCCGTTCACAAACTTCAACGACCCCCGAAAATCTTTGAACAAGAATGTCCGCACCAACTCACCCGACTCCACCTGCCAATCCGGAACCAACACCAGCTTCGACTTGATTTCCCTCTCCGAAAGCGCCCCCATCCGAATCCTCCTCTCCACGGTCCGCAAGCGTCGGCCAACCAGCGCCAGAGCCTCGACACGCCGCCGCCGATCGCGGCCCCACCACTATAGATGGGCTCCCTCCTTTTTTGCTCCCCTCCAACACCCGTGAAAATCCAGCTCTCCCGTGATAACTAATCCATTAGTTGTGCGTCTACACTAACGGAAGGAAGACCAGGAATCCTCTCCAGACACGTAGATTCAGTAATTTACAAGATGCCTCCGAAGAAATCAAACACGTTAACCGAGGCCGAGCTCAGGCTCATGAAGATCCTCTGGCGTCGCGGCGAGTCCGCCGTCAACGACCTCGTAGCAGCCATACCCGACGGCGAAAATCTGGCCTACAACTCCGTCCTGACCACTATCCGCATCCTCGAGCAAAAAGGCTACGTCGACCACCGTCAGGAAGGGCGCGCCTTCATCTACCGCCCCCTCATCGCTGAGCACGAAGCCAGCCGCACCGAAGTCAAGCACATCCTCAGCCGCTTCTTTGGCAACTCGAGAGAACAGCTCTTGCTCTCACTTCTGGGCGACAGCGAAATCTCCCGCGAAGAGCTTGACCGCCTCAAAGCCGCCATCAACGCCGCCGCCCCCGACAATGGAGACGAGGTCTAGCCATGCAGATCGCCCTCATGATCAATGAACTCACCGTGACTGGCGCCGTTGCATGGGCGTGGATCTTCTCGCAGAGTCAATCTCTTGCCGCAAACGCCGGCTCCGCACTCGTCACCTCGATTTGGCAGAGCGCCGTCATCGTGTGCGCCCTCGAAAT
>DATJEO010000145.1:0-7416 GCA_035496515.1 Occallatibacter sp.
AAAGACGGCAAGCCAGTCACCATCTTCGAAACCCGCGATGTCAGCGTACAGGTCGTCCGCGTCGGGCCAGACGGATCTGTCTATGCAGCCACATTACCCGGCGGAAAAGTTTACAAGCTCAATCCGAACGCCACCGCCAAGCAGGACGAATCCTCTGCCAAACTCGTCTTCGATGCAGCGAAGCTTGAAACTACACCTGCCGGCGAAGACGATCCTAAGTCAAATCGCGAATCGAAATCCCACTACATCTGGGATATGAGTTTCGACACCGCAGGCAAGCTCTACATCGCTGTCGGTGGTCCCGGGGCGATCTATCGCGTCAATCCTGCCGCACCCGACATGAAGCCCGACCTGTTCTTCAAAACAGATGAGCAGCATATCCGCGCTCTCGCATGGGACGCAAAAGGCAATCTTATCGCCGGCTCTGATGGCTCAGGTCTCGTCTACAGAATCAGCCCGCAAGGAAAAGGCTACGTCCTCTTCGAAGCCCCGCGCCGCGAGATCACCTCCGTCACCGTCGGACAGGACGACACAATCTACGCCGCGAGCGTAGGCGACAAGAGCCACAACCCCCTTCCTCCTCTTCCCGTGCAGGGCGTTGGCAGCATCACATTCACCATCGTCCAGCCCGGCTCACTTCAAGCCGCCAACGCAAGCTCCTCCGCGCCCGACGGCACTGAAGTCTACGCGCTCGCAGAAGACCAGGCTCCGCGCAAGATCTGGTCCAGCAAAGAAGACATCGTCTACGCGCTCGACGCCCAAACCGATGGCGTCCTCGCCATCAGCGGAAATCGCGGCCACATCTTCCGCATCCAGAAGAACGGCGACTACGCCGACGTCGCCCATGTTGAAGCGCAACAAGGCCTCAGCTTCGTCAACGCTCAGGGCGGCGCCGTCCTCATCGGAACCGGCAACACAGGCAAGCTCTACTCACTCGGCAAATCGCAAATCCACGAGTACGCCAGCGATGTCCTCGATGCAGGCGCCTTCGCCCGCTTCGGCCGCGTCGAAATCGAGCCCGGCTCCGCCAACTACGAACTCCTCACCCGCACCGGCAATGTCGAACAGCCCATTCGCGGCCGCGGAGACTGGGGCTGGTCCGATTGGCAACCTCTCAAGGACGGCGCAGTACAGTCGCCTCCCGGCCGCTTCCTCCAATGGAAAGCCATCCTCCGCGACGCCGGACAACTCGGTGAAGTGGGCGTCAACTTCCTGCCCGTAAACGCCGCCCCCACCGTAGATGATCTCGTTGTCGCCCCCGGCGCACGTCTCAACCCGCAGCCCTCCAATCCAAATCAGCAGAACGTCAATATCAGCTTCCCTTCACCCAATCAACCCGCAGTCGTTCCCGTCGACACCGGCAGCGCAAACCAACCCATCCAGGCGTTGAAAGATCGCACGGCTGTGACAGTCCGCTGGGCCGCCCACGACGACAACGGCGATGACCTCGTTTACTCGCTCTTCCTTCGCGGGGATGGCGAGCGCGATTGGCACCTGCTGAAAGACAACATCAACGAGAAGGCCTACAGCTTCGACGCCGCTCTCATTCCCGACGGCGGCTACCGAATCAAAGTGGTCGCATCTGACGCACCCTCACACAACCCCGGCGAAGCCCTCACCGACTTCATGGAGAGTGATCGCTTCGAAATCGACACCACGCCCCCAGTCGTAAACGCGCTCAAAGCTGAGCAGCAATCCATCCAGTGCGTGCGCGCTCCCTGCATGGGTCCAGTCCACGTCACCTTCGACGCGGAAGACGCGGCCTCACCCATCGCACACGCTGAGTACGCCATCGACGCAGGCACCTGGCAATACATCGATCCCGTCGGCAAACTCTCTGACTTCAAGCAGGAACACTACGACTTCCAGATCCCAGCTAAGTCTCTCGAAGGCAAATCCGGTGAGCACCTCATCACCGTTCGTGTGTACGACCGGCGCGAGAACGTGGGCCTTGCCAAATCCGTAGTCACCGGGGCGAAGTAGAATCGGGCACGATGCGATTTGAACTCTTTGTGGCGGCGCGGTATTTGAGAGCCAAGCGGCGGCAGGCTGTCGTCGGTGTCGTCACCGGCATCTCCATCGCTGGAGTCACCGCCGGAGTCGCCGCGCTCATCATCGCGCTCGCCATCACTAACGGCATGCGCCGCGACATGCAGGATCGCCTCATCGACTCCAGCGCTCACGTGCAACTCATGCGCACCAATCAGAACGAAGGCATCCACGACTGGCGTCCTCTCCTCGAGCGCCTCTCCAAATTGCCTCACGTTGTCGCTGCCGCGCCTGAACTCGATGAGCAGGTCGTCGTCGCTCACGGCGCCCGCGAAGGTTACGCCCTGATTGAAGGCATCATTCCGGAACACGAGAAAGCCGTCAGCAAAGTCCTCACCAGCGCTCCCGCATCCGCCGTCAAAGCCCTTGAGCCCGAAAACGAACCCGCAGAGGCTCCGCCCTCCGGTCAACTTCCGCCGCTCATCATCGGCAAAGAACTCGCTGACACCGTCGGCGCTGCCGTAGGTGACTCCGTCACCCTGATCAGCCCGCAGGGCGAGCTCACCCCCATGGGTATGATGCCCCAAACCGTTCGTTTCCAGCTCGTCGGCACTTACCACACCGGCTTCTATCAATATGACTCCAATTGGGGCTTCATTCGCCTCGGAGACGCCCAGCGTCTCTACGACGAGCCCGACATCATCACCGTCATCAGTTTCCGCATCGACGATCTCAACCACGCCCCGGAAATCGCCAAACAAATCGAAGCTGCCGCCGGCCCCGGCTTCCAAACCACAAACTGGAAGGAACAAAATCGCGAGCTCTTCCGGGCCCTGCGCCTCGAGCAGATCGTCACCTTCATCGTCATCACCCTCATCGTCATCGTCGCCGCACTCAACATCCTCATCGCCCTCACCATGATGGTTATGGAAAAAACGCGTGACATCGCAGTGCTCATGAGTTTCGGCGTCGCTCCCAATCAGGTCCGCCGCATCTTCCTCCTTCAGGGATTCCTCATCAGCCTTGTCGGCACCGTGACCGGCCTCATCCTCGGGTATCTCGGCTCCTGGGCAGGATCGCACTACCACATAGGACTCACGCCCGACGTCTACGCAATCGATACCCTGCCCTTCGCGCCTCGCCTTCTCGACGGAGTCGTTGTCGCCCTCGTCTCCATCGGAATTTCGCTGCTCGCCACGCTCTATCCCTCTTCCACTGCCGCGCGCATTCGTCCCGCCGAAGCACTCCGCTACGAATAGCCGGAACCACTCCTCCTGTAACTCTTCTGTCCTCCACTCCATCACAAGTGTTGCGCCCGCACTGTTCGGCCCGTGCTCGATTCGTGCTGGAAGCACAGGGCAGCTCTCCCATCGGAGTTCACAAAAATGGACGCAATCGCCACTTCACCTCATAAAGCCGACACGCGCCTCAAGTCATCCCCTGCTCAGCTCACGCTCAAACGTTGGGCGCCCCTTCCATTGCGTCTCATCGTCGGCTTCGGCTTCATCCAGCACGGTCTCGCCAAACTCAACCGCGGCCCAGATCTCTTCGCTGCAACCCTGCATGGCCTCTCTGTTCCTGCCCCTCACCTGATGGCATGGCTCACCATTCTCATCGAGATCTTCGGCGGCCTCGCCGTACTCGTCGGTTGTCTGATTCCCTTCTTCGCAATGCCCATGACGGCAGTCCTTCTCGTCGCCATGTTCAAAGTCCACCTGCCATTCGGATTCAGTTCGATCAAGCTGGTCTCTGTCACCTCTGGCCGCCCGCAATTCGGACCGCCCGGCTACGAATGCGACCTGCTTTACATTGCCTGCCTCGCCTCCCTTGTCGTCACCGGTCCCGGCCCACTATCGATAGCAAACCTGTTCCCGCGCAGAACCGCGCGTAAATGAACTCCGCATCTTTCAATCAATTGCAAGCCCTCACCCGGCTACAATGGAAGCGATTCAACTGCCCTCCATGTCCGAGTTCACGAAGTTAGCTGGCGGCTTCGCCTTCACCGAGTGCCCGCGCTGGCACAATGGGCATCTTTACTTCTCCGACCAGCACGGCTATCGCGTCTACCAGTCGTCTGTAGATGGCCTCACCGACGACATCGCGGTCATCCCGAACCGCCCCTCCGGTCTCGGCTTCCTCCCCGACGGACGATTGCTCATCGCCTCCATGTGCGATCGCAAGATCCTCCGCCTCGAAGATGACGGAGCTCTCTCATTACATGCCAAGCTCTCCGCACTCGCCGCCGGCGACATCAACGACATGCTCGTGGACAGCAACGGCCGCGCATGGGTCGGCAACTTCGGCTTCGACCTGCATGGCGGCTCACCGGCCTGTTCGACATCCCTGATCTGCGTCGAGCCCGACGGCGCTGCGCACATCGCAGCCGAAGGCCTCGGCTTCCCCAACGGCATGGTCCTCTCTCGCGACGGTCGCACCCTCATCGTCGCCGAAACTCTGATGAACCGGCTCAGTGCCTTCGAACTGCGCGACGGCAACCTTGCTCCGCGCCGTACCTGGGCAGCCTTCGGCGATCAGCCGTCCTCCACGAACGTCACCGAAATACTCGCTCACTCCGAAGTTGTCCCCGACGGAATCTGTCTCGATGCCGAAGGCGCCGTCTGGGTCGCGGACCTCATGCATCATCGCCTCCTCCGCGTCACCGAAGGCGGGCACATACTTCAGGAACTCTCGACGCCCCTCTCGCCATTCGCATGCATGCTCGGCGGAGATGATGGCCACACCCTCTTCATCTGCGTCGCCCCCACCTTTCACGAAGCCGAAGCAAAGATCCTGATGAACTCCTCGATCCTGACGACCAGAGTCGAAGTCCCCCACGCCGGCCTTCCATAGAGCCCCACCTACCGCGGCATGCTCCCAACCTTCCCCACAAACACCCGCACCATCACGCTCCCCACGTTGCGTCCATCCTGCGTCGCGCTCCAAGTAAGTTCATCCCACTTCTCATCGCCGGTGCTCCGCGCCGACACCATCGCCGTCACCGGGTAGCACTCTCCCGCGCGCACCGGATACCGCTTGTACTCGGGATGATCAACCCAGCCCGCTGGCAGCGTAGCGTTCAACTCAATCACCGCATCGCTGTTCGTGGAATTGCACGCCCGAAGCCCAATTATCAGCCACTCCCCGTAATCCGCTTCCATCTCCGGCACCGGAATCAGCCCCGCCATCCGATCCAGATCATGCGCCTTCCAGAACAGCGAATAGAATCGCCACGGATCCCCAATTTCCAGCCTGATGCCTTGCTTCGTCTCCTCCTCATATCCGTGAACCGGTTTGAACGGCACACCCGCCGCCCTCACTCCTTCAAACACATCGCCCGTCACCGAAGCTCTCACCAGCGACTTCGCAAAAATCAGCCGCACCGGATACTCGAACGTCTTGAAGTTCTTCGCCTTCACGGCATCGACCCCAAGCTGCCCTTCCTGCGTCATGTAGTAGGTCTGCTCATCCGCCTCAATCTGCGCATATGAAAGATGCCGGGTTGGCGACATCGCCTTCATATCGAAACTCGGCCCCGTCCCCTCCCCCAGATTTTTCCGGAACGGCGAGAGCTTCTTCGCGTCATACCAGTAGGGCGTGAACACCTCATACGCATCGGTGAAGAAGTAGAGCTTCTGCGGCTGCCACGGCAGCAATCCCTCCGTCAGATTCGACATGCCCGTCCGGTTCTTCGCAGGCGACAACTGCTCAGGAAACTTCGTCTCATCGGCCGCCGCATCGAATGCTTCCACCGCCACGACACTAGACGCCTGATGGTCCGCATGGTTTTCGCCCGAGACCGGATCAGGAAACCACGTCAGCACCACATCCGGACGCGTGATGCGAATCAGCCGCACCAGTGCTTCCAGCACGTGTCCATGGTCCCAGTGATCGAGCGAGAACAGCACGTTCTGGTTCGGCGTATCGTGCTGATTCAGGAACCAGACATTCTCGATCCCGATCGAACTCAGTGCCCGTCGCGCCTCCATCTGCCGTTCCTGCCCCAGCGCCGCTCCCGCTTCATTCCCAACCGCGTTCCCGCCGCCATCCCCATTCGTGACGTAAACAACCGCAATCCGCTTGTGCTCGTCCTGCGCCAGCTTCGCGAGGTACCCCGCGATCATCACCTCATCGTCTTCATGCGCCACCACCACCAGCATGTCCGCCTTGAACCGCGCATCAGGCCGAAGCAGATCCGGAGCGGCGTCCTGCGCAAACGCCGACATCGCACAGAAAACAAATTTGGAGATTGCCAGCAGGCAAGCACGCGTCAGAATGGGCCGCAGTTTCATCGCAACATCTTAAAGCAGCCTCGCCCTCACAGCGGCAGCATCATCTCGTACTCAGTGATCGCCGCATCGTTCGGATACTCACTCGTCACGCCAGTCTTCACGAACCCCAGCCGCTCGTAGAATGCAATCGCCTCCGCATTCACGTCCGTCACCATCAGCACAAGCTCCCTTACACCGCGCGAACGATTCCACGCAATCACCGCATCGATCAGCTTCTTTCCCACGCCGGCGCGCCGGTACCCCGGATCAACCCACATCGAGATCACCTGCGCCCGTTCTGGGTTCTTCTCGTCCAGCAGCGATCCCGCGATTCCGCACACTGCCTCGCCCGCGAACGCCATAAACATCGCATCACCGCCATCGCCGCCGCAGCGCCCCGCCCGCCTTCCCCACTCCTCATCCGGAAACTGCGACTCCTTCGCATACGTGCTCGAAAATGCCAGCGGCGCATCCTGCAGCGCGCGCAGCCGCACCTGCTTGAACACAAGCGCGGTCTCAGGCGTGATGCGCTTGATCTCAATCATGCGTTTTCGCTTCAACTTATTGCGGCGTAATGATCCCGCCCACGGCATGACGACGCGGCAACACAATCCCGCGATGATCCACTTCCGCCGGAGCCGCCTTCGGCTCTTTCGACTCGACCTCAGCAATTCCCGGCCTGTCCGTCATCGCCCCGCCGCATGCCGGGCACCAGTCCGCCTTCTTGTTCGCCGCCAGCACCGCATGGCAATTCGTGCAAATCCGTTCCATGCACCCCAGTCTATCGAACCATCGGACTCACTGACATCCGCGCCGCGATCTCCTCGGCAATTGCCCCCGCCCATCGGTGAATCCAATCCCAGTCGCGAATATCCGATGCAGGAATCTTCTTCATGGGATTGGCCGGCAGCTTCAGAATCAAACTCATCGGAAAAGCCAGCTTCAAATGTGCCGGATCGAACTTACCTCCTAGCACGCGCATATCCGCCGGGCGAAGCAGTGGATGCTTGCCCAGTTCCCTCCGTGCCTGCTCTTCAGCCGACGCAAACTGCTTGCGTTCCTTCTCCGTCGGCCCAAGAACAAACACCCATGGCCGCACCTCCGCGAGTTCCTTTTCAAAGCGGGTGAGAAACTGATGAAACTCCTTCGGAAAATGCCC
>DATJEO010000146.1:0-17715 GCA_035496515.1 Occallatibacter sp.
TGGTCGCCCTGGAACTTCTTCATGGCCGAGACAGTGTCGTTGTCCCACTGGCCGGTTGGTTCCCCGGCAAGGTAGTGCTCGCGAATGAGCGCTTGCTGGATCTCCATGGCCCGCGCCGAGTCGATCACCTGCTGGCCACGCAGCTTGGTACGGCGGGACTTTTTTGAGCCTTTACGGGATTTTGCGCTTGCTTTGGTGCTGCGGGCCGAGGAGCGAGCCGTGCGCGCGTGAGGAGTGGAGGATTTCTTGTGTGTGGGAGTGGCGAGGGCCGGCGCCACCGCGACTGCTGCGGCTAAAACAAACGCCAGGCCTGCTCGGAATGAAAGCATGCAAAGTACCTCGACAAATAAAGTTCCTGGACGTTGGAGCGCATTCTATCTGAACGTCCACTGAGTGTGCCACAAAAAGCGGGAAGCATCTTTTCGGTCCAGGGTGGTGCAAAAACGAAAGTTCCGGGTCGTGACTAATGTCCAATGTTCTTAGATGTACTTTCGGGTAGCGGTGATGGAACGGTCTGTGATGGTGGTCTTACGAGTTCAGCTGGCAGGGCTAAAACCCACTTCTTTTTGCGATCTTGGACTCGTCCGCCCTACGACCGCAGGTGCCTCTGTCTTAGACGGAAGCCGGGGAGGTTTGGGCTCCCCGGCTCAAGTTCTGCTTACAATGTTCCGCCTATGTAGTTGATTCCATTTTCGGGATGGCGTGGATCGATGACTTCGAAGACTACGTCGTCGCCAGTTTTGAGGCCCTTCACCACGGCATCGAACTGGTCCTTGGTTCCGGTTGGTTTCTTGTTGATGCGGACAATTACCAGGCCGGGTTCGAGTTGCTGAAGATCGGCAAAGGAGCCAGTCCGGACAGACTGAATGATCACGCCGGAGGTGTGGATCTTCTGGGCAGTCTGATCGGTGATCTGCCGGACAACGAGGCCGAGCTTCTCGCCGGCATCGCTGGTGCTGTCCGGATTGGTTTCCGGCTTCTGTCCAGTCATGTCTGCGAAGACCTTGTCACGATCGCCGACCGTGACGGTGGCATCCTGCGGCTTCCCATCGCGCATGAAGCCGAGGCGGATGCTTGATCCGGGACGGCGGCTGGCGATGTCGTTGACCAGATCGTCGCCATCCTTGATGGAGCGGCCATCGATGGTGGTGATGATATCGCCGGCTTTGATGCCACCCTTGTCGGCCGGGCCACCGGGCTGCACCTGCTGCACCAGGACTCCGTTCTTGAAGCCGTAGACGCGATTGACTGCGCCGGAAAGGCCGGAGCGGAACGAGATGCCGATGGAGCCGCGGGTGACTTTGTGGCTGGGGCTGATGAGGTCGTTATAGACAGAGACGACCGTGTTGGAGGGCATGGCGAATCCGATGCCCTGATAGCCTGCTGACTGCGTGTAGATGGCGGTGTTGACGCCGATGACTTCACCATTCATGTTGAGCAGCGGGCCGCCGGAGTTGCCGGGATTGATGGCAGCATCGGTCTGGATGAAGTGCTGGAACTGTCCGGCTACACCGGGCTCAATGGTGCGATTCTTGGCGGAGATGATGCCAGCGGTTACGGTCTGCGCGAGTGCGAACGGGCTGCCAATAGCTTCAACTGAGTCGCCAACCTGCACCTGGTCTGAGTTGCCCATCTTCACTGTTGATAGCGGAGAGCTGCTTTCGATCTTGATAACAGCCAGATCTGTGGCTTTATCGGTGCCGATGACGCGGGCGGGACGACCGAGATCCTGGGAATCAGGATCGGTCGAGAGCTTGACGAAAATCTTGTCCGCCTTTTCGATCACGTGATTGTTGGTGATGATGTAGCCCTTGGGATCGACGATGAAGCCGGAGCCGAGAGACTCGCGGACCTGGCCGTCGTCGCCATCCTGATCCGGGACCTGTCCGCCGAAGAAGCGATTGAAGAAGTCCTGGAAATTATTCTGACCCTGACCCTGGCCTCCATCCTGATCATCGTCGTCGGGGTTGTCGCCGGGATTCTGGGGATTGGGCTGCGGGCGGCTGTGAGGATTGGGCAGAAGGCGGCGGCCGCCTTTGTTGCCGGCGTTCTTGGGCAAGGTCTGGGTATTGATGTTGACCACGGCAGGGCCGACGGCCTTGGCGATTTTGACGAAGGGATTGGGCTCGATTGCGGAGTTGGCCACTTTGAGCGGCGTTGCGTCGCTGCTGTCGCTTGTTCTTTCCTGACCGCGCACTCCGTGAGCTGCGTAGGAGCCGCCTACGATTGCGGCGGACAAAATTGCAAGAAAAAGGAACGTGGAGGCTAGACGGTGCGAGCGCAGTCGTGCGTAAAGCGAATTCATAGGTTCGAGGACCTCTTAACTATTCAGCCACCCGGCTGGGAATGGAAACAATGCACCAATGCTAAGTATAGAACCAGGAAGGCGTTCCTCTGGCGCAGAGTGACGGGCCGTGGTTCGCGAGAGTAGCAGTGCCTTAGGCGTCGGATGCGGGAACGGGCACAGCAGTTAGCCTCTCGGCAGGGATCAAGAACTTCATACAGTATTAGACGGCGCGGGTGGCGAAGAAGTGCATGGGCCGGCGTGCTAACATCCGGCATGATTTCCCCACAGAAGTGTTGCAGATTCATCGTGATCGCGGGTGTTTTTGTAACGGCCGGGCTGCCGGTGATCAGGGCGCAGGCAAAGCAGCCGCAGAGTCAGTCGACACCGTCCCCGCAGGCTTCGATTTTGGATCGATTGAACGCAATGATGGGCAGCGGGAAGAGCGCGTGGCTCGACGAGCAACTGCGCACGATGACACAACTTCGAGATAAGGCGATGGGCAGCGACTACGCCTATGAAGAATTGAGGCACCTGACGGACAACATCGGGCCGAGGCTGAGCGGTTCTCCGCAGTCACTGAAGGCGGTGGAGTGGGTTGCCGAGGAGATGCGGAAACTTGGCGCGGAGGTGACGCTGGAGAAGACAAAGGTTCCGCATTGGGTGCGCGGCATTGAGACGGGCGAATTGACCGCATGGCCCGGACAGGCTGAGGGAACGAAGCAGAAGATTGTGCTGACCGCGCTGGGCGGGAGCGTGGCAACACCGGCGGACGGTATCACGGCAGAGGTCGTGGTTGTGGACAACTGGAAGGAGTTGCGGGCTTTGCCATCGGGTGCGGTGAAGGGCAAGATATTGCTCTTCAATCACGCGTTTGATAAGGAACTGGCCGCAACGGGACACGGGTTGGATGCGTACGGGGGGAGCGTGGTGTATCGCGGGGCTGGACCGATCGCAGGTGCGACGGCGGGTGCGGCCGCCGTGCTGGTTAGGAGCGCCGGCGGCGGCGATTATCGTTCGCCTCATACCGGTGCGACTGCCTATGCGCCGGGAGTGACGAAGATTCCGGCGGCGGCGGTGACCGCGGAGGATGCGGAGTTGCTGAAGACGCTGACGCGCGAGGGGAAGGTCACGATGCATTTGACGCTAACTCCGCAGACGCTGCCGGATGCGGACAGCTTCAACGTGATTGCCGACTGGAAGGGAACTGAGCACCCGGAGCAGGTGGTAGTTGTTTCAGGTCATCTGGATTCGTGGGATCTGGGGACGGGCGCGATCGATGATGGGGCTGGTGTTGCGGTTTCAATGGCTGCGTTGGAATTGATGAAGGAGATGGGGATTCGTCCGAAGCGCACGGTGCGGATGATTGCGTGGATGAGCGAAGAAGAAGGATCTGAGGGTGCCGCTCAGTACATGAAGGATCATGAGGCTGAGATGGGAAATCATGCGGGCGCGATTGAGAGCGATCTCGGAGCGGACCATCCGACAGGTATCTATTACGCAGGCAAGCCGGAGTTGGGAAAATGGCTGAGACCGGTCGCGGAAGTGCTGGATGGAATTGGTGCAGGATCGCTGGTGAATGCGCCGGAGACGGGCGAAGACATCGCGGGGCTGACGGCGAAAGGCGTGCCGAGCTTTGCTCCCATCCAAGACAGCAGGTTCTATTTCAATTATCACCACACGGCTGCGGATACGTTCGACAAGGTCGACAGGAAGCATCTGAATGAGAACGCGGCGATCATGACGGTGCTGGCGTATGCGCTGGCGGATGCTCCATAAAAGGCGGCGACTGAGGGAAACAGGTACAGGACGTGGAGAAGAACAAAAGGCCCGGCAATGTTGCTGCCGGGCCTTTGTTGTGTTCGATCTGAATCTAGTTGGTTTGTGGTTGCGGCGTTGTGGATGCGGGTGGAGTTGTTTGTGCCGGGGGTGTCGCGGGCTGTTCCGGCTGTGGTTGGCCGGGCTGCGCCGGCATAGCAGCCGGGTTTCCGGGTTGTTGGCCGGCGGCAGCGGGCTGAACTCCGGAGATTGTTGGCGCAGTACTTACTGTGCCCTTAGCGGCGTCGCCCAGGTTGATCCCATAATGCTGGAGCGTCGTCGCCAGTACCTGATAGAGGCTGGCGCGTGCGGTTGCGAACGCCGCGTTTGCCGCAATCAGGTTATTCTCGGCAACCGCGAGGTTGCGCTCCTGCTGGAGAACATTTGCGGTTGTTGAGGCGCCGAGGTGGAGCTTCTTCTGTTCAGCGTCGAGGCTCTGCTGTGCGTAATCGCGCGCTGCGAGCGAGGCCTGCACCTGTGCGCGATCGTTGGTGAGAGCGAATTGCGCGTTGACCACTTGCATGCGAATCTGCGTGTAGAGCTGGGCAAGGCGGAGTTCAGCCTGACGGTATTCCATCAACGCGCGGGATTGCGTGGCTTGCGCTTCGCGGTTGCGGATCGGAATCGTCATGCTGAAGCCCATCCCCTTGTCGGGTGCGGAGCTGTTGAACAAGTTGGTCAGCACGGTGCCGTAGCCATTCGACGGAAAGGTACCCGGATCGTACGGCAGGCCAGTTCTAAAGTTGATCGCACTGGGGCTCTGCGATCCACCGAGGGCGGCTGAGCCGTAGAAGCCATAGACATCGAGAGCCGGTAGCAGCGCGTGCTTCGCGCCCCGCAAGGTGATCTCGTCGTTCCGCAACGTCAGGGCAGCTTGCTCGAGTTCGGGACGATTCTTGAAGGCATTCTGAACCAGTTCTTCAATGGGAGTGCCTTCTTCCTCGATCTGATCGAGCTTGATGCGGTCGGTGGGAATTACCGGGGCAGTAGCCAGGGCCTGATCGTTCAGGTTGCGGGCGATGGCCTGCTTGATGATCTGCTGCTGATAGTTCAGCGTGTTCTGCGATGCGGTGAGGGATTGTTTGTCGGTCTGTACCGTTGAGTCGGCTTGCACTACATCAAGAGGCGCCATGGTGCCGATCTCAAGCTGCTTGTGCGTATCCTCGGCGAGCTTGGTACTTTGCGCGAGTGCACGCTGCTTGGCCTGGACATCTTCATAGGCGCTGACGAGGCCCCAGTAGATGCCTTCCACCTGATTTCCGGTGTACAGGATCTGCTGGCGGAAAGACGAGTCAGTGATACGGCGGTCGTTGATGGCCTGGTACATGAACCGCTTATTGATCCAAATGCCGGCGCCCTGGAGCAGATGCTGCGTGACTGTGGCCTTGAACGTGGAGTTCAGTTCCGGGCTGTAAACGGTGAACGGACTGTCTGTGGTGATGCGATTGTTGATTATGTTCGCCTGGAGGGACGTTCCAGTGACGAAGCCTTGCAGATACCCGAAGCTGTAGAGGTTCGTGTTTGTTCCGAGCGAGGTTTTGCCGCCGGAGAACAGGGTGTTGGACTGCGGCTGACGAGCGCGTTCGAACTGAACCGTTCCAGTGATGCTTGGATCGAGGGGTTCAGGTAATGGCCCGGCGCCCGCTGTAGTCAGGGTGAGGCCGCTCACGCCGGAGCCAGCACCGCCGGAGCCGACTGTGGTGCCACCGGGACCGCCACCTGTCTGGAGAATGGAGACCGAACCGCCGAGCGTGCCGCTTACGAGCCCCGAGGGTGCGCCGAGCGGGGTGGCTCCAGTGCGCGTGCGCAGGATGTCAGTATCTGCGATGTCGAGGTCATAGCGCGCGATGGCGATGTCGTAGTTGTTCTCGATAGCCAGAGCGATGGCATCGGAGAGGCTGAGGTAGATCTTGCCGTCCTTAAGCAGGTTGTCGAGGCGGACCGAGTTTGCGAAGTTGGCTTTCGGGATATCGGTGCCTCGATACATGTTGGCGGGATTGCCGAGAAGGCGGCCGGCGGGCTTGGAGAAATCGCGATTTGTGGGCCGAAGGTCAAACGGTTGCGTCAGGTTCGGATTGGGGGCCTGCGGCAACGGCGATGCTTCTTTTTGCTGGCCGTGAGATCCGGCGCCTTTTACACCGCCTGATTGTTGTTCCTGTGCAAATCCCGAGGGCACTCCTGCTGTCAACGTCAGCATGACCGCGGTTACTGCGCGCAAGCGATCGGCTGTGCGGCGCTTTGCGGGGCGAGCGGTGATGTTGTGATGATCAAACACACGGATACCGAACAATTGCATGATTC
Source organism: Occallatibacter sp. (assembly GCA_035496515.1). Lineage (GTDB taxonomy): Bacteria > Acidobacteriota > Terriglobia > Terriglobales > Acidobacteriaceae > Telmatobacter. Next base: position 6,404 of record DATJEO010000146.1, read on the forward strand.
CTCTCCACGAGTCGCTGAGGCATGTGGGGTGCCGTTCTACAAGACGTCTGGAACGCGATTCCGGACGCAAATTTGTGATTCTGCGCGGCGATTTCCACTTCCCGTGCTTCAAATGACCGTTGGGTCACTTAGGATTACGCGTGCCGCACTAAGTTCGTTCCCTCTTGCAGGGCGCTTCGCACGCAATCTCGCACGAAAAATTGAGTATATCCCACTGCGATGAGCTAACCGGATGGCCCCTTTTAGTCAATTAACCTGTTAACAACAAAGATACCCGTGACAGAAATCACCCAAGCCGAACTGCAACAAAAACAGAACTGGAAACTGACCGTTGCTTATGACGGAACGGACTTCAACGGGTGGCAGGTTCAGCCGGAGAAACCAACGATACAGGGCGAACTGCAAGCGGCGCTGAAGAGACTGGTGGGAGAGGATCCGCTACCTCAGGGCTCGGGCCGGACGGATGCAGGCGTGCACGCGTTGGCGCAGGTGGCGAGCTTCGAACTGCAAGGACGTATTCCGGCGGCGAATCTTGTGCGTGCATTGAACCGGACTTTGCCCGGCTCGATCCGCGTGCTGGAAGCGAAGGTGGTTCAGAGTTCGTTCCATGCGCGGCATTCAGCGGTTGCGAAGACGTATGAGTATCGCGTGTTGCCCATTGAGCCGGCGGCGGAGCAGATATGTCCGCCGTTCCTGGCGCGGTATGTGTACCCCTATTCGTGGAAGGTGGATTTGGAACTGCTGCAGCGGGGTGCGGCGGTGTTTGTTGGCGAGCATGACTTCCGGAGCTTTGCCGCCTCGGATCCAGATGCAGCGACGCGGGCCAGCGAAGAGGAAGCCGTCGTTCAGATCCAGATACGGGGTGCTGTGCGGAGGGTTTTCTCGTCTGAGTGGAGTACGCAGAGGCTGGACGGGTTCGAGGTTCTGGTGTATCGCGTGCGCGGGAACGGCTTTTTGCACCACATGGTCCGGAACCTGGTGGGTACGCTGCTGGACGTGGGAAGAGGCTACATCGATGTGGACGATTTGCCGGGAGTTCTGGCCGCGCAGGATCGCAGCGCGGCGGGACCCACTGCTCCCGCGCGCGGATTGTTTCTTCATTCCGTGGAGTACGAGGAAACGAGCTTGTGAGCACCAAGCTGCGATGATGCGGGCTGCTGAAAACTGGATTAGTTGTTGCTGCGGCGTTCGACGCGCCAGACGAAATCGGCGATGAGAGATGCGAGACGTGGGCGCAGGCCGGGAGGGAGGCCGTGGCCCATGCCTTCGATGAGTACGAGTTCCGCACCGGGAATGGCTTCTGCGGTGGCTCGACCGCCGCTGACGTCGCACATCCGGTCGGCGAGACCGTGAATGACGAGAGTCGGAGCTGAGATACGCCTAAGGCGAACGGTGCGATCTCCGGTGGCGACGGTTGCAATTGCCTGCCGGGCGAGTGCGGTGTCGTCGTGATCGCGGTCGTAGGCCAGCCCGGCGCGGGCGGTAAGTTCGGCTACATCGCTGGGAAAGTCGGGCGAACCGACTGCGCGCATCGCCATTACCCGGTGTTGGATGTATTCTTCGCGCGATTTCCCGACGGGTTTGCCGAACACCTCGCGGAGGATTTCGGGAGCGACCTGGCCTACCGACTTGCTGCCGGTAGTGGACATCATTGATACCAGAGATCGAACACGATCAGGGTATTCAGTCGCGATGATCTGGGCGATCTGGCCTCCCATGGATGCGCCGACGATGTGTGCTGTGGAGATGCCGAGTGCATCCATAAGGCCTACGCTATCCGCGGCCATGTCATTGAGTGTGTACGAGGCGGAGCTAAAGTCGCCAGCGAGGACCGCGGGAAGATCGGGAGGCGGGGCATTTGCAATGTGCGTGGAGAGGCCGGCGTCGCGATTATCGAAGCGAATAATCTGAAGGCCTGCATCTACAAGGGCTCCACAGAAGGGATCGGGCCAGTGGATAAGCTGGGCCGCGCCTCCCATGATGAGCAGAAGGGGCGGGGCCTCGGTATTGCCGGACCGCCGATAGGCGATATCGATATGCGCGGGCCCGACGTTGAGCGCCATCTGATCTGAAGAGGCAACGACATGATCTGCGGATTTGGACATTCTGGCTTCCTTTGCGCTTGAGCTGTTATACGGCTTGTCGAAGGTATCGCGAGAGGGGACGAAAAAACAGTCTGTTTCTGCGCTTGGGAGCTTGATATGCTGTAAATGGCAAGAGAGAACTTGAGGTACGGCAGACGCAAAAAACAGCATGCCGACTAAACCTGCGAGATCCGCCTCTCCGCAACTGCTTCGCTCCAACTCAAAAATGCGATTCTCGCCTGCTACCCTTAAGGGGCATGCGAATCTTTTCGCGAAGTTCAGCTTTCGCGCGGGTAACGGCGCTGGCGGCCCAGCGGCCGGTGCACGTTGCGTTTGCATGGCTGCACAATAATCCGAAAACGCTGATGGACCGGCAAGCGGAGTTGGTGGCGATTCCGGCGCCGCCGTTCGGAGAGCAGGCGCGCTCGGAGTGGGCGGCGAAGAGATTCAAAGAGATTGAGCTTGAGGACGTCCAGATTGACGGAGCCGGGAATGTGCTTGGATTTGTTCCTGCCGCGCACCTGCCGCCTGAGAGTACAGGCCACGTGATCGTTGTCTCGGCGCATATCGATACTGTTTTTCCGGCAGACACACCGTTGACGCCGTCACTGACGCGCGAAGATGGCGCGAGCCGGCTGGCTGCTCCGGGGGCGTGCGACAACGCCGCTGGGGTGATCGGAATGCTCGCACTGGCAGAGGCATTGATTCAAGCAAAGGTGAAGTTGCCGGTTCCGATTTTGATGCTGGCTAACGTCGGAGAAGAAGGGGAAGGCGATCTTCGGGGAGTTCGAAACTTCTACGAACAGCGTGCACTCGCGGGGCGCGTAGCTGCGCACGTCGTGCTGGATGGTGCGGGCGCTGATTCCGCGGTTTCTCAGGCGCTTGGAAGCAGGAGATTCCAGGTCACGATTAAAGGTCCGGGCGGACACAGCTTCACCGATTCAGGGACACCGAATCCGATTGTGGCATTGTCCTCGGCCATCGCCACAGTTGCCCGCACGCCGGTGCCGGAGAGGCCGACGACGACTTTGAACGTCGGCACGGTGCAGGGCGGAACGAGCGTGAATTCCATCCCGGAGAGCGCGACGGCTGCGATTGATTTCCGATCGACGAGTTCTGAGGAACTGCTGAGGCTGGAGGTGGCGCTGCACCGGGCGGTGGAAGATGCTGTGGAGCAGGCAAATGTTGCTGCCAGCAATCTGAATCACCGCAATCGCGGCGCGCTGACCTTTTCAGTTGACAAGATCGGCGATCGGCCCGCGGCCCAACTTGCAACGGATTCTCCGGTGCTCGAGGTGCTTCGGGCTGTTGATCGGCACCTGGGCATAATGACGGATCTGCGTCTCGGATCGACGGATGCGAATATCCCAATCTCGCTGGGGATTCCGGCGCTCTCAATGGGAGCGGGTGGAGATGGCGGCGGTGCTCACACACTGGCCGAATGGTATTCGGACAAGAATCGCGAGATAGGATTGCGGCGGGTTCTGTTGCTGACGCTCGCGCTTGCGGAGTGGGCGGCTGAGCAGTAAGTGCTCTGATACACTGCGCGCATGCGCACCATTCCTGCTGTGCTCGCTGTGGTGTATTTCACGTCGGTTCTGTCTTTAGCTCAGCCTCCTCTTCGCAATAATCCGGCCCAGCAGCAGAAGAGAGCAGCGGCTTCTGCAACGGTTCCCGATGATCTGTTTTTCAATGGTGTGATCTACACCGGCGAGGGCTTTGCCGAGGACAAGCCACGCGTTGTGGAAGCGATGGCAGTGGCGAAGGGGAAAGTGATTGCTGTCGGCACGACGGCGGAGATCACGCGACTGGCGGGGCCGAAGACGCACCTGCACGACATGGACTCGGCACATACTCGTTCGTTCGTCTTTCCAGGATTCAATGATGCGCATACACATCTGGGTGAAGCGGGGCGGGAGAAGCTGAACGTGGATCTACGGGGGAGCGGGTCGTTAAAGGAAATGCTCTCGCGTATTCAGTCAGCGGCTGCGCAAGCGCCCGATGACCACTGGCTGACAGGCGGAGGCTGGGATCATACGCTGTGGACCGAGAAGGTTTTGCCGACGAGGCAGGATCTGGACAACGTGACCGGCGATCATCCGGCGTTTCTGTCGCGCATCGACGGGCATATTGCGATTGCGAACACCGCTGCGCTGAAGGCCGCAGGTGTCACAGCCAGAACGCGGATGCCGCAAGGCGGAGCAATTGATCTGGATGCGAGTGGAGAGCCGACGGGGATCGTTCGCGAGTCGGCGAAGGGATTGCTTTACAAGGTGATTCCACCTCCGATGCGGGAGGAGCGGCGCAGGGGCGATGAACTGGCGATCGAAGATGCTCTCGCGCACGGCGTAACCACGGCGCAGGACAACAGTGACTGGCAGGACTTTCTTATCTACGAAGAGATGGAAAGGGAAGGGAAGCTTCATCTGCGGATTTCGGAGTGGCTTCCCTTTGCTTCGCCGCTGCCGGAACTGAAAGCGCATCGCGCGCACCATGATGCGAACGATTTGATGCTGCACACCGGCATGCTGAAGGGCTTTATGGATGGATCGCTGGGATCGCGCACGGCGGCGATGAAGCAGCCGTATTCGGATGATCCCAAAAATACAGGCTTGCCGCAATATACGCAGGACCGCTTAAACGCGATGACGATGGAACGGGCGAAGGCGGGATTTCAGATTGGATTTCATGCGATCGGCGACAGGGCGGTATCGATGGCGCTGGATGCGCTTTCGCAACCGGGAGTGCCCGTTACAGCGCGGAATCGCGTAGAGCACGCACAGGTGGTGGATGCCGCCGATTTTGCGAAGTTCAAGAAACTTGGACTCATCGCGAGCATGCAGCCCAATCACCTGATGACCGATGTGAACTGGGTGACGGAGCGGATCGGTCCGGAACGCGCGAAGGGCGCTTATGCATGGAAGAGATTTCTGGACGTAGGAGTGCCCCTTGCATTTGGAACAGACTATCCGGTGGAGCCGATCGCGCCGTTTCGCGGATTGTTCGAGGCTGTAACGCGGACGAATGAGAATGGGACGAAAGCATTGTCGCTGGAGAATAAGCTCACTCGCGGGCAGGCACTGTATGCATACACTGAGGGCTCGGCATATGCGGAGTTCGCGGAGAAGCACAAGGGCAAGCTTGCGCCGGGGTACGACGCGGATTTTGTAGTGGTTGATCGTGACATATACAAAGTGAGGCCCACGGCGGTCCTCGACACGCAGGTCAGGGAGACTTGGGTTGCGGGGCAGCAGGTGTATTCATCGTCTGCTGATTAAACGTGAAATCAATAGAGCTGTCCTACAGGGATTCGGATTGTGTTTCCGCATCAGTCCATGCTGAAGCGCGGGACTGGTGAGCTCTGCGCCTCTTGGCGCGGGTTTCCCGATCGAACCGACGCGCTGAAGTTTCGTTCATGGTGCTTGCATAGGGAGTTCCAGTTGACGCTGGAATAATCGAGTGAGATGAAGCTGCGTGCATACATCCTGATGACGCTGGTCGTCGCAGTTTGGGGGTCGACCTTCGTCGTCATCAAAGGCGCACTGAATGATGCGACGCCCGTTGCTTTCAATTTGATTCGCATGACGCTGGCGTTCGTGCTGCTCGCGGCGGGATATCACCGGGCTTGGAAGACGATTCGGCGGAGGCATATTGCAGCGGGGGCGATGGTTGGGCTGTGTCTCGCAGCAGGGTATCAGTTTCAGACCATTGGGTTGGTGCGGACGACGCCTTCGAAGTCGGCGTTTATTACAGGGCTCGTGGTGGTGCTCGTTCCTTTGTTTTCGATTCCGCAGGCGCTCAGGCCGCCAGGAGCGCGATCGCCGCGATGGAATGCATTTGTAGGCGCGGCTTTGGCATTTGTAGGCATTGTGCTGATCACGGCACCGCCGGCTGCAAGTGCGTTGGGATCTGTGGCGGCGTTTCTGCCGGATTTCTCATCGATCAATATCGGCGACGTGTTGACGCTGGGCTGCTCAATCTCATTCGCGTTTCACTGCATTGCACTGGGGCACACCTCGCCGCGTATTCCGTTTCAGCCGCTGGCGATTCTGCAGGTAGGATTCTGCGCGCTGTTTATGGCGGTTAGCCTGCCGCTGATCGAGCATCCCCGCGTTCACCTGACGCGACAATTAGTATTCGCGCTGATTGTCGCTGCAGCCCTGGCGACGGCGGCTGCGTTCTCGATTCAGAGTTGGGCTCAGTCAATTTTGCCGACGACGCCGATGGCCCTGATTCTGGCGCTCGAGCCGGTGTTTGCGTGGATCACTTCGTTTGTGGTGACCGGAGAGCGGTTGGGGATGGTGCCCGCAATTGGGGCCATTCTCATTCTGGCGGGGATCGCGCTGACGGAACTATTGCCGCAGCCGCATGTGCCTACAGCGCACGAAGCGTGAATGGAGTGGAACTCGACCTGAGGCACGTAGGTCCAGTGGGCTATTGTCCTTATGGTTTTGGGTACTCCCGGGACACGATTGGGCCTCCTTCGAGGCAAATAGAAGACCGGGTAATAGTTTCCTGTAGCACAATGTAGGGAAGGCTCCAAAAGCACGCAAGAAAGGCTCAGACTGTGCGAGCACCGTGGCGAGATCTCCGTGGACCCTCCAGGTCGCTGGCTGCCAGCGCGACCGTGCTGCTGGTGGCTTCTGCTCTCGTGGGCTTTGAAGCGGTCGTGCTGATGATCCTCGGGCCGGCGCGCGACATTGTGGTCAAGCCGTTCGTAATCCTGGGCTATCTCGAGGCTTGCGCAATTGTGTTTTCGGTGATCGGCATTGTGGTGTCGATCATTTGCCTGATGCTGTATCGGCCCTACCTGTTCTTGAGCGAGAAGATCTACCTCTATCGAGCGCGAAGAGCCGGACAGGTAAGCGATCAATTCACCTACTTCGAGACAGTGCCTCGCGCGCATGCGCACGATCCAGATGAAGACGGGGCGCCGGACTGAGAGCAGCGGAGTTGACCTAGGCACCCGATGCAGGGCCGGTTAGCGGACTAAGGAAAGGCTCGGTGCTTTCGCTGGCCGGTTACCGCTCGGCTACCATATCCAGAAGATCAAAAAACTCAGGGAAGCTAATGGCGGCCGATTCGGCGCCTTGAATCAGGGTTTCGCCTTCCGCGCGGAGTGCGGCAACGCTGAATGCCATGGCGATGCGATGGTCCCCGCCGGAGTCGATTGCGGCGCCATGAAGTGTTTGACCGCCGGGGACGTCGAGTCCGTCTTCGAACTCCTCCACTTCAGCGCCCATTGCGCGAAGATTGCGAGCAACAAGCGCTATGCGATCGGATTCTTTGACGCGGAGTTCTTTTGCGTCGCGAATGCGGATGCCGCCGCTAGTGTAGGGACCGATGGCAGCGAGGACGGGAAGTTCGTCGATGAGCTGCGCCGCGAGGGCTCCGCTGATTGTGGTGGACCCGAGGCCTTCAGGTTCGGTGGTGATCTGTACGGTGCCGACGAGTTCGGAATGAGCTTCCTGAAGCTGGAGGACGGCGATGCGCGCTCCGAGGGCTGTTAGAACGTCAAGCAGTGTGGCGCGCGTGGGGTTGAGGCCGATGCCGTCGAGGATGAGGCCGGAGCCAGGGAAGAGTGCAGCGGCGCAGAGGAAGAATGCGGCGGATGAAATGTCACCAGGAACGGCGGCTTCGATGGCGTGTAGCTTCTGGGGGCCGGTGATGGTGACTGAGTCGATGGCGCGGGCGAGTTCTGCGCCGAATGCGCGAAGGGCAAGCTCGCTGTGGTCGCGGGTGCGGAGGGATTCCCGAACGATCGTGTTACCGGCGGTCTGAATTCCGGCGAGGAGGATGCAGCTCTTGACCTGGGCGCTGGGGACAGGAGTGGTGTAGTCGATTGCGCGGAGAGTGGTGCCCTGAATCGTAACCGGAGCATGGCCGTCTGTGAGAGAGATGCTTGCGCCCATTTCGGCGAGGGGTTTGCGGATCCGCTCCATGGGGCGGCGTGAGAGTGACTCGTCGCCAATGAGCGTGAAGCTGCCTTGTTGCGGCGCGAGGAGGCCGGAGATCATGCGCATCGTGGAGCCGGAGTTGCCGCAATCGAGCGGGTGGTCGACAGGAGTGACGCGTCCGCCAACCCCATCAATTTCGATGCGCCCATTATCGAGTTTGCGAACGCGCGCACCGAGGGCCTGCATGCAGGAGAGGGTCGAGGCGCAGTCGGCTCCGGTGGAGAAGTTGGAGAAGCGCGATGTACCTTCAGCGAATGCACCGAGCATTGCGTACCGGTGGCTGATGGATTTGTCGCCGGGCAGGCGGAGAGTGCCAAGAATGTTGCGCGCGGGGCGGATGATGCGTTGTTGCGGGGCGGTGGACAAGGGGGCTCCGGGAAGTTTGGGATCGTATTCAGTTTAAATTGAGGTCGCCGGTGTGATCTTGCAACAGCTTGCCTATTCGAGCTGAGCGACGCTCCGGCGCCCATTGATCGCGATCATGCTGCATTGCTGCTTTAATCAGTTCCGTTTTGAGAACTAATCTCGCTCCATTGACTTTCTTCAAGAATCGAAAGCACTCGTCTCACACTCTCGTTCAGAGACAGGTTTGTGGTGTCCAGAATCTCGTGACCAGCCTCGATCGCTTCCTGATGCAGATAGCGACTCCAGCCCAGCATGCCTTCATCGGCTAATTCAGGCTGAAGTCTGTCGTGCATCAACCTTCGAATGCGGGTGGTGTCATCACATTCCACGCAGAGGATGCGCGCATTCCTGATGGCGAAAGTATTGAGCGCCTCTTCAATGAACGCGATTCGCATCTGTCCTTCAAAAAGAACCGACCTTCCGGCCGCAAGTGTTGATGCGATTCTTTCAAACCAGTGTAGAGTCATAGCCCGTTGCCAGGCTCCTCCAGGCTGGTGACCAGTTCCAAAGGTGGCCATGATCTCCGCCGAGGGGACGCCAACTGTATCAAAGCGGAAAACTGTAATCGACGGGTGATTTGCTTCGATTGTCTCGGCAATGGCCGTCTTCCCGGAGCCCGATGCACCTGTCATGATAACCAGGCTCACGATCTCACCTCCTTCCATCCGCCGGCGAAAACTGCATTGAGCATTCGGAATTAACTCCTCGATGCATATGTGCCGGCAAAGACAGATCGCAGCTACTTGACTCTCAGGACGATGATGGTTTCGTCATCGAATCGGTCTTTGGAGCCCTGGAAGCGTGTGACGTCGGCGAGGATGGCGTCTGCGATGTGCTGAGCGGGAAGTTCGCGGGAACCGCAGAGAAGGTTGGCGAGCCGTTCCTCGCCGTACATGTCGCCTTTCTCGTTTTCGGCGTCGAGGATACCGTCGGAGACGAAGACGATGGCGTCGCCGGGCTGGGTGGCGACGTTGAATTCTTCGTAAGTGGCGCTGGGAAACATGCCGAGAGGAAAGCCTTCGGCTTTCACCGTGACGTTTTCGCCGCCACGACAGAAGATGGGCTGCACGGCGCCAGAGTTGGCGACAGTGAGGGTGCGGTTGTCATCGTTCCAGAGCGCGAAGAGCATGACGACGTATTGCGATTCGAGTTTGCGCTCTTGAAGGGCTTCGTTCAGCATAGCCAGCATAGCGGCAGGCGCCGGCTTCTGCTGAACGGCGGAGCGCATGATTCCGCTGACGAGGGCAGCGAACAGGGCTGCGGGTGCCGCCTTGCCACTGACGTCGCCGAGGACGATAGCGGTCTGGTTATCGGAGTATTCGAGGAAGTCGTAGAGGTCGCCGCCGATGGCGCGCGCAGGAAGGAAGCTGACGGCGAACTCGGCGTGCTCGTGCTTCGGGGGTGCGGTGGGGAGGAGGCGCAACTGGACCTCGCGGGCCATTGCGATGTCGCGTTCGAGTTGCTGTTCCTGCCGGCGGACCCGCTGATATAGACGGGCGTTTTCGATGGCGATGGCGATCTGCGCCGCCATCGTCGTGAGGGTGCGGACGTGGTCTTCGTTGAAGAAGGCTGTGCGCGTGTGTTCAAGGTCGAGGACGCCGATGACACGTTCCTTGTAGAAAAGCGGGACGATGAGCTCGGAGCGGGTCTCGGCATTCATGGGCAGGTAGCGCTGATCTTTGCGTACGTCGGGGACGTTGATGGGGCGCCACTCGCGGACCGCTGCGCCAACCAGGCCGGTAGTCACGGAAATGCGGCGCATGGGAGCCTGCGCATAGCCGAAGCGCCATGCGTACCGGGTGATGAGCGTCTCGCCTTTTTCGTCAAGAAGCATGATGGAGAACATCTGGTAGTCGATCAGGCGGCGGAGGAGATTGCCGACCTTGGCGAGCAGGGGATCAAGATCGAGAATGGAGATGATCTCCGTCGAGATCTCGTTGAGAACCGAGAGCGTCTCGGCCTGGCGCGAGACGCGTGTATACAGGCGAGCATTCTCAATCGCCTGGGCGATTCGGGAGCCGGTGAGCGTTAGCAGGTGAAGGTGCTCGGGTTTGAAGAAGCCGGGCTGTTCACTCTCAAGATCTAGGACGCCAATCAACCGATTTTTGAGGATGAGGGGGATGGCGAGTTCGGAGCAGACATTTGGATTGACATCGATGTAGCCTTCGATCTCGCTGACGTCGTTCACCAGCATGGGTTGACGCGTCAAGGCGACCTGGCCCACGACGCCTTTGCCGAGCGGGATGCGCATGCGCTGGGTTTCTGGCGTGTGGCCGATCTGGAAGCGCATGCGGAGTTCGTTGGTGCGGTCGTTCAATAGAAGAATGGAGAAGATCTTGTAAGGAATGATGGAGCGAACGAGTTCCGAGGTGCGATTCAGAAGCGTTTGCAGGTCGAGGGTAGTGTTGAGCGTATCAGCGATCTGCGCAAGATAGCGCAGGTCGGTGGACTCTATTCGGGGATTAGCGACGTCGATATGCGCGTGGGGGTTCGTCGAGTCGACAGGGCGGTAGTCGCCTTCGTACTCGGGCTCCGGGCGCGTTGTGGGAGGAGTGGATGACATGAGGGAACGATGTTGATGATACAGGAGAGGGAACAGGGATCAGGGAACAAGCCTGTAGCCAGCAGCTTGTAGCCTGTAGCAATCGCGATGCGGAAGACAGGTTGTTGCAGAGAAGGGAAGGCGCCTCAGCTACCGGCTACCAGCTAGCAGCTGTTTCACTCGGCGCCGAGTTCGCGGACGATGTTTACGGAAGCGGAGGCGCCGATGCGGTTAGCGCCGGCATCGAGCATGATCTTCACGTCGGTCAGCGTGCGGATACCGCCTGAGGCTTTTACGCCGCAGCGCCCGCCCGCCACGCCACGC
>DATJEO010000147.1:0-5342 GCA_035496515.1 Occallatibacter sp.
ACGGGCGCAAAAAACTTCAAGACTCGCGGAACGCATTTGTTTCGCGATTCTAGAAGGCAGGGCCGCCGAGGGATTATCAGATCGCGACATCCTTGCTGCAGTACCTTCGGCGATCGCTCAATACATCGCGATCACATTTGAAGGGGCCGATCACTCTCGTCGGCTCGCAGCCGCCGAAGCTATCTTTCGCCACCTTGGCCGGATTCTGCTTTCGGTCGGGTATGATCGACCGACGGTTCGAAGCATGCTGGGCTGCGAAACACCGCTGAGCTCCGGCCTCTCAAACGAGAGGTGACATGTGTATCTCTTTCGGAATGCCACGACCATTCGGCCGCAGGCGCAATTAGCCAGTCATCTCAGCAAAATCCCGACTCACTTCCACGGCGACAGCAAATGATTTGGGCGGCACAGTACCTAATTGCAAATGTAGTCTCGGTTTCGCTGACCGGGATCATCTATCCCTTTCCACCGTTTCGAACCAGAAAACGCGCGGCATTCACGGCAGCCGGCCTGTTCATGTACGCAGTGCTCTTGAATGCTCTGTCCAAACGCTTACTGACGAGCTGACGTGATACAGTTGTGCCCACCAACCTTTCGAGCAATGTTTCGTCCGACAAAGACATATCGGCCGCCGGTCACCGCTTCGCGGTCACCAGGGCACCCCTTTCCTCCTCGCCTCTAGCGTGCCGCGCCGCTGGGCACCATAGGAACTCGTCGACTGCGGACATCGGATGTCGACTCGCAGCACCTGCTCGCCCGAAGGCGCAGCGTTCTTACGACGCTTCGGCGTGGCTGGCCTATCGGGACTCGCTCGCCGCGCTCACGGAGCTTCGCAGCGCACCACCGAAGCAGGCCAACCGTGACTGAGACCGGTTTCCACCCGAGCCGGTATCGCAACTCGCCCAACCAGATTTCTAAAACGATTATTGACCGCTGGGGTGTGGTTTCGCTCTGCGCTTGCCGACTGTCTTGATCAGGGCTTCAAACCCGCGCCGATGCTCTTCGATGCGCCGCTGTTCGACGGCTTGCCTTTCTGGTCGCCGCTGCTCTTCGCGAAGCCTGCGCTGGTACTCACGCGTCAGTGCTCACCCTTATGTCTTCGGCTCTCGCGAGCGATCAAAGTGAATTTTTTGAGCGGCGCTTTCGCGGCCATTGGTCTCGGATAGCTTGAGCACCACGCCAGTCTAAGAATTCAATCATGCGATGAAGGCATTCTCCGAAACCGGCGGGGAAATGTGACGATAATCGATACCGAAGGCCTCGAAGAGATCTCTTGCGAATGCTACCGGCTCATCGGGGAACAAGAAGAGGCATTGCTGACCTGAAAAATCGTTTGTAGACGGCATCCTCCGCCGGAACTGTGCGTATCCGTACCGCCGGCCAGAGTAATCTCTCCAGGCTTGGCCGGTAGAGGGATACGGGTGCCCCCGCCTGACTAAGGAGGCACAAGATGCTGAATCCCGAGACGCAGCCCCCAAAGGTTCTGATCGTAGAGGATGATGCGCTCGTCGCGATGTCGATTCGCGAGGTGCTCAGCCTCATTGGTGTAGAGGTAGTTGGCGTTGCTGATTCCGTGAACGACGCCCTCTGTTTGGCTCAAAACACGCATCCTGATCTCGCCATCTTCGATGTGCAGCTGGCAGGCAAGCGCGACGGCATCGAAGGGGCGGCGCTGCTCCGAGAGATCGTCGATGTTCCGGTGGTTTTCCTAACAGCCAAGGGCGATTGGGAGACGCGAGCCAGAGCCCAATCGGTTCACCCAGCAACTTACTTGTTTAAGCCGGTGAACTCGGCGCAACTCGTCGCCGCAGTGGAAACGGCGCTTCAGCACGAGATCCACTGATCTCCAGATCCGGAGTATGTGCTGAACGTACTGAACGGCGATAATTATCGGCGGCAATCCCCAATCCCGTGCGCCTAATCACGCTAGATCTGTGACGTGCTTGCATGAATTCGGACATCAGTGGCCATGTGGATCTCATTTCTGACTGAGCATTCAACCGGCCTTTTAATAGTGTGTTGCTAGTGTGAAGGGTGGTTCATGATCACAATCAAAGCTAAGACCGCACTGGTCACGGGCAGTTCGCGTGGAATTGGCCGGGGCATTGCTCTGAAGCTTGCCGACAGCGGTGTTAGGCAGATTGGAATTCACTACCTAAAAAACCGCTCGGCTGCGGAGCAGACCGCCGCGGCCGTGAGCGAGCGCGGGGCCGAGGTCAAGCTGGTCCAAGCCGATGTGACAAGACCAGATGAAATTACGCGGATGTTCAAGGACGTGCGGGAGGAGTTCGGTTCGCTAGACATCCTGGTCAGCAATGCACGACCCGATGTCGAGCATTTTTACCAACCCGCATTCGATATTCCTCTTGAGAATTGGCAAAAGGCTCTCGATTCCCAAGCCCTCGCTATGCTGGTAAGCGTCCGCGAGGCGGTTCCGATTATGAGCGACGGTGGGCGGATCCTCGCAGTGACTTATGCAACGGGTGGCCGAACGGGCAGCTGGCAACCATGGGTCGCCATGGGCGCCGCAAAGGCAGCAATGGAGTCTCTCTGCCGGTATTTCGCCGTGGCGTTGGCTCCGCGTGGCATTACCGTGAACATGATCAGTCCGGGCGCTACGGAGGACAGCGTCTTTAGCACTTTGCCGCCGACTGTGTTGCAGATGATCAGGGGATGGGCCGAGGCTGGTTGGGTTCCGATGCGACGCCTCACTACGCCTGCGGATGTGGGTGCGGTCGCAGCGCTGTTATGCACGGAGGAGGCTGGTTTCGTCACCGGCCAATTGATCTATGTCGATGGCGGAGCATCGCTGATGTCGGCTGACTTCCCGCTCGATCTCCAAAAGGGATGAGCTGTGATGGCGGAGCGCGTCCGTAAGCCTGCGTCTTAAGAAGAGAACCTGCTTTTGGACGAATCATTTGAAGTCCAGCTGATCAGCAGGGCTGAAAGTGAACCCCGTCACAGCCGCGGTCGTTTGCTGTGAACGCAGTCACTCATCTCGCCTGCAGGTGTGAACTCGCGCACTGAGGTGCACGCCGAAATCACCGATCCTCCTTCCCGCGGGAAGTAGCTTCAAGCGGGAGCACCAGGGGATGAGGTTCGCGACATCAACAGGACCGGTACGGATTGCCTATGACCTGGTCGGTACAGGAGCACCGATCGTGATGCTGCACGGATTTGGCGAAACTAAAGAATTCTGGCGTGAGTTCGGGTTCGTTGAGGCGTGCCTGGTCCGTGCCAGACGGGTTGTCCTGGTTGATTTGCGCGGACACGGCGACAGCAGCAGGCTCCATGACCCCACGGCCTACGGCGCGGTCAATCTCATCCGGGACGTCGTCGCAGTGCTCGACGATGCCGGGATCGATAGGGCCGATTTCCTCGGATGGGGCATCGGCGGCCGGGTCGCGCTCGACATCGCGGCCTTTGCACCGCAACGGGTGCGCGCCGTCGCGGCGGGAGGCACCCACCCCTTCGCCGAGAGCATGCAGCTCTGGCGCGATGCACTGGGGAAAGGGCTTGAGACCTGGGTGGACATCGTCGAAGCCAAAGCAGGGGGGCTGTCCGCTACCACGCGTCAACGCCTGCTGGCGAACGATCCCGCCGCTCTGGCCGACGCGGCCGCATACGATCGGCCCGATATTGCCGACGCTCTCACCCGATCGGGTGTCCCCGTACTGCTCTTTCTCGGTGAGGACGATCCTCGTACTCCGCTCGCGCTGAGCTTCGCTGAGCAGACTGGAGCCGTCGTCATTGGCCTCGCTAGGCATGGCAGCCTCGCCCCTACGGCAGTCCGAAGGGAGATTCTGCCTCGAATTCTGCATTTCTTCGAGGAATCCGCAGACGGTATGTCGTCGCTGCATGCAAGCGGGTCAGCCTCGAGCGAACCTTTACTCCATAGAAACACTGATCAGACGCGGACGATCAGCAAGCACTCAAACTAACTGCACCACGCCTCTTCTGCAACAACAGCCAATCACGTATCCGAGGAAGATCCTGATTGTGGAGAGGATAAATGGATGAGCAGCCCCGTGGCGGGTTCCTAAGCTTGTGCGGCTTGGCTTCACCCGCGCTCTCCAGCACTCATGATCCAAGTCGTTTGTGATTTGGCCGAAATCCCCGCTGATCTGTTTCTATACGGGAGCACTCAGTGAGGAGGCATAGAGATGGGGAAATTAGCCGACGACGTATTTCCAAAGAAGCCAGGAGAGATCCCCGAATGGATGGCAATTCGGGACGCGGAAAACAGGCGAAGGAAGGATAACGAAGCCAGGTTGCGGGCTGCGCGCCTCGCCCGGGATGCAAGCGTAGCTTCCGAAAAGAAGGCCAACGCTCCAGTACGCCGAAAACGCCGAGTCAAGGAGTAGCCGAGGGCAGCGCGCCCGCAGGAGATGCGAGCGTGCCCGATAACCAGCACCTTGCTTTCACTCGCCGCTCCGGTTTCCCGTCGCTGCGATTTGCAGGTAAAGGTTACTGAGCTTGTACCCTTCCTGGTTCAACGTACTATGACGCAGACCAAACGTAAGCAGAATCTCTCTTTTGCGATGGCGACGATCTAAGCCTGACTTCCCGCATCTCCACAAGTTGGGTTTCCGGAGGCAGACGTACGCTCACAAGTCGCGGCCAAATGGGTTGCTGCGATAACTTGCCCCCGGATGCGGTGCAACTGAAGCGGCGCCCCGCGGTGCTGCGGGCGAGCGGCGCCCAGGCGTGCGCGCTCCAAACGATCTCTGAACTTCTGTAAGTTCCGGAACTCCCTGGCGGCGGCGATCAGCACGGCGCCATCGGAATTGGTATTGGATTCTCAGGCGGCGCCGCCCAGACGGTCTTGAGGATGTAATCGACTTTCTGCCGAAGCTCCGGAACTGAGGTGGGGATAGGGACGATGGTCATGGCTTACTCCGGAAACTTGCGCCCTAGGACGACGAAGAGGCGGGCCGCCCGACACGAAAAGGGCCGCCCTAGCAGTCAGCGGCGGCCCTAAGTTCGACATTCGACATTCACGGCCCCAGGGGGTGGAGCCGTGGAGCATACGCTCGGCGCCGGTCTGGCGTTCCGTGTGGGGTGAGGCGATGTGTGTTTCAGGACGTTGAGTGCGGTCCAACTGCCCTGACTTGGGTCTAAAGGGCTATCCCCGCCAGCGGTTCGTCGATTACCAGCGGATGATCCTCGGGAAGCAATTGCTGGGGCGAGCGCGCCAGCTGACCCCGCCAGCGCCGGGGTGGTCGTTCTACCAGTACACCTTGGTCAAGGAGAGCCTGGACGATGGTACGATCGGACTGAATCGCTCTCTCGGTATGGGTAAATGCAGTCTCCACATGGAGCGGCTCCGGGGCGGAGAGACG
>DATJEO010000148.1:0-66063 GCA_035496515.1 Occallatibacter sp.
CGTCAGGCCGAAGAAGCCTGAGAGCGCTGCCAAGAAAACACCCGGTCCACGGGCGTACACTGTTTCGTCTGCCCAAATTCAACTCTGAATCAATTCATCAAGGAAGGTTGGAAAAGAAGAATGAGCACTACTGAGGAAAGCGGCTCAAAGACCGCAAGAATTGAACAGCCATCGCCCGCCAAAGGCAAGCTCGGCATCATGGTCGTCGGGCTCGGGGCCGTGGCCACCACCATGATCGCCGGCGTCGAAGCCGTCCGCCGCGGCCTCGCCAAGCCTATCGGATCGCTCACGCAGATGGGAACCATTCGCCTCGGCAAGCGCACCGACAACAAATCGCCGCTCGTAAAAGACTTCGTTCCCCTCGCCGATCTCAACGACATCGTCTTCACCGGCTGGGACATCTTCGAAGACAACGTCTATGAGAGCGCCGCGCACGCCAAGGTCCTCGAGAAGGAAACGCTCGAACAGCTCAAGCCCTATCTCGAAACCATCAAGCCTCTTCCCGCCGTCTTCGATCAGTACTACGTCAAGCGCCTCCACGGCACGCACGTGAAGAAAGGCAAGAACAAGAAGGACCTCGCCGACCAGGTTCGCGTCGACATCCAGAACTTCCGCAAAACCGTCGATCGCGTCGTCATGATCTGGTGCGGCTCCACTGAAATCTTTCTCGAGCCCACCGCAGTTCACCAGTCCATCGCCGCGTTCGAAAAAGGCCTTGAGTCCAACGACCCCGGCATCGCCCCCTCGCAGATCTACGCCTGGGCTGCTCTCAGCGAAGGCGTCCCCTTCGCCAACGGCGCACCGAACCTTACTGTCGATTGCCCCGCGATGATCGAGCTATCCAAGAAGAACGGCGCTCCCATCTGCGGCAAAGATTTCAAAACCGGTCAGACCTTCATGAAGACCGTTCTCGCGCCCGCCTTCAAGGCTCGCCTCCTCGGCGTTTCCGGCTGGTACTCAACCAACATCCTCGGCAATCGCGATGGCGAAGTCCTCGACGATCCCGAGTCCTTCAAGACCAAGGAAGAATCCAAACTCGGCTCTCTCGAATACATCTTCCAGCCCGAGCTCTATCCCGACCTATACAAGGACATCTTCCATAAGGTCCGCATCAACTACTACCCGCCGCGCGGCGACAACAAAGAAGGTTGGGACAACATCGACATCTTCGGATGGCTTGGCTACCCGATGCAGATCAAAGTCGATTTCCTCTGCCGCGATTCGATCCTAGCCGCGCCCATCGCGCTCGATCTCGTCCTCTTCCTCGACCTCGCTCAGCGCACACCGTCCCTCAAGAGCATCGGTATTCAGGAGTGGCTGAGCTTCTACCTCAAGTCGCCTCAGACGCGCGAAGGCCTTTACCCGGAGCACGATCTGTTCATTCAAT
Organism: Occallatibacter sp.; assembly: GCA_035496515.1. Lineage (GTDB taxonomy): Bacteria > Acidobacteriota > Terriglobia > Terriglobales > Acidobacteriaceae > Telmatobacter. The sequence goes on from DATJEO010000148.1 coordinate 1,388, forward strand.
CCATGAAGCTCAAGAACACTCTGCGCCACATCATGGGCGCTGACCTCATCACCCACCTAGGGCTCGAATACTACGACTAATCCAGACTACTCGGATCAATGATTAGGGTGCGCCAGGTCTCCCGTTTTTGGAGACCTGGGATTCCATTTGCGGGTGCCCCCGGTCCCTCGCATTTGGGGACCTGGGATAACATTCCTCACCCGACTAAGATTTTCGCTCTCAATCAGTCGTTCAGGCGACGTTGCATTTGGTCGCCGATAGTCCAATAGACTGCATGTCCTTCCGTGTCGCGACTGCACCGAAGTTCATGTCCTGCCGGCATCTACCTGCACATTACCAATCTGCGGTTTAGTAATAGGTGAGAGCAGGGAAGTAGCGCTGCCGCAAACCTTCAGCGGCACGAGAGAAGCGGGAGAAAGCAAGATGAACAAACTCTTCCACAAGCTGCATCTGGCTGCACAATCTTTCCTCAATCGCCGGCAAGGACAGGGGCTCACCGAGTACGCACTGGCATTTACCGTGATTGCCCTGGGAACGGTCGCTACCGAATCAGCCATTGCGCAACAGGTGAATCACACCTTCGTCACGATCGCCACCACAATCACCACTGGAATCATGCAATAGAACCGAAGCTCGCAAGCAAAGACGTGGGAGCCGCCCGCGCCTAAATAGATCGCCCTTCCAGCGCTGACGCCACAACGAAGGTGATTAACGCATTTACGTCGTCGAACCCTACGCCTTTTCAGCAGCACCATCGCTCAGCAATTTCATCGCCCGTCCGCCCACAATCACCTTTCCATCGATATCACTCACTGCAAACGGATCGTCGATATTTTCCGTATTCAGAATCTGCCGCCACGGCTTACCGCGCGGCGATGACGGCAGCGTGAACTCCACTCCCTGATCTGCCGCATTGATCAGCATCAGGAAGCTATCATCGAGAATCCACTCTCCGTTGTCGTCCGTCGCTTGCAGTGTGCAGCCATTCAGCAGCAGCGCGATCGCCTTGGTCCACCCCGCGTTCCACTCCTCGTCTGAGACTTCGTGCCCATTCGGATTGAACCAGTCCGCATCCTTCTCCACCAGCACTAAACTGCCGTCTCGCCGCCTGCGAATCTCGCGATCCTGGAAAAATTTCCTGCGATGCAGATTCGGGTGCTCCAGCCTCAGCCTTATTATCTTGCAGGTAAACTCCCGCAAGCGCTTGCGCCGTTCATCCAGATTCCAATCCATCCAGCTCAGTTCGCTGTCCTGGCAATAAGTGTTGTTATTCCCCATCTGCGAACGCGCAATCTCATCGCCCATCGTCAACATGGGCACGCCCTGCGACAACATCAGCGTCGCCAGAAAGTTCCGCATCTGCCGCTCACGGGCTTCGTTGATCTTCGGATCATCCGTCGGCCCTTCCGCACCCATATTCCATGAGTCGTTATTGTCTGACCCGTCGCGATTATCCTCGCCATTGGCCTCATTGTGTTTGTTGTTGTAGCTCACCAGGTCGCACAGCGAGAAGCCATCATGCGCCGTAACAAAGTTGATGCTCGCATACGGCTTGCGTCCGTCGAACTGATAAAGATCGCTCGAGCCTGTCAGCCGGTACGCGAAGTCTGAAAGCATCCCTCCATCACCCTTCCAGAATCGCCTCACCGTGTCGCGATACTTCCCGTTCCACTCGGCCCATAGAACAGGGAACTGTCCCACCTGGTATCCGCCCTCGCCCACATCCCACGGCTCCGCAATCAGCTTCTTCTCCGCCAGCGTTGGATCCTGGTGAATGGTGTCAAAGAACGACGAAAGCCTGCTCACGTCGTGCAGTTCGCGCGCCAGCGTCGCAGCCAGGTCGAATCGGAAACCATCCACGTGCATATGCGTCACCCAGTACCGAAGCGAATCCATAATCATCTTCAGCACCTGCGGATTCCGCACGTTCAGCGAATTGCCTGTCCCCGTGTAATCCATGTAGAACTGCGGATCATCCTGCACCAGCCGGTAGTAGGTCGCATTGTCCACGCCCTTCCAGCTCAGCATAGGACCCATGTGGTTTCCTTCGCAGGTGTGGTTGTACACCACGTCGAGAATCACCTCGATGCCCGCAGCATGCAGCGCCTTCACCATCTCCTTGAACTCGCGAACTTGCCCGCCCTGGTCTCCCGACGAGCTGTAGCGCGCCATCGGCGCAAAATATCCGAGCGTGTTATAGCCCCAGTAATCGCGCAATCCTTTGTCGACGAGATTCCCCTCATCGATGAAGTGGTGTACCGGCATCAACTCCACTGCCGTGATGCCGAGATTCTTGAAGTACTCGATACTCGATGGATGCGCCAGTCCTGCATAGGTGCCGCGCAGATTCTCCGGCACATCAGGATTCCGATAGCTGAATCCCTTCACATGCGTCTCATAAATCACCGAATCTGGCAGCGGAGTCTCCGGCGGACAATCATCCGACCAGTCAAACGGATCGTGAATCACCACTGACTTCGGCACGCCGCGCGCGCTGTCCTGCGTGTCCTTCTTCATCGGATCGCCGGAAGCAACGTCATACGGGAAGATCGGCGCCTTCCAGTCCACGTCCCCTGAAATCGCCTTCGCATACGGATCCACAAGCGACTTCTTCGCGTTGAAGCGCATGCCGTTCGCCGGATCCCATGGGCCATACACGCGAAAGTTGTAAAGCTGTCCCGGCTTGATGTCGTTTACAAATCCATGCCAAACAAATGCAGTGCGCTCCAGCAGTGTGATGCAGTCGGTCTCATTTCCATCCGCATCGTAGAAGCACACATCTACGCGCGCAGCATACTCTGAAAACAGCGCGAAATTTGTGCCTTTTTTGTATGCCGTGGAACCTAAAGGGTAGGGCTTTCCCGGAAGCAACGTTCGGCTCATTAACTGCTACGATGCACAGAAGTTATGAGCCGTTGTGTGTAGATCAAGATCTGGGACGAACATCGCCTCTTACTTCGCCTGGATCACGAGAATCACTCTGGGTCGAAAAAGTTCGCTTTGCAATAGCGACTGTCATCCTGAGCGACCGGAGTGAGACGAAGGGAGTCGAAGGATCCCTCAGTTTGTGCTGAAGTTTTGAGCCCTCTCTGACGACTTCCAACCTCTCCGCGAAGAGCAGTGACTACGCAGCCATTGCTTTCGCCAGACGCCGAATCGTCAGCACCGTAATGTCATCTTCCTGCCCAAATGCCTTCGCCGCATCCGCGATGTAGAACGCCGTCTGATTGCTCAGATTGTGCACGCGATCGAACCCGAACAGCTCGCCCGATCCCTGCCGCGCCTCCACCACTCCATCCGACATCATCAGGAGCCGGTCTCCGGGATGCAGATACAGCCGCACTTCGTCGTACTTGATCTCCGCCACCACGCCAAGGGGCAATCCGCCCGGCAACCTGACCTCTTGCGTATTCAAGTACGGCGGCAAGTGTCCTGCATTCGCGATCACGACCTCACCCTCCGGCCCGAACCAGACCGCCTGGCACGTCGTGAAGCTCTCGCTTCCTTGCAGCACCCTGTTCAGCGACTCCAGCACCCGCGCCGGTCTCTTCTCCTGCGTGTAACGCAGCACTCCCATCAGCATCGAGACATTCATCGCTGCCTGCATGCCGTGTCCCGCCACATCGCCCAGAATCACCAGCAGCCCGCCATCGGGCGTCGTCTCCAGATGGAAGAAGTCTCCCCCCACCTCGGCCGCGGGCTTGTAAACCGAATCAACCTCGTAACCCGGCGTCTCCACCTTCTCTCGCGGAATCATCAGCTCCTGCACGCTTCGCGCGGCCTCCAGCTCTCCCATCGCCCGTTCCTGCTCATGGTGAATTCTCAGGAAGCGCATGAAGATGATCACCACGATCGCCAACAGTCCGGCAAAGTCCGCAATCGCAGCGAAGTGAATCGGAATCGGCCCCGCCTCGATTGTCAGCGGAGATTGATAAGTGCCCCCACCGAACTCACTGAACCCTCCCGTAAGAATCGGCTCCGCAATTCCTACCATCGTCAGAATCAGCGGGATCAGCAGCATTCCAGCTTCGAAGTTTCGCTTGATCGTCGCCACAATCAGTGTCAGGAAAACGAAGATCACCCAGCACACGATCCAGATGATGGCGCACACCATTACTACAAGCAGAACAATCTTGACCGCTGTGTTATGCCCCGCAACCAGAATCATCGGGGCGATCAGCGCAAGAATCGGCGCCGTGTAGCGCAGCCCCTTGATATACCACCGTCTCCTCAGCGCCAGGAACGAAACCAAAAATTCAAAATACAAATACGCCGACAAAAATAGAAACTGTGTATAGAGCGCGCCGAACCAGATGTTATCCAGCCTTGCTGAACTTCCCGCCTGGTCGATGATGCCGATCGGCACCTGCACCAGCTCATGCAGCGCCAGCCACAGATACTCCGGATGCCCCTTTTGCGTGAAGAAGAGCGTCAGCAGGAACGCCGACAGCACGAGCAGCAAAACCGCGATGATCAGTCGCGGCAAGCGCTCGAACAGTGTCCGCACCGACCACAAGTCGAGGCCCTGCCTGAGATCGTCCGGGCTCCCCAAACGAAACGTGCGGCGATCAAAGAAGTTCGTATACCCCTTCAGCCCGAAGGGAACGTACCAGGTCCGCACTGCCAGCACCAGCGAAGTCTCTTCCGCCGGAACATCCAGTTTGTATAGCCGGGAGATCTGCTGGTATTCCGACTGGTCGTCCGCATGCGGCCCTCCCGGAAGCACCAGCTTTCCGTTCACAAAGACCTCGGGTGCCGGACCCGTAGTGGAGAGGTTCATTCCCGCACTCTGCGTCACCGGAAGCTCGATCAGCAGGGCAATTGGCCCATGATTCTGTGCCAGCCGGATATGCAGCCGAAACCAGGCGTATTTATCGTCACGAGAAGGATGGTCGCCTTCTTCTGAGTCGGACACATCCGCGATCGTTCCCTTCGCCTCTCGAATCGCCCATCCTGAGTCGTCAAATCCGGGCGAAGCTGCAGCGGGATTCGAACTAACCCCCACCCTCCAGCCCTTGTTCAACACAATCGGGGAGCCAATTCCAGTGGCATCAACCACCGGCCCTTCCGGCGTACTCTGCTTCAGCTCTTGCCTGGCGCCCCGTCCAGCCGGCGGAGAATGCGGATGCGATTGCAGCGCAAGACCTTGCACCGCACAAAGCACAAGACCGGCAATGGCCCATAAGGATGCCCGACGCACGTCTCCTCCGCAGTTTTCTGCCGTGCTCACCACTCTAATTCACGGGGCGTCCCTCTCCAAGAGGGAGCGCACCCCGAGATCCTGTGCGCAAACGATTCGGGGTCATTCGCTTCCAGCCCGTAAATCCAATTGAAATCCTTTCGAAACTTCCGCTCCCCACCCGCGTCATACTAGCGTCTAATAAGTACAGCGAAGCGGCACAACTGTCGGCAGTTGCATCGCAGGCTACAGCAGACCAGAGGTGAGGTCATGACAGCATCTTTCAACAGTTCCAGGGCAGCGATTCTGGCGGCATTAGCATTGGCCGTAACCACCGTCGCGTGGGCACAAACCAGCCCACAGCCCAGTTCGCCCACCGATCCGTCCGCTCAATCTACGCCGCAATCCACGCCGCCTTCGGCGCAGCCAGTACCCCCGGGCACTGTGCCAGTCACCGGAGACACGCCCCCCAGGGCCTCAGACAGCGACAAAGATAAGAAGGACACTGCCGCCGCCGACACCTCCGACTGCGTCCCAGTCGACAAGGACAAGGACAAAAAAGACAAGCACAAGAAGAAGGACAAGGATAAGGACAAGGCCGACAACAACAATCCTTGCCCGGCCGGCACTCAACCTGTAGACGGCGATGTCGCAGCCACCAACTCCAAAGTCGATCCGGAAAAGATCGTCGAAGTCGGTAGCCAGAAACAGAACGTCAAGCCCGGCAGCATTGAAGACGTCAGCGCCGTTGGCAATCGCGACATCGGCGGTCGCGGACTCGGCAACTGGTACTCCACCGACACCGAGATCAAGATGGGCAAGATGTACGCCACCGAGATCGAGAAGAGCACCCGCTTCATCACCGATCCCGTCGTCACCGAGTACGTGAACCGCGTCGGTCAGAACATCGTTAAGAACTCCGACTGCAAAGTCCCGTTCACCATCAAGGTCATCGACTCCGACGAGATCAACGCCATGGCCCTCCCCGGCGGCTTCTTCTACGTCAACTCTGGGCTCATTCTCAACGCCGATGAAGAAGCCGAACTCGCCGGCGTCATGGCCCACGAAACTGCCCACGTCTGCGCGCATCACGCTGTCCGCGAGCAGACCCGCATGAACTACGCTCAGCTCGGCACCATCCCGCTGATCATGATGACGGGCTACAGCTGGACCGGTTACGGCATCTACGAAGCCACGCAGTTCGCTGTTCCGCTTACATTCCTCAAGTTCTCCCGCGACTTCGAGGCCCAGGCCGACTATCTCGGCATCCAGTACATGTACCGCTCCGGCTACGATCCGCAGGCGTTCATCAGCTTCTTCGAAAAGGTACAGGCTCTCGAGAAACGCAAACCCGGCCTCGTCGCCAAGGCATTCTCTGATCATCCGCAAACGCCCGACCGCATCCTCCACTCGCAGGATGAGATTGCAAAAATACTGCCTGCGCGGGACGAGTACACCGTCACCACCTCCGAGTTCGACGACGTGAAGGCCCGTCTCGCCCGCATCGAGAACAAGCGTCGCCTCCTCGACACCAAGGACAAGAACAAGCCGTCTCTCCGGCGCGCCAGCACCACCGACGATAAGAACGGCCAGGCAGGGCAGGGAAAAGACGGCGACGACCGTCCTACCCTCCACCGCCGCGACGACCAGAACCAGTAATCGACTTTCTCCAAACGGTGCGCCTGGGGCACCGCCGAAACGCCGCTCACATCGAGCGGCGTTTCCATTTTGTGCGGCCTTGCTCGATTCAACCGCAGTTTTCTCTCAAATACTTATTGCGCCTACATACAATTCGGGATACATTTCACACAATTCCCCGGTCATCGCCCGCTCTTTCCCCCGTTCACGGGCGCAGCATCTCTCGCTTTTGGAGGTCGCGCTATGCTCTCCCGCCCTATCCTTGCGGCCGTCTCCTCCGCCTCAACCATGATCGTGTGGTCGGTCTGTTGCGCTTCGCCGGCGCCAGCGCAAGGTTCTCGTCTGCCCGAATCACCGCGCCCGGCCGTGCGTCTAACCCCGCAGATTGAGTCTCAAGTTTCAGAACTGCGCCAGACCCTCAAAGCTGCTGTCCAGGCGAAGGACAATCACGCTCAAGCCGTCATCCTCAATCGAATGGGCGCTCTCTATTACGCTCACTCCGATGCCGCCGACGCGCTCCAAGCTTTCTCGCAGGTCCTCTCCATCGTTCGCAAATCAAGCCAGCCCGCCTCTGAAGCTACAGCCCTCTGTGATGTTGGCGCGGCACAGTTTGCGCTGGGACATGCAGAGGAAGCACTTGACTCCTACAAGGAATCTCTACCGTTATGGCGCAGCGCCGGAAACAAGGATCACGAAGCCGCCACCCTGGGCGACATTGCTGAAGTTTTTCGTGCTCTCAACGACCCGGACGAAGCTCTTCTCTTTAATCGCCAGTCATTGCCGCTCTACGTCGAAGCAGGGAATCGCGCCGGCCAGGCAGCCGTCCTCAACAACATCGGACTGATCTATTTCGTCCGCCATGACAGAAAGAAGGCGCTCGACTACTTCAACCAGGCCATCACGGTTTATCAGTCGCTGCACAACCGTGCGGGTGAAGCAACGACCCTCAATAACATCGGCGCAGTCTACAACCAGTTTGGAGATCGCCACAAAGCCATCGAGTTATTCAGTGCTGCTCTCCCCATACTCAAGGAGATAGGGGACGGAAAAGGTCAGGCAAACACGCTCAACAACATGGGACTCGCCTATGCTCATTTAGGCGATCCGGCCCGTGCCCTTGCGTGTTACAACCAGGCGTTGCCGGCGTTTACCGAGGCGGGCGACCAGGCAGGTTTCGAAGCCGCAACGAAAAACATCCACACGCTCTACGCGGACCGCCGCAACCGTGCCGCGCTGGAGGACCACACCCGCGTCGATTGAGAGTCAACCGGCCCGCACATGCTGCGGACGCTCGGCTGGAATACTCTGCTCCGGTTCGTAGAGAACCCGCGAATCGCCACCCGGCAAAACCGTAAGATCGCTCGATGGAGCAAGCGTCAGTGGAAAGCGCACTTTGACTTCGACCACATCCGGTGAAGATTCCTTGATGTCAAGATGCGCCTGATCTCCAAAGTGCAGTCGTAGCCTGCTCCTGATGTTGCTCAGACCGATCCCCGCACGATGCGATTCATTCTGCTGTGCCGCTGCAAGACCCACGCCGCTGTTTCGAACGGCAATCTCAATCATGTCCCGCACGGGTTCTGCGACAATTTCAATAAACCCCTTATCGCTCATCTTCGACAAGCCATGAACGTACGCGTTCTCGACGATGGGCTGCAGCAGCATCGCCGGAATCTGCGCATCGTGCAGATGCGGATCGATGTCGATCTCCTGCCTCACCCGCCCGGAAGATCGAATATCCTGCAGCGTCAGATACATCTCGATGAATTCCATCTCTTCCTGCAGTGTGATCATCTGCTTCGACCCCCGCGCCAGAGAAACACGAAGCATATTGCTCAACTGCTCCATCATCCTGTCCGCCGCATGAACATCGGTGTACATCAGGCTCGAGATCGCATTCATCGTGTTGAACAGAAAATGCGGATTGATCTGCATCCGCAGCGCCATCATCCGCGCCTCCGCCAGCTCCACCGCCAGCGCCGACATGGCCCGTTCCCGCTGCCGTGACTCACGGTAGTGCCCAAGGCCGCGCACAATTGCGTATGCGCCCCAGAACACAGCCGTGTTTTGCAGGAACTCCTCGCCAAGCGAAAAATCCAGCCGCTGCCAGAAACTAAGGTGACCGCGAGCCATCGTCAACTGGGGAAAGGAAGCCACCAGAACCATCTCTACGCCGATGCCCAGCACCACGCTGAGCGGGCCCATCACGAACAGCAGATACCGCCATCCTGCTCGCCGCAGCTTGTCTCCATGCCATCGCCACAGGATCCAGCAGAACACTCCCCAGAGAAAGTACTGGACTTCCCACGCGCTGATGATCAAAAGCGGATTCAGATGCGTCTTCGGATACCAGATCCGCGCATTCAGCCATTGCTGAAGAGCAAACAACAACCCGACCGCGAGAAAAGTCCCTAGAAAGGGAATAAAACGCATCTTTCGAGTTTCAGTCTGGATCGAGTCTTTATGGTCGAGAGTCACCATCAGGAGTCCACGCCGCGCAATTCACGCCCTAGTGTACTGTTCATCACGAGCACCCGTCCCGGTGCTCGTCACAAATACGCCACCGCTCATCAATCAGCCTGAGCGCCTTCTGAGCACTCTCTCGATTCGCGCACCATCCGCTTCAACAATCCCAGCCATTGCGCTCAGCCCGGCTTCAAACCCCAATAGATTGCGCTCGGAGCAGGTAAATGACGTCAGGACTAAGGGTTAGAGCAGGGAAGCCACCCCCGATTCCGGCACAATTCCCTAAAATCCCTTGAAATCCCCGTCGAAACCGAGGTATAAACAGGATCACCGGTTCGGTCCCTTCGACAGCTCCTCGCGTCGGGGTGAACCGCCCGGAATCCTGCCTGGGGTATCCATCATGCGCAATTCAGCTCTCCGCTCCAACCTCCTCGTCCCTGAAATCCGGGAAGTCATGGACATTCGCCAGGCCTCCGACTATCTCGGCATCTCGCCCGACACCCTCTACAAATACGCCTCCGAGGGCTTCGTTCCTGCCTTCAAACTTGGCAATCGCTGGCGCTTCAAGCGCAGCCGCCTTGATGAGTGGATGGACCGCCAGTCCGACGCCACCGCCGCCGAAGTCAACCCGGATATCAAAAAGCCCGTCAGGCCCGCGATGTAGGCAGGGAAGCTGGCGCGTGATGGCTTCGGCAAAACACCTATTCGTTGTCGTGCGTCTTGATGAGCCTGTAGATCCCGCTTATTGGAAGGAATCCTTTAAGCTGCTGAGGGTTTTCAGTGATCCCGATACAGCTGAAACAGAAGCGGAGCGCCTTCGCGTTATCAATGGGCCCGAGAAATGTACGTACGAGGTGCACACCGCGATATCAGCAATAAGCTGAACCTCCGCTATGGCGAAGCCGACCGCAGTGGATCATTTCAATCAGTCCGCACGAAGAGCCTCGATCGGATCTACTCGGGAAGCGCGCACTCCCGGCAGCCAAACCGCGATCATCGCAACCCCCGCCAAAAGAAGAGGCGCTCCTACAAAGGCGACGGGATCCCAGGCTTTCACTCCAAACAAAAGGCTCTCCATCAGTCGCGTCAGCCCAAGTGCAGCGGACACGCCAATCACCAACCCCGCGATGGCCAGCCGCATACCTTGCCACATGATCAGCCGACGTATCATTACACGATCCGCTCCCAAAGCCATGCGAATTCCCATCTCCTGCGTACGCAGAGCAACGGAGTAGGCCATCAATGCATAGATACCGATTGCGGCCAGTATCAGAGCAGTGAGCCCGAAGATCGACAGCAGAAGCATGTTGAAATTTTCGCGTGACGTCGAATTGCCCATCACTTCATCCATCGTTCGGACATGGCCAAGAGGATATCCACCGCTTGCGATTCGCAACTGCTCGCTCACCGGCCCGATTAGCGCGTGTGGATCGTCGCGAGTCTTGACCGCCCAGATGAGCGCTGAGGTGTCGGAGTACGCTGCCGTATAAGCGTCCGTCACCTGGGCCGTCGGCACCATCATCATCGCGTCCACTGGATGCTGCAAGCCTGTGTTGTGCGAGTCGCCCACAATTCCAATGATGATGCGCGCTGGTTCAACCGTGTCAGGCCCTATTCCCACTCCGACCAGCAGATGCTGACCCACCGGATCCTTGTCTGGGAAGAACTGCTTCGCAAAAGATTCGTTGATCAGCACGACTCCCGGATTCGCCTTCGTATCGGTCTCCGTGAAGTCTCGCCCTCGCAGCACCGGAATCCGGAAAGTATCAAGATAGCCGGGCGAGAAGCTCATCCAGCGGCTTCCCAGGATACCCTTGCTCTCTTCGCCGATAATCTTGAACGGAAGCCCGTCATCTACCTTAATCGGCAGCCATGTCGTCGATCCCGATACCACGACCCCAGGCAGGGAGTTGATCCGTTCGCGTCCTCGTCTTGACAAATCTGCGATACCAGCAGCCGTGTGCAGCTTTGCTCCGGTCATCGACATCTCTGCGGTTAGAACGTTTCGCGCTTCGAAGCCCGGCCCAACGTTGCGCAGAGCCACTAGCGTTTTGATGAGAAGCGCTGCTCCCACCAGCAGCACGATTGCAAGAGACACTTCGCTGATGACGAGCAGCGCACGCGCCTTTCCTTGCCGGAATCCCGTACCTGTACGGTTTGCACTCTCCTTCAATGCAGTGCTCACGTCAGACCGCGAAGCCACCAGCGCGGGCACGAGTCCAAACGCAATCGCAGTCGCCAGCGAAATCGCCAACGTAAAGCTTAGGACTCGCCAGTCAAGGCCAACAGCCGAACCGTTTTCGCCTAGTCGTGGCAATCCCGCCGGACTAATCGCAAGCAAGCCGCGCATTCCGGCATATCCAACCGCGACACCTACCGCTCCCCCTGCGCCTGCCAGCAGCGCACTCTCGGTCAGCAGTTGGCGCACGATGCGCACACGACTCGCTCCCAGCGCTGACCGGATCGCCAGCTCGCGGCGTCGACCCGTCGCTCGGGCCAATAGAAGGTTTGCGACATTCGCACATGCAATCAATAGAACTAAACTGACGGCGCCGAGCATTACACCAAGGGATCGACGCGCATCTCCGACAATCGAATCCCGTAGAGGCAACAAGCTAATAATCGATGGCGTTGCATCTGCAGGTATCGGAAACTCGCGATAGTATTCGGCGGCCGCGATTTTCATTTGTGCATTCGCGGCGGCCAGGCTTACCCCTGGTTTCAGCCGTGCCGCTGCTTGGAAGAACATGTTCTGGTTATTGGTGCCTTGAGGGAACTGGAACGGCAGCCAGATGTCAGCCTCGGGATCGGGACGGAAATCTGACCCAATTACGCCGACAATGATGTAAGACTCGTTCCCAAGTAGCAAAGTTCTTCCCACAACGGATGCATCTCCTCCAAAACGCCGCTGCCACAAGGCATAGCTGATCACCACGTTCTTGCCGCCATTGGGTGCGTCCTCAGAAAGCAGAAACGTGCGCCCCAGCACAGGACGAGCACCGAACAGCCGGAAGTACGCCTCGGAAACATGAATGCCCCGCAGTTGTTCCGGCCTGTTTCCGGTCAAGGTGAAGCCCGGGCTGGTGAAATCAAAAGCCGCAATATCCTGCAACGCGCTCGTTTGTGCCTGGTAGATATGGAATAGCGGAATCGAGCATAGGTTCGACGACAGCATCTGACCGCCGTTCGGTGAGTGCATTTGAAATTGCACCATCCGGTCCGATTCGGGATAGCTCAGGGGCTTGAGAATTACGGTATTCACCACGCTGAATACCGCGGTGTTGGCTCCGATTCCAAGTGCCAGAGCCGCAATCGCTGCAGCAGTGAACCCTGGACTCTTCGCAAACACTTTGAGCGCGTGGCGCACATCGCTACCGGTATTTCTCATCGCTGCTCTCTGCCTCCCGCATCATCCCGTCTCAAGGTTTGACCATAACTAAATGCAGATCGACGCAACTGGCAAGGAGATTGTGAAGTGGAGCGGTCGACGATCAAGATCACCATTGGAAAATCGCCTCGTCAGTATCGCTTCGTTCGCAGCTTCGCGTGATATACCTGTCCCGATGGACCACGCACGCCGTCTTGGCCAGCTACGCCGCCGTCTGACCAAAACCGGGCTCTCCGGCCTCCTCGTCTCTCACCTCACCGACATTCGCTACCTCGTCGGCTTTACTGGATCAAGTGCGGCTCTAGGAATAACAAAGAGAACCGCCCGCCTCTTCACCGACGGGCGCTACACCGCGCAAGCCGCTCAGCAAGTCAAAGGCGCTCAGGTCGAAATCGTCTCCGGCGCTCCCGCCGTCTCCGCCATCCAATGGCTCGCAGCCCAGCCCGCCTCCACCACCGCCGGCTTTGAACCCACCCACACCACCGTCGCCGAACTCACCCGCCTCCGTTCCGAACTCCCCTCGAAACTCCGTCGCACCTTTCTCACTCCTCTCTCCGCCCCGCTCGTTGAAACTCTCCGCCTCATCAAGGATGAAGACGAACTCGCCATCATCCGCGAGAACGCCCTCATCGGCTGCCGCCTCTTTGACCACATCCTCACCGTCATCCGACCCGGCATCCGAGAAGTCGAAGTCGCCGCCGAACTCGAGTACCAGGCGCGCCTTCACGGAGCGGAAGCCATGAGCTTCGAAACCATCGTTGCTTCCGGTGAACGCTCCGCTTTACCCCACGGGAAAGCCTCCACCGCTCCGCTCCCCCGCAAAGGATTCGTGACACTCGACTTCGGTATAATCCGGGAGGGCTACTGCTCCGACATGACCAGAACCGTCTGCCTGGGCACCCCGAGGTCTGAGGAAAGAACAGCATACGAGGCCGTCCTGGAGGCTCAGGAGTCTGCCGTAGCCGCCGTCTCCGCGTCTGTCAGCTGTGGCGAGGTCGACGAAGCCGCCCGCAGCGTCTTGCGCAAAGCCGGAATGGCCGATGCCTTCACTCACTCCACAGGCCACGGCGTAGGGCTCGAGATTCACGAACAACCCCGCCTTGGCGCGGGACAGAAAACAAGGCTCCAACCGGGCATGGTTGTTACCATTGAACCCGGAGTTTACTGGCCGGGAAAGTTCGGCCTGCGCATCGAAGATATGGTGGCCGTCACCAAAACCGGAGGCCAGGTGCTGACGCCCGCACCCAAGGCCCTGATCCAGCTCTGATCGACTTGTGACCGAACGGATGAACTCGCCGAAGCGAGAAAGTTAAGGAACGAATGAAACCACAGGACATGAAGGACCTAAGGGAACTCATCGAGTTCCTCAAGGAATATGGGGTCGCAGAGTTCGACCTCGATCGTGGCGACACGAAGATTCGACTCAAATTCTCCCAGCCCAACGCCGTCCCATCCGCGGGCATAGCCGATCTCGCCAAACTCGTCACCGCCGCCCCCGTTGTACACGCTGCTGCGCCCGCGGCTACACCCGCTGCCCAGCCCGCCGCTGCAGAACCCCCCGCCGATCCCGACGCCAACCTCCACATCGTCAAATCGCCCATCGTCGGCACATTCTACGGATCCCCCTCGCCTGGAGCAGCCCCGTTTGTCTCCCCTGGCGACCACGTCGAAAAAGGTCAGGTCATCTGCATCGTCGAGGCCATGAAGCTGATGAACGAAATCGAGTCCGACGCTTCCGGCGAAGTCGTCAAATGCCTCATCACCAACGGCCAGCCCATCGAATTCGGCCAGCCGCTGTTCTCCATTCGAGTTGGATAAAAACAAGCGGAATGAACACTGATCGCGCGCCTGGGAGCACCGACTTCCGCTAGCCCCGCCAACTCCGCTAACTCCGCTGCTCTTCAAAGGTCATCAATGTTTCGTAAGGTCCTGATTGCCAACCGCGGTGAAATCGCCCTTCGCGTCATCAACGCCTGCCGCGAACTCGGAGTCCGTACTGTCGCCATCTACAGCGAGGCCGATCGCAACTCGCTCCACGTAAAATTCGCCGACGAGGCCATCTGCATCGGCCCGCCTCGCCCCGCCGATAGCTACTTGAACGTCCCTGCAGTGATTTCTGCCGCCGAAATCGCCAACGTCGATGCCATCCATCCCGGATACGGTCTCCTCAGCGAAAACGCAAATTTCGCCGAAGTCTGCCGCGCCTCCAACATCAAGTTCATCGGACCTCCGCCTGAAGTAACCCGCCTCATGGGAGAAAAAGAAAAAGCCCGTCAGGCTATGAAAGCCGCAAAGGTTCCGATCCTGCCCGGCTCCGACGGCGTCATCGCCTCCACTGAAGAAGCGCAGGACGTTGCTTCCAAGATCGGCTACCCCGTCATCCTCAAAGCCAAAGCCGGCGGTGGCGGCCGAGGCATGCGCATTGTCCGCAGCGCTGAAGAACTACCGAACCTCTACCATTCCGCCTCCACTGAAGCCGCCAACGCCTTCGGCAACGGCGAACTCTACATGGAGAAGTTCATCGAGCAGCCGCGGCACATCGAGTTCCAGGTACTGGCCGACGAGCACGGCCACGTCACCACGCTCTTTGAACGTGAGTGCTCCATCCAGCGCCGTCATCAGAAGCTCATCGAAGAGGCGCCTTCGCTCCAGGTCACGCCCAAGCTCCGCGAAGAGATTCACAAAACCCTCTGCCGCAGCCTCACCGACATCGGCTATCAGAACGCCGGCACCATCGAGTTCCTCATGGATGAAGACAAGAAGCTCTACTTCATCGAGATGAACACGCGCATCCAGGTCGAGCACCCGGTCACAGAAGCCATTACCGGTATCGACCTCGTGAAGGCTCAACTTCGAATCGCATCCGGCGAGCGTCTCTCCGATATTCTTCCCGATAAAATCGAGATCCGCGGCCATTCCATCGAGTGCCGCATTAACGCCGAGCACCCCGTCAGGTTCACGCCCTCCGCCGGCAAGATCACCGCATTCAATGTTCCCGGCGGCAATGGTGTTCGCGTCGACACCGCGCAATACGCCGAAGGCGTCGTCCCGCCCTATTACGACTCGCTCATCGCCAAGCTCATCGTCCACGGAGTCGATCGCGACGAAGCTATCGCCAAGATGGAGCGCGCTCTCTCGCAATTCATCGTGCAGGGCATTGACACCTCGATTCCGCTCCACCAGGAAATCTTCGCCGACTCAGACTTCCGCGCCGGCGAATTCGACACCAAGTTCATGGAGCGCTTCCTCGCCAGGCGGAATTAGCAGAAGCGGGTGTACCATCCTTGCGCAGCAAGGGTTGGAACGAAGAGTTCGGCTCACAAACCGGAGCGAGCAGCCGGGTGCCCGGTGCCCCATCCTTGAGCAGCAAGGGTGGGAACGAAGAGCTCGGCTCACAAACCGGAGCGAGCAGCGGCCTTCAGGCTGCTGAATGAGGATCGACAAGCGAGGGGCTTCAGTCCTGGAGTATCGCTCTGCACTCCTCCCGCAACAACTCCAGCAACCCCTCCATATGCTCCTGCCGCGTCCTGAAATTCACCGGATTAATCCGGAACCACATTCTCCCCTTCAGCTCCGTCGTCCCGATCCAGAACTTCCCGCTCCGCTCCACGCGATCCGCAACCTCCGCATGCAGCTTCTTTTCGTCAACTTTGTCGGCCCCCGGCCCCACATACCGAATACAAATCGCCGACATCGGCGGCTCACTCGCCGCCTCAAACTCCGCATCCTTCCTCACCAGCTCCCATAAATGCCGCGCCTGCCGCACATTGTTATCGATCCACTCGCCGATCTGCGCCGTCCCATACCGCTTGAAGCTCATCCACACCTTCAAGCTCCGGAACCGCCGCGACTGCTCGAACCCGTGCACGTAATACTGGTACCGCTCCTCCGCGCCCTCCATCTCATCCGTCAGATACGCCGGCTTCATCCCGAACGACTTCGTCAGTCGCGCCTCATCCTTCACCAGCACTGCACCCGCATCCAGCGGCGCATAGAACCACTTATGCGGATCGATCGTCACCGAATCCGCCATCTCCAACTCCGCGTCCTTCATCGCGAATGCATGCGACAGCAGCATCCCTCCTCCATACGCCGCATCCGCATGCAGCCACATCCCCTCGCGATCCGCAATCCTTCGCAGCGTGCGCAAATCATCCACCGCACCCGTATTGGTCGTCCCGAAAATTCCCACCACGCACATCGGCCGCACGCCATCGCGCTTGTCCTTCGCGATCGCATCCTCCAGCGCGTCGATCCTTAAACGAAACTCCGCATCCGTCGGCAGCGCCCTGAGCGCCTCGCGCCCTAGCCCAATCGCATCCACCGCCTTGTCCACCGACACGTGCCTCTGGTCTGACACATACACAGCCCACCGCTCACGAACGCCCTCAACCTGCGCGCGATCCTTTGAAGCCCAGTCCCGTGCCAGCTTCAGCCCGATAAAGTTCGCCAGCATCCCGCCACTCGTCAGATTCCCGCCCGCCTTTTCTCCATACCCGACCATATCCGTCAGCCATCGCACGACGCGACGCTCCATCGCCACCGCCGACGGCCCAATCGAATACACGCCCAGGTTCTGATTCAACGCCGAACAGATAAAATCCCCAATCACTCCCACCGGATTCGGCGACGGCGTAATCAGTCCCATGTATCCCGGATGCCCCACATGCGTGCAGTAGGGAAGCAGCTTCTCCTCGAGCTCCGCCAGCACATCGTCCATCGTCTCCGGCTTCTCCGGCAGAGCCTCGTCGAACAACCCGCGAATCATCTTCGGATCCGCATTCGGAAACACCGCCTTCGACTCAATGCTCTCGAAATACTCCGCTAGCCGGTCCACCACCTTGTGCCCCGCCGCACGAAACTCATTCACATCCATTACTAGCTCTCCAGAGCAAAGTCTATCGAAGCGTCTCGAACAATTCGCCATAGAAAAACGGCTGTCATCCTGAGTGCACGGGGCCCAAGCGTCTTCCTTCAGCTTGGGGGTGGTAAGCGAAGGATCTGCTTCCGTGAGTTACGCTCTGAGCCGTCAAGTCGGAGGGAAGTTACCCGGCTCAGGTTGTACGCGAATCACGGTTAGTTGCACACCCGCCGACTCGGCCAGGAGTACCACGTGTACACTTCCGTCAATGCTGAATGTTTTGGCTCAATCATTGAACGACCTTGGCAATAGTTGTGAGAACCGAGGAAAAAGAAGATCGGCAAGGCTCCTCTACCGCTCCGCCGCGATACTTCGCCCTCATTGGAGTAGTCCGTGGTACAACCTTGGTCTACAGGCGAAGTATTTGTGCGATTGGTCGGCAAGCCTGCAATTCAACGAACGTGCAGCGACTCTCGACCCAAATGATGAAGCAAGTTGGTGGAACCTCGGCATTGCCGCAACCGCGCTCAAAGATTGGCCGCGCGCGCGGAGAGCTTGGAAGAGTTGCGGAATTGAGTTGGAGGATGGCTCTGATGAGGTCTTGATGCCGCCTGTCACTGCCTGCGTCAGGCTCGATCCCAATAACTCAGGCGAGGTTGTGTGGGGAACAAGGATCGACCCAGCACGAATCGAGATTCTGAATGTACCGCTACCAAACTCGAACCGTCGGTTCCGCGACATCATACTGAACGATGGTGCTGTGGAGGGCACTCGAAAATCAGGTGAACGGGAATATCCGGTATTCGATGAACTCGCGATTTGGAAACGATCAAACTACAGTACGTTTCAATCGGCAGTTGCTCTGGAAAACGCCGACGCTGAGAGACAGTTGATCAACATGTGTAATCAAAACGACATCGGAATCGAGAATTGGAGCAGTGTTCGAGTCATATGCGCGGCGTGCAGTCGAGGTTCGCCCGAACAACATCACTGTTCCGCAAACGAAATCCAACAGGCGGAGAAGAACTACGGGTTTGCTGCCACTTCTCGAGAATTTTTGATTCAGGTGCTGAGTTCTTGGGCGCAGACCGGTACAGGGCGCGAATTCTCCGACCCACATCTGGTTCTTCTAGCCTCTTAGCTGTTCGACCAATTCCAGCACGTTGCTTTTCTATGGACCTTCGTAGCAGAGCCGCCGGCTCTCATCCTTGCTACCATTGCATTCCATGACACCCACCCCAGAAGATCTCGCCGCGCAGTATGCGCAGATGAGCGAGACGGAGCTGATGGAACTGGCTAACTCCTACGATGGTCTGCTTGAAGTTGCACAGACAGCTTTGCGTGCGGAGTTCGCAAGGCGCGGCCTTGAGCCGCCAGTTGTAGAAGAGCCGCAGGAATGGGACCTCCGTCGCATAGTGACGGTGCGAAGCTATCGAGATTTCGCTGAGGCCTACGCTGGACGCTCGCTCTTAGAGTCCGCCGGTATCGAAGCCTGGATCGCGGATGAAAACCTCGTGCGCATGCAATGGTTCTACTCCAACCTGGTAGGCGGCATGCGCCTGCAGGTTGCGGAGTCCGATGAAGCAGCCGCACGCGAGATTCTGGAGCAGCCCGTTCCGCCGGACATACCCTACAACGCAGAGGAAGTGTTCGTTCAGCCGGCCTGCCCGAACTGCGGATCGGCCGAGGTTACACTCGGCGACGGGACAGAACGCGGTGTATCACTTGTGTCTCTGTATGTTCTCGCTGTTCCGGTGCCCCCGCAAGAAGCCGCCTGGCATTGTGACTCATGTGGCGCAACGTGGGTCGATGATGGAGCAGACGGAGAAGAGCAGCAGCCTCAAGGATCCTGACCTCACGTCCTCACCGCAACCCCTCAAACAAATCCCTCTCCCTCTCTCGCCCGCCATTCACGCTTGAGAACACGCGATAAAACTCCTGCGATCCCCACAGCGACCTCTGCTCTTCCTCTGTAAGCTCAGCGAGCTTTTCGTAAATCGACATCTGCGTCTCATGTCGGCACACCGCATCCCACACCGTCCGCCACACTGCGCGCGTATCAATCGAGGTAGTCATCGCCCAGTCCGCCCACGGAGTAGCCTGTCGCTCCACTCCATCCACCGTGATCGTCAGCTTTTTGAAAGCAGCCTGGTACGCCGCCCACTTCGCCGCGCCCCAGGCCATGTAATAGAACTTCGCTACACGATGCGGAGCAGATTCACCTGCCGCGTAATCACCATGTGCGGCGCACACAACCGCCGCGGTCGCGAACTGCGAAATCGCAATGTGATCGGGATGTCCGTATGCGCCCTCCGGCCCGAATGTCACCACTACGTCCGGTCGAATCCGCCGTATATGCGAAACAATCTCGGCAGTAGCATTCGCAGTCGGAACGCGATCCACGCCGCCATCCGGCCACCCCAGGACCGAAACCTCGCGCACTCTAAGCACCGCAGCAGCAGCTCGCAATTCCGCCTCGCGCACGCGCCCCACCTCCGCCGCATCGTGCCCCTTCCCGGCCGCACCGAATCGCCCCGCCTCTCCGCGCGTCGCTGTCACCAGAAAGGTTTCCACACCCTCAGCCGCATACTTCGCCAGCGCCCCTCCAAAGCCAAGCGACTCATCATCCGGATGAGCCATCACACCAAGCAATCTCAGTTTCTTCACCATTGCCTCTCGAGGGAACGCTCCAAACCACACATCAACGGCGGGGAATCAACGAGGATCTCCGCGCTCCCGATAGCGATTCAGTTGTACCTGGGCCCGCTTCATAACGGATGAAGCAATCGGTCGCGCCGACTCAGAAGCTCAAACCTCCGCGAGGTCACGGCGAAATAAAACCGCGATCTGTGCAAATCCTTTGCAGGCTATTTCGCAGAATTCGTCATACTTGATTCATCAGTGGTTCCGGCCTTCTTTGACGGGTCCGATCAGACGCCGCGACGAAAAGGGAACTGGACCAGCTAAGTTCTTTAGGCTCTAGATTCTGGCCATAAGCCACAGAAGGCACAGGGCTTAGAGCACCATCGGCCGCGCAAGCTTCTGACTTCAAAGATCTTACCGCCAGAATAGGGGTACACCCCCTTTTGGTCTCCGCTTCCCGCCCTTACGGCTTCCGCCAGCCCCGCTGCTATCCTCGGTACAGGTACTCTCCTTGTTCGGCGCACTCAAGTTCATCTGGAACGCCACGCGCGGCCACCGCCTCGCGCCGTGGCGCAGCGAATACCTTCGCTGGCGAGTCGAGACCTACTCCAGCAAGCCCGCTGAATCCCTCCGCACCCGCGACATCTTCGCCTTCATGTGGCACTCCAAGTGGGAACTCCTCAGCTTCCTCCTCTGGACCGGCCAGGTGCAAAAAGAAGCCCGCCGCCGCCCATAGGGGAGGGGAACTGAGG
Organism: Occallatibacter sp.; assembly: GCA_035496515.1. GTDB lineage: Bacteria > Acidobacteriota > Terriglobia > Terriglobales > Acidobacteriaceae > Telmatobacter. Next base: position 22,315 of record DATJEO010000148.1, read on the forward strand.
CCTTGAGTGCGACGTCGCCGACCACGACTGTCATCCTGAGCGACGAGCGCAGCGAGGAGTCGAAGAGCCTGTCCTGAGCGAAGCCGAAGGAACCCGCAGTTCGTGCTCCTCTTTCCGTCTGCGCGAGACCCTGTGAATTCACCGCCGCTGAGTTCCGACCCAAATGAGAAGAGGCCTCACCCACGGATAAACAAGAATCCCTGCAAGCCCTCGCCCTCTCCCCGTTCTCCGATCAGAACTCTGGAGGATGAACGATGCGTCTCGCCCTGAAAGCCCTGCGGCTCGCCCTTGTTTTGATCACCCCCGCCCTCTTCGCCGGAGAAATCGCCGAAGCCCCCGCGCCCTTACCCAAAACCATCGCCGTTGCAGCCTTCAAGAATGGCCTCGCCTTCGTCCTTCGCCAGGGTGAGATACCCTTCTCCAGCGGTATCGCGCGCCTCGCGCCCATCCCCGCTGCGACCCTTGGCACTCTCTGGCTCGCCCCGGTGAATTCTGAAGCCAGAATCGATGAGATTGTCGCCTACCGCTACAACACCGCCACCCAGCGTCCCATCCAGTCCATCAGCGAAATCCTCCGCGCCAACGCCGGCAAGACCGTCACCATCACTTACCAGATGAAGGACTACACCGGCGAAGTCGTCGGCCTCCAGAACGCCGCACCCACCCCCACCACAAACCCCATGGTCCCCGCCGACGTCCGCTACCCTCCGCAACCGCACGAAGACTACCTCCTCCTCCGCACTGAGAAGCGCCTCATGGCCTTCCCGCTCGGCGGCATCTCCATGGCCAACCTCCCCGACGACGCCATCCTTCACGAAACTGTGCAAAGTCAGAACCAGGCCCTGCGCCTGAAGCTCAAGAGCGCCTCCGCGAAGGAAGAACTGTCCATGGGCTATCTCGAGCACGGTCTCGGCTGGACTCCGTCCTATCTCATCTCGCTCACCGACGACACCAACGCGCAGATCACCATGCAAGCCGTCGTCACCGACGACGCTGAAGACCTCCAGAATGCGCAGCTCTTCTTCGTCGTCGGCGTTCCCAACTTCGCCTACTCCAACACCATCTCGCCCATGAGCCTTCAGCAATCCCTCGTCGATTTCATGAAGGACGCCGAACGCGATTACGATCGGAGGAAATCCTTTGGCGCGCTTTCCAACGCCATCAACGCGCAAGTCATGATGGCTGACGAAAAAGAGGCGGCTCCCATCTCTCTGGTGAACGGTGTCGACGAAATGGCGAGTTCGCCAGAAGAAGACCTGTTCCTTTACAGCCGCTCCAACGTAACACTGGCAAAGGGAGAGCGCGCCACATACAACGTCTTCTCCGGCAGCGTCGGCTATGAACATCTCTACAACTGGGAAGTCGAAGACCAGCCCCGCGTCGATGCCTTCGGCAATGTCGTCAACCCCAATCAGAATCCGCAGGACGGCAACCGCGCCGACAGCATCTGGCACTCCATACGCCTCAAGAACTCCACCAGATTCCCGTGGACCAGTGCCCCCGCTCTTGTCATCTCCGGCGACAAACCCATCTCGCAGGACACCCTCACCTACACGCAGAAGGGCGCCAACTCAACGCTTCGCATCACTGTCGCCACGGACATTCGAGCGAGCCACGAAGAGCGCGAAGTCGCGCGCCAGCCTGAGATCAATCACCGTCGAGGCTACAACTACGACCTCGTCACCGTCGAATGCAAGCTGAAGGTCAAGAACTACAAGTCGAAAGCGGTACACCTCGCCATCGGTAAAACTCTCCGTGGCAAAACCGAGATCCAATCCGACCAGGGAAAAACAGTGCAGTTGGGCGAGGGAATTGAGAGCGACAACCCCAGATCCCGCCTGAGCTGGGAGATCACATTGGCTCCAGGTCAGGAACGAGTCGTGACTTATCGCTACAGAATCTGGCTCCGTGCTTGAGACTCGCGAAGTTCATTACGAGCGCATCACCCGATAGCAACGGCCTCGAAGCCATCGAGGCCGTTGATCGAATAGCGATCACTTGCGCTCTTCTTGCGCGAGCGGCTCAGTCCGCCGCGGATCGTCCGATCGCGATGCTGATGCGCCGCTGAATCTCTTCATCCGGCTCACCATCGCCACGGACGTAAACCTGCGTCACAGCTTGTACAGGGTGCTGCTCCTGTGTCTCTTTTGAAGGAGCATTTTGAACTTCGACCGGCAGTGTGGGATTCCAGACCTCGGGGCTTGGTGCCGGACGTCCGATCTCGACCACAGATGAAGAGGCCTGATCCTTGTTGGTCTCCAGATATTCGTCTGGATAGATGATCGGTTCCAGGGCCCTGGCCGCAGTTTCAAGAAGAGCTCTCCTGCTCTTCAAACGCTCGGCTTCTGCATAAATCTGTTCGCGCTGTGCGACGGCTGCATTGAATGCGTTGAGATAAATCTCATCCTGATTGGTTCGGCCCATGGGACTTTCTCCTTACTCCCGTGACCAAACATTAGTGCACATCCGTACCTATCTGTATCCCCCGAGGGTGCAATCAATTAGAGACTTTTCGGTTATCAAAGCCAGCTCGGTTCTCCCGAAAGGATCACATCTCCCGGAATATTGCCGGCAACATTGTGATTTAGAGCACTATGGGTCGGTCTCCCGTTTCCGATGTCCATCGCCGCGATCACCTATGATCGGGGACAGGGGTCTCAATTGAGATGAGGTTCGGACTGACCCGGCACTTTCAGCTTCTCTTCGCGGCACTCCTGCTCAGCCCCATACCCCCCGGAGCGCAGCAGCCGCAATTGCCCCCGGTGCAAGCCCCAAAGCCCATGCCCGGCTCGCAAGCCACCGCGCCGACCGTCCGGGTCACCACCAACGAGGTCCTCGTCCCAACGTTGGTCGAGAAGCCCCACGGCGGCGGCATTGTCTACGGCCTCAAACAGTCGGACTTCATCGTCGAAGACAATGGTGTTCCTCAGAAGATTCATGTGCAGGAAGAGCTGGACACGGCACCCATCGCCCTCGTCATTGCCATGGAAGAAGGCCGATCCGGCTGGCTCGAATTTAAGAAGCTCAACAAAATGGGCCCGCTGCTCGAGATGTTTCTCTCCGATCCGCGGAGCCAGGCCGCCCTTGTCGGCTTCAGCTCAGTGCCGCGCCTCATTCACGACTACACGCATTCCGAAGAGGAAATCAACCAGAGCCTCCAGCAACTGGAGCCTGGCGACGGCGGCGCCGCAATCCTGGACACTATCAGTTACGGAGTCGACCTGCTTGAGGATCAGCCCAAGCAATATCGTCGCGTGCTGTTGCTTATCAGCGAACAGCGCGACCACGGAAGCAAGCACACCAAGCCCGCACAGCTCGTATCCAAGATCGGACGCTCTGATGTGCTGGTGGTCAGCGTCTCATACTCGCCATCGAAAGCCGAGTTCGCCCACGACATCAAAGACTCGGGCGAAGACCGCATGATGAGCATGGTCTCCACGTTGGTCATGGCGGTTCAGGCTTTCAAGAAAAATGTGGCCAAGCAGATCGCCATCATGAGCGGCGGTGAATACATGACATTCGTAGGCGATCATCGCTTTGAAGAGCGCATCATGGACGCGGCGAAAGAAGTTCGAAATCGATACCTGATCACCTTCAGCCCAACCGATCCAAGCCCCGGCCTCCACACCATCCGCGTGCGCACTGTCGATGATTACGGTGCCAAAATCATCGCCCGCGCAAACTACTGGCGCGGAGAAGATTGAAGCCGATCTCCAGCAACTCACCTCGCCGCAGCGCCAAGCTTCATAGCACTCTTGATCCCTCCACCCTCCACAATCGTGTACACCGCATCAGCCGGCACGTCCTTCAATTCCTCGACGCGCCCGAATCCTGCCCACATCGCTGGATCTGTTGGAGCAGCCCAGAAGCACGCGCGACCAGCAAGCCTTCATGCAGGTTCCGATTCGCTCTCGAAACGATTGTGAAGAAACCCGTATATCAGGATCTCGATGCAGAACACGCTGATCGCGGTGATCGAGGCGTCCGTCAGGAACCGCTGAAATCCATGCACTCCGTGCGGCAAGCCAACAAAAGCTGATCGTACGCACCCCGCCAGAATCGCCGCAACAAACGAGCCCGCAACCACCCATCGATCACGCCAGGTAACGTCCGGGCGATCTGTCTCTGAATGAACCGGAGGAGTATTCCGGTACCACTGAACAAACCACCAAAGAATCGCCACCATTCCGAACACGGAACTCAGGTACTGGAGAATCGCAGCCCAGTCTCGAAAACCAAATACCGGCACATGAACATTCAGCCTCAGAAACGACCAGTTCCGGCCGAGCCAATAATCCGTGTGTGTGAACGAGTCCCAGAGGATGTGGGTCGCCGATCCAATCAGGATCGATACGCAGACAAGAACAAACCAGGAGAAAGACCGCCTCGCGACTCGATCTCCATTGCGTAGTCGTTCGCGCAGGCGTGCAGGCAGGCACGCCACCAGCGGCGCCTTCGCAAATCTGTGGAACAGAAATAAAGACAGCAGTGCTGCGGGCAGATCGAATAAGACCAATCCAGGCAGCGTATGACCGAAATGTCCGTGAGGCCGAAGCCATAGAAAATACTCCAGGTCAGGAGCAACGCAGCCGAAGACCAAAGCAGACATAACCAGGCGTGTGCGTCGAAAAGGAAGCGCAGCAGCAGCATGGGAAATGGTGAAGGGCATTGACTCCATTATCTAGGTTTTCAGGGCATAACGCTTGAGCCGAAATCCTGTCCTGTCAACGCCTGGTCCCGCCGCTGGTTTTGTGGTGCAAGTCATTCATGATAATCTCTATGGAGACACTTGAGAGTGGACTGAGAACGCAAGAGGAGTTACCCACGCCGTGCTGGCGACTGCTAAGAAAACATCATTGATTGAACGCTTCCGCACCCACGATACGGACACCGGTTCCCCCGAAGTCCAGATCGCGATTCTGAGTGAGCGGATTGGCGAGCTTACGGAGCACTTCAAAACGCACAAGAAGGATCATGCATCCCGCCGTGGCCTGCTGATGCTCGTGAGCAAACGCCGCCGCCTGCTGGATTACCTGAAGGCGCACGATTCCGATCGCTACCGCGACGTAATCACAAAGCTCGGTATCCGCAAGTAAATCAGAAAGCATACGTTGAACCGGAAGCACCCAGACCGGAACCTGGTCATGGCCCCGCTACATTCTGCATTCGGGGCCATGGTGTACCTGGCAAATCTTCAATCGCGCCGGGGCTTGCGTGGAACTGTCGGCTTTCTTCAAGCCGCGTCCCAGCTTCAGACCAAAACAGACGCCGCCTCGAAGCACTCGTTCGAGACGGCGCTTCTCTATGGATCGAAATCCTGCGATTCCGGTACCGCCCAACCTTCAAGTTTCCCAAGCGACAAAATGAAACGAGGACACTATGTCTAAACAAGAAGTGACAGTCGAGCTTGCTGGCGGCAAGCGGCTGGTCTTTGAGACCGGGCGCATGGCCAAGCAGGCTTCCGGCGCTGCACTGGTATCCACGGGCGAGACCGTGGTTCTGGCCACCGCGGTTGCGTCTCCCGACCAGCGCGAAGGCATCGATTTCTTCCCCCTTACCGTGGACTACCGCGAGTACACATACGCCGGCGGCCGCATCCCCGGCGGCTTCATCAAGCGTGAAGGCCGGCCGAGCGAAAAGGAGATCCTGACTGCCCGTCAGATCGATCGTCCCATCCGCCCGCTCTTCCCGGAAGGTTTCCGCAACGAGACCCAGGTCATCGCACTCGTCTTCTCCGCGGACAAGCAGAACGACCCCGACGTGATCGGCATCAATGCCGCCGCCGCTGCCCTGGCCCTTTCCGACATCCCGTTCGGCGCCACGGTTGGAGCTGTCCGCGTAGGCCGCGTCAATGGCGAGTTCGTGATCAACCCGACCTATGAGGAGCGCGCCAACACCACCGTCAACATCATGGTCGTCGGTCACAAGGACGGCATCGTGATGATCGAGTCCGGCGCAAAAGAGGAGACCGAAGATGTCATCCTCGCCGCCATCGAATTCGGTCACGAAGAGATCAAGAAAATCTGCTCCGCCATCGAAGAGCTCGTCTCCAAAGCAGGAAAGCAGAAACGCTCCTTCAACGCTCCCGTGTTCGATGAGGAGTACTACAACGGCCTCAAGAGCAAAGTCGGCGAGCGCCTCAAGGACGCCCTCGATACCAAGGCGCACAGCAAAATCGAAAGCTATTCGCTCATTAAGCAGATCAAGGATGAACTGGCCTCCGATCTACCCGCTGACGATCCCGACGCCAAGAAGAAGCTGGCACACTACTATGAAGCCCTGCGCGAGCGCACCTTCCGTGAGCAGGTAACGAAGGAGCGCATTCGTCCCGACCGCCGCGCCTTTGACGAAATCCGGCCCATCTCCATCGAGACTAAAGTTCTTCCCCGCACCCACGGTTCGGCCCTCTTCACTCGCGGTGAGACTCAGGCGCTCGTTACCGCCACCCTCGGCACCGCTGATGAAGGTCAGCGTCTCGAGAGCTTCGAAGGCGAGAAGAAGAAGAACTTCATGCTTCACTACAACTTCCCGCCCTTCAGCGTGGGTGAAACAGGACGTATGTCCGGCGTAGGCCGGCGTGAAGTCGGTCACGGAGCTTTGGCGGAACGGGCGATCACGGCTGTTCTCCCGGAAGGAGCCGATCAGCCCTACACAATCCGCATCGTCTCCGACATTCTCGAGTCCAACGGCTCTTCCTCGATGGCCTCCGTCTGCGGCGCCAGCCTCGCGCTGTTCGACGCGGGCATTCCCCTCGCCGGCGCAGTCGCAGGCGTTGCCATGGGTTTGGTGAAGGAAGGCGACGACTACGCCATCCTTACCGACATTGCCGGAGCTGAAGATCACTACGGCGACATGGACTTCAAGGTTGCCGGAACTCGCAAAGGCATTACCGCCCTTCAGATGGATATCAAGATCGGCGGCCTCACGCGCGAAATCCTTCAACAGGCAATGGAGCAGGCCAAGCGCGGCCGACTCTTCCTGCTTGATAAGATGGATGCCGAGTTGAGCGGCCCCCGCACAGAGCGCTCGCAATACGCTCCGCGCATCGAGACGCTCATGATTCCCACTGACAAGATCCGCGACCTGATCGGCAAGGGCGGCGCTACCATCCGTGGCATCGTCGAGCAGACTGGCGCGAAGATCGATGTCGACGATACCGGCAAGGTCAGCGTGGCTTCCAGCGACGCCGACGGCCTCAAGCGCGCGCTCGAGATGATCGGCAACATCACAGCTGTCCCCGAGATCGGCAAGGTATACCTCGGCAAAGTTGTCCGGATCGCGGAGTTCGGCGCATTCGTCGAGCTGTTCCCTGGAACCGACGGGCTCCTGCACATCTCCGAGATCGCGGAGCATCGCGTCAAGGAAGTGAAAGATGAGTTGCGCGAAGGCGATCAGGTCATGGTCAAGGTTCTCGCCATTGAGGGCAACCGCATCAAGCTCAGCCGCAAGGCCCTGATCAGAGAGCAGAAAGCAAAGCTGGCGGCAGCTTCCGGCGCACCCGTCGACAATGGGGAAGCCGGCCCAGGTGCCCCGGTCAGCAGCGGGTCCGAAGAAGCCCCAAGGCCTCCGAGAGCCTCCCGTCCGCGTAACGAATTCGACGAGCGTCAGCCCCGCTCCAACCAGAGCACGATTCTGATTGAGGGCGGTGAGGACTTCGACGACGAAGAGGGCGGTGAAGAGTTCGACGAAGAGAACGAACCTAACTTCAACCGTGCTGACGGTGCTCCCGTCGTTGCAGGGCAGGGAACCGGACCTCGTCCCGGCGGTGGCCCTGGCGGCCCCGGTGCCAACAACAGAAGACGCCGTCGTCGTCGCGGTGGTCGTGGGGGCCAGGGTAGCGGCGGCGGTAGAGGCTGAATAACCCAGCCCTAGTCAGCTGCGAATAAACAAAAACGCCCGGGCCAGTCCCGGGCGTTTCTCTTGTTCTTAAATTTCAGCTAGACTTAGGCGCATGCGCAGCCATCTTGAATCCGGCACTCTCGCCACCATGTGACTCCAGAGGCCGCTCCGACCTTACCGGCAGCCTATCCGCCGCTGCATCACGCGATTCGTTCTTAGTGTCATACATCCGCAGATCCGCCGCGATGCAGAGCGATTCAATATCCGTCGCATCGTCAGGAAACACCGCAACGCCGATGCTGGCCCCAACCTGCACCGTGTTATCCCCAATCTGCAGCGGTTCGCGCAGCATCTCCATCAGCGACTTCGCCACAAGTTTCGCATTGGACCGATTCGTCGGCTCTTCGAGAATCAGAGAGAACTCATCGCCGCCCGTGCGTGCCACCGTATCCGAACGGCGCACCCGGCTCGAGAAAATCTCGCTCACCTTCCTGAGAAGCAAATCGCCGGCATGATGACCCAGGCTGTCATTCACTTGCTTGAAGTGATTCAGATCAATCACAAGCAGAGCTGCCTTTGACTCCATGCGGCGCGCCCGCTCCAGCGAAAGCGACAGGCGGTCGAGGAACAGCCTGCGGTTTGGAAGCCCGGTAAGTTCATCGTGCAGCGCAAGGTACTTATTGTGCTCGATCTGATCTTCCAGAAGAAGCAGGATCATTCCCACCGCTACCACGTACTTGGGAAGGTTCCAGACCTCAGTCTCAATCCGTACTGCGGGAGCAAATGAGTTAATAAACGGACCAACGACGAATACCGCAGCCCATCCCATGAATCCAATAATGCTGATAAGGGATCCGGCGCTTCCACGCCCCCGGTAGCTGTACCAGACGTGAATGCAGCATCCGAAGTAGACCGCAAAAAGGACGGCATTCGCCGCCAAGGCCAGCCCGTTGCCCGGTCGATTCTGGAACGCAAGCAGGAAGACCGACAACACGCAGTAGAGTCCCACCAGCAGCCACCGCAGCACATGCGTAAAATTCCTGCGCGCGCCTAGAGCGATGGCAAGCGGTGCCGCACCGAACAGTACAGCAGCTATATCAAGAGCCCATACAGCCGGATGTTCGCTTCCCAGCAATATGATGTAGACCATGTTTGTGCCAAGAAGGGAAGCCAACATCCATTGGCTTGACCGTTCCATTCGATAGGGGACCGAGGCCCACATAAAAACCACACCGGCGGCTGCCAGGCTGATCAGTCCGGTATCCCCTGCCAGGGTGCCCCAGAGTCCCGGAGAGAACCGGAAAATAGAAGCGGCGAAATGGACCGCAATCAGGACCCACCCCATCAGCCAGTGGCGAGAGGTAGTGGTCTGCCCGCGGCGCGCAACGGATGCGAATGCGCACGTAAGCGCGGCAACGGCAGCCAGATCCGGTAGTTTGCTCCAATCCACCACGAAAGATCCTCAGCGAAAAGAGAATGAGGTTTCAAAAGACCTCAGCGCACCAATAATGGTGCCTCTAATTCTAGTTGCGTTTCTAATTATGACTGCGGATCGTACCTCTTTCGTTGTATGGCGAACTGGGTTCATACCAAACTTGCGTAATCTTGCACTCACGGAAAAGATTGAACCTTTGGAAAACCTGAGGGAAACTAGGTGTTCAATCAGGAATATGGCAGCGAGCTTATACATAGTCGTAGAAGGGGAAGACCCCGGCTTTGATATCTTCGTCAATGGCCATGCCCTTGCACGCAATGAGGATGCATTGGAGCGCCTCGCTGAATCGCTCTGCGTCCCTCCGCTGCTCCAGTTCTTTTCTGCGGATGAGAACTCCATGTGCGTGCTGCTGGAACAAGGCGCCGGAGATCCCGAGTGGGCTCATCATCTGCCAGAGCCCCAATGGTTCAACCCCACCGAGGGCCTGACAACTGTAAGAGCGTTTATCCGCTTCCTTTCCGACTCACCTGCTTCGTTTGGATCGGAAACTCAGCCTGTGCTTTTGGAACTACGGGAATACGAGACCGTCCTGGTCAAAACGGAGAAGTACAATCTCCGCTGGCACCTCGCCGTAAGCTGGCGATAGAACACACCTGGTACCTGCCAAAACTCTGATCCTCAGCCACCCAGCCCCGGATTTCCACAACCAGCCCTCACTCAAAACACGAGCAAATCACGATAATCAACTGCATACAAACGAAATAACTTCCACATCGATAGTACCCTCTGAAACGAGTACCCCTGCGCAGTCACTAACCTTTGTGGAATACCACTCCGATCCCTTCCAATGCTATCTTCTAACTTCGGCCAGCACTCGAACCTCTCCCGGAATCGAGGCAATCGGAACGCATTTTCTTTGAACACGGACTCTTCCCTGATGATTGCGACGCAAATGGAAGCGACGTTTTGCCGTGCATACAACGCCTCGAAGACCCAACGCCTGGGCCTGCGAATTACTCTTGCCGATTGCGGTGGTGAACCATTCAAGCTCATGAAGGTCATCCTGGATGGCCTCGCCCAGAATCCCGAAGCCGCATTTTGGCTCACCAATCTTCAGCACTCTCCGCAGATCGTCCGCATATTCCCGCTGGATTTCGCTTACCTCGATTCCGATCTGAACATCCTCCAGGCGGTGGAATTGCCTCCGGGTATCCCGCTGCCCAAGTTTCATCCCCACGCCGCCAGCGCACTCATCCTGCCTCTTGGCTTCCTAGCTTCGAACAACACCTCTGAAGGCGATCAGCTCCTCATCTGTTCTGAAGATGAATTCGACCTGCGCATTGCCAAATTCAATCCAGCGTCAGAGCGCACCCGCTCCTCTAGCACTGAGCTAAGAAATTCGTCGGACACCGAGTTGGCGAGCACCGTAGCTCTTCCCGCCCTTAGTTTCGAGCCGACACCCTTCTTCACTCAGAAATCCACCCTTCCTGTCCAACCGCCCGCCATGGGCTCTGGAAGCGGCTTCACTCTGGCGCTCGCCAGCACCTGGCAGGTCGCAACCGCAACCGCAGCTCCGCTGCTCTTGGAACCTGAAGAACCTAAGTCAACTGGAACCGTCGTCGAATCCGAATCGCGGAATCCCCAACCACTCACCAGCAGCAACGTCAATTCTTCCGAGGCCCCCGAAGCTCCCGAAGCAACGCCCTCCACTATCAACCTGACCCAGGTCGCAGTCCAGGAACGCGCCGTGGTCAAATCCGATTCTCCCGAGCAGGATCCTCCCGGGCTGCCCATCTCTTCTTCTGGCATCCAACCTGATCCTGCACCCGAGACGCCCGTTCTTAGCGCAACTGAAGAGCTTATTGCTCGCAGCAGAGAAGCTGCCGAGAAGGCATATGTAAAGGTCGCCTCCACTTCCGCACCGCCGTCGGGCAAAGCGAAAAAGAAGTCCGCCCGCCAGGACGAAAAGAAGAGGGAACACCTCGGCAACAAAGTTGTCCGCTGGCTCGCCCTCGACGAGCCTCTCCCAGAGCGGCGCAAAATCATCCGCCTCGTTCTGCAGGGACTTCAAGCCTATGAAGCAAGCGGCGACTCAGCCCGTCGCTACAATGTCCGCGACATCTGCCCGCCGGGCCTCTTCATCCAGACCGACCGCCCGTGGCAGCAGGGCGAAGTCATCTCTCTCGTCCTCGTCAAAGAAGGCGCAACCGATAAAGACTCCGAACATCGCGTCAGCATTCAAGCCCGCATCGTCCGACGCGATAGAGAAGGCGTAGGCGTCGCATTTGTCTTCCCTGAGGGCACAGAATTCCAGCCATGGCAGCGCGCTAAAACCAAACGCTCCGACGAATCCGAAGCCGACTTCATTCTCCGCGAACTCCGCCTCGCCCGTGCCCTCGGCTTCCTCCGCCGACTCTGCCCGTGGTCCGCCAATGAAGTCAATCACGCGCTTCTCGAGCGCCTCAGCAACAAGCGCGTAACCAGTGCCGTCGAGATCGCCCTACAGGCCGAAGACATCCTCCTTCGCAGCGGTCATGTAGCCCAGCCCTTTGTCTCTTCAGAAATCATTGTCCGCATCATCGAAGGCGGATCATGGATCGACGAAGACTGGATCCGCAGAATGTGGGCCGGTCTCCTCGTCTCCTCGTGCAGCGCCGATGGCAAAGACCGATCGAACCTCCAGTTCATCGACCTCCTCGCCCGCCTCACGCCCATCCATCTCCGCATCTTTTCCTTCGCCTGCCGCCGCGGTGTGGAAGCCCTCGCATCCGGACAATCCGAAGCGGCCCTCGATCTCGACTCGACCTCTGAAGAGCTCATGGAAGCCGCCGACTCGCACAGTTTCTCGCGAATCCAACAAACCATTGGTCAGCTCTCCTCCGTAGGCCTCTTCGCTGAATCTGCTCGACCCTCCTACGTTGCCATGAGCGACCGAAGCAAAACCCGCACCACTCCCACCTCTCTCGGCCTAAGAATGTTCGCCCGGTGCAACGGACTCCAGTCCTAGTGCTGGGTGCCCATGTCTCCGTCATTAGAGACATGGGACACCAAAAGCCTCCCAGCATGGACCGATAAAGCCTCATCACATTCCATTCACCGTGCGCTGTTTAGAATGGGTGCATGTTCCTGCGCTCCGGTTTCCTGTCTCGCTCTCTTTATCACACCCTCGCAATCTCCCTCATCATCCTCCTCTCGATATCCTCTTCGAGTCCCGTTCACGCTCAGGCCTACGTCGGCAAACCCAAACTCGTCGTCATCATCGTCATCGATCAGTTTCGCGGTGACTACCTCAACCGGCAGCGCGCTCAATTCAAAAACCGCGGCTTCAATCTCTTCATGAACCAGGGCGCATGGTTCACCGATTGCTACTACGACTACGCCAACACCAAAACCGCCCCGGGACACGCCACCATCGGTACCGGAGCCTATTCCGACGGACACGGCATCGAATCCAACGAGTGGTGGGACGCCTCCCGCTCCGACGAAGTCAAAGTCACCTCAGTTCAAGACGAGCGCTATCAAATCGTCGGAATCCCCTCGACCAATCACGCGCCCGGGGCATCGCCTCTAAATCTTCGCGCTTCCACACTCGGCGACGAACTCCGCCTTGCCACTCAGGGCAAAGCCAAGGTTTTCGGGGTCTCCCTCAAAGATCGCGCCGCCATTCTCCCTCCCGGCCACGCCGCCAACGGCGCATTCTGGATCGATCCTTCCTCCGGCCAGTTCATCACCTCCACCTACTACATGGATCATTTGCCCGACTGGGCAACCCAATTCAATTCCAGCGATCGCATCACACAAGCCGAGCGCGAAGCCAACGCCGTCGGCACTAACAAGTTCTTCGACGCCGTAGGCCGCACACCTGCCGCCAACTCCTACGAGTTCGACTTCGCCAAGGCGCTTATAAAAGGCGAAAACCTCGGACAGCGTGGCGTCACCGATCTCCTCACAATTTCACTATCGGCAAACGACATTCAGGGCCACAGATTCGGCCCCGATTCCGACTCCGAGAATCAGATGATCCTCGCCCTCGACGGCCAGTTCGACAGGTTCTTTACCTGGCTCGATCAGAACATCGGCCTCCAGAACGTCTGGCTCGCCCTCTCCGCCGATCACGGCATCGCCCCCATCGCGGATGAAGCGGCCAAGCTCGGCATGAACTCCGCCATGCTCACGATGAAGACCGTCTATGAGCGGCTCGAAGAAGAACTCAACCAGCGCCACTCTCCCGGCGCTCATGTTCAATACCTCATGCCCGGCCCCGAACTCCCCTACATCAATCTCAACAAACATGCCTTTGAGAAAGTCCACATCACCGAACAAGCCGCCGAAGAAGAAGTAGCATCGCTCCTCCCCGAAATCGTCGATGCGCAAAATCCCGCACCATTCCCAATGCTGAAAGCCGGACAGCCCGACCATACCCAGCGATCTCAGCACCGCCTTCCGCCGGCCCCGCAATTCGCTGGCGCATACACCCGCCTTCAGATGGCCTACGGTCAGCTTCCCCAAACCGAGATGGGTCGCGAGCTCGCACACAGCTACGCCTACCACGGCAACTGGTTCGTCATGCTCCTCCTCGGCGGGTACCAGATGGAGGACGTCCGTGCCTGGGGCGGGACAACCCACTTCAGCCCATGGTCTTACGACCGTCATGTCCCCCTCGCCTTCTACGGAATCCCGTTCGTTCCCGGCGAGTATCATGAACGTGTGGCTCCCGTTGACCTGGCAACCACCTTCGCCGCGGAACTGGGCATTAATTTCCCCTCCGCTGCCGTCGGCCGTGTGCTCACCATCGCTCTTCAACCGGAGCAGAACAAACCAGTACCTCACAGGCCCTAAGGACAAACTCCGCGCGTGAAACCCGACATGAAAGTGCAGTTCGCTGGCATCGAGTTGACCAGCCCGGTCATCGCCGCCAGCGGCACCTTCGGGTACGGCATTGAATTCGAGGAGATCATCTCCCTCGAACGCATCGGAGCCTTCGTCACCAAGGGCATCTCGCTGGAGCCCATCCAAGGACACCCCGCGCCCCGTATCATTCAAACGGCCGCAGGTATGATCAACGCCATCGGCCTTCAGAACATCGGCGTCGCCGAGTTCATTGATAAGAAGCTCCCCGCGCTTCGCAACTACCCATCCTGCAAGTGCATCGTCAACGTCTTCGGCTACACCGTGGGCGAATACAAAGGCGTAGTCGAGCGCCTCAACGACGCGGACGGTATCGCCGCCTACGAACTCAATGTCTCCTGCCCCAACGTCCATGCTGGCGGCATGGCCTTCGGCTCCGATTGCGGCTCGCTCGAGTACCTCGTCCGCGAAGTCAAAGCAGTCTCAAAGCGCCCCATCATCGTCAAGCTTTCGCCCAATGTCACTTCCATCGCACAGATGGCCCGCACCTGCGCGCAGTCCGGCGCCGACGCCATCAGCCTCGTCAACACGTTCCTTGCCATGTCCATCGACGTGGAGACACGCAAGCCGCGTCTCACCAATGTCACCGGAGGCCTCTCAGGTCCCGCCATCAAGCCCATCGCCGTGCGCATGGTCTACGAGGCATCGAAGGCTGTCTCGATCCCCATCATCGGCCTCGGCGGAATCATCACTCCTGAGGACGCCATCGAATTCATGCTCGCCGGAGCCACCGCGATTCAAGTCGGCACAGCCAGCTACGCCGACCCCCGCGCCACGGAGCGCCTCGCCAAAGGCCTCGTCTCCTGGTGCCGCAGTCACCACGTTGACCGAGTAGCCTCCCTCACCGCCTCCCTCGAGCTCCCCCAGAAATAAACCCGCCTGTGCAGCACGTACGTCTTCGCTTTCTGGGCGGTGTTCCGGCGGGATTGCTCCGCGTTTGTTGGCCTTGCCACTTTCTTAGCCCAGGTACCACACCTTCCTCGGGTCAGCTTCAGCCCTTTGAAATGTCCACGCGTCTTCGATCAAACGAACCAGATCTACACGTGGTCTCCATCCCAGCAGCAGCTTCGCCTTGGTATTGTCCAGCCATGTGGAGTGATACTGCGTCTTCACATCGACGCTCGGCATTCCGCGCGTCGCTCTCAGATACTTTGCTATTTCTCGATAATCCACTGGCTCATCCATGCAGATGTTGAAGGTCTGCTGCCTTGACTTCGGATGATCCAGAGCCATCAGTATGGCCTCCACAAGATCCGTTACGTGCACAAAGTTGCGCTTCACCGGCGCTCCATCAGGATCAAGCATCACCGGAACGGTCTGGCTTCGCTGGTATTTTTCCGCCGCCTCCGGTCCCACCAGATCTCGCCAGCGCGGTCCGCCAAAAACATCCTCACCAAAGCTGAGGGAGTATTTGAAATCGTCCTTCTCCATAATCCATGGAGCCCTGAGGCAGCAGCCGTTCAGGTCGTACTGGACGTAGTACTGCTCCAGCATCACCTCTTCCAGCACCTTCGATAGCGGATAGCAGCCTGGATACGAGGTGTGCTTCTGCTGCTCTGTTACTGGAACCGGGTTTGGATAGAAGAAGTGGCCGAGCGCCGCATCGCCGCCGATCAAAATGAACTGCTGAAACGCGCTGCTTCGCCGACTCTCTTCCAGTAGCCAAAAGAGTCCTTTGACCGTCACGTCCATCACATCGTCTTCGGTTTCCTTGCAGGTTGCACAGTGAACCACATGCGTCACACCCGCCATAGCCTGGCGTACCACCGCCCGTTCGCTGATGCTCCCCGTTATGACCTGTACGCGAGCATGCTGTTCCAATTGCCGATTGTGACAAAGCACTCGAACGATCGAATCGCCATGCGTAGGCTCCTTCAGAATGCGGCGAACCAAGTTGCTGCCTACCTTGCCCGTCGCGCCCGTCACCAGGATGTGCCTCATTTGCATCTGCTCGATTTCAAAGATTTTCCTCGTATCCCTGACTGTACTTGTCCAAAGCCAAGAAACCTCAATGCGCCTCTTTGCCCCATGCCTCAACTTCCATCAAGCCTCCCGCACAATTCGAGCAGGGCCGGCCTGCAATACACGGCTACCGCAAGGCGTTGCCAGCCCCGAAGAACATCACCGCCCGCCGAATGGCGAGAATTCTAGCAAGTCCCAATCAATGAGAACACCTGATTCAAACTCGCGCGCAAATCATAGAAGAAAAGGAACATTGGAAAGGGACTGAGGAGCTGATTTCTGCAATCACATTCCCGCCAGAGTTTCACGTCACGGCTACCTTAGGCGCCGAATTCATGACCTTGGTCCCAATCGCAATTGGAATTCGTAATAGCCCCATTACCAGAGGGTCGTCGAAGCATTCCAACTCCCGGTGTACCGTATAGTCCACTGGAAATCTCAGGAGGGTGTTCGATGAATGTCGCGACCAGATCCGCCCCGAGTATTCTCCTGCTCTTGTGCAGCACAACGGCAATCCTGATGACTCTCACCGGCCTGGCATTTCTCCTCGCAACGCACCTCATCACTACGTTCAGCCGCGGTACGCGTCTCATCGGAGAAACCGACGCCATTTCCGTCGCGCTCATCTTCGGCGGAATCGCTGTCGCCCTCAAAACCATCGAGGTTCGCCTGCGGACGGATCGCGCTTCATCTCTGGATTAGCGCGCGCCGTCTACAGCCTGTTCCGACCGTCGATTACTGATCCAGATTTGTGAGATCAGCCAGGTTGTCGTATTCCTCGTCGGAGATATCGGGGGCGGGGTCGATTGGATCGAAGCCCTCTGGGAAGAGCTCGCGATACTCCCGCGTGATGACTTCTTTAGCCTGTTCGTCCGTGATCGGCTTGCCGCGCTCTCCCGCAACCGCCTTCAGCTTCTCAACAACATCGCCCCAGGTCTCTGCCATTCGGTCATTGTACCGATGCAAGCTGCGTAACACGCAACCTGAAGCATCTCATTCAAAAGAGGAGAATCAGATCCGCTCAAGATACTGGACCCGTACAAAAGCTAAGCCGTAAACGCTCAGCGCCGGATGAATGAGCCACTCACACCAGCTTGAACGAAAGTCGCTCAATCTGGCTTGGGCGTGCTACCGGGCTCCGTGCGTTTTCCTTTCAGATCGATCTGACCTGTCGTCACATGGGCATGCAGGCGATACTCACCGCCCTGGGTTGACTTCGAAACGCTCCGGAAGAACCCTCCTTTGTTCGCGTCGTACATTGGCGCGTTCACCTGCCCGATACTCACCGACGCATCCACGCTGCGGTAGTTCCAGTTGTGGTTATCAATTGTGATCTGCCCTGCGCCGACGGTGATGTCTTTATCGCCGGAGACCTGCTCCACCTTGATCTCGCCCGCAAACATCCGCACCATCAGGCTCGTTCGCTTGGGAACTTCAATCCGGATCTGCGCTCCGTGATTATGCCTCAGATGCTCGCCCTCAATCTTGAGCTTGCCTCCGGTTGCGTTGGGTGAAAAACGCAATCGAATGCGGCTTGCGTTCGCGTTGTCGCCGTTGCGTGCATCGCAGGTGACGCGGATTGTCTCCTCGTCTGTTCCAACAATCTCCAGCCCCGCGGGGCGCGACTCAATACCGAGCAGAGATCTTGCATGCAAGGGCGCGGTTAAGGTCTGATCGCATGTGGCCGTCGTCTGCCCAAATCCGCCAACGCCGCACAACAAAACGGCGCACGTTATCGCGACAGGAAATCTCATGCAGGTAACTACGCCGCAAATCCCCAAATGGTTCCCGCTTCATCGAGACCGGACGTCCTCTACCGCTCTAGCCCGCAGCTACCGGCTACAAGCTAAAGGCTAAGAGCTGGTAGCCTAAGCGCTGCTGTTCATGCCCCCACCGTCTCCGTTTTGTGCGCCTCAAACGCAACATGATCCCGCTTACAGATCGCCTTGATTGCCGGACGGGCTGTCATCGGCCCTGAAGGAAGACCTCCACCCGGCATAGTCCACTGTCCGATCAGGAAGAACCCGTCCAGATGCGGAAGAGTGTTCGGGAAGGGCTTCAATCCCGCCCCCGGCGGCATTAGCCAACCCTCCTGTGAGCCCTTCCAGTTTCCCGTATAGCGGATCACCGTCGCGGGCGTGGAAACATCCGTCACCTCGATCGCTTCACGGATACTCGGAATGTGTCCTTCCAGAACATGGACAACCGCCTCGGCCACCCGAGCCTTTTCCGCGCGATATCGCTCAGGCTCCTGCTTTTGCAGATTCTCCCAGTATTGATAATTGCGCGTAGGAAGAATCGAAGTGACCGCGGTTTTGCCCGCAGGCGCAAAGGTCGGATCGAAGTGGAAGAAGCGGAACCCCACATGGCTGAGTTCGGTCTCCGGATCGACAGCGATCGGTGACCGGAGAACGCGAGTCAACATCGGTGGCTGGTCCTTCAACTTCAATGCAACGCCGAGCGAGACCTGCAGATACGAAGCGAAGGTCTCCGACTCAGCATAGATTCTTCTGATCGCATCATCGACATACCGCCCGCCAAGCATGTCGTAAATCGTCGCATGCCCGTCCGCTGCCGAAATCACCCAATCCGCCGCAAGTGCCTCGCATCCATGCAACTGAACTCCAATCGCGCGGTCCTGCTCAACAATGATCTTCTCAACCCTTGCATTGAATCGGACCACGCCACCGAGTCCCGCGATCTTCGCCTCGAACAGACGGATCAATGCTTGAGACCCGCCGATGCAATAGCCCGCATCCTTCTCATTCATCCATGCAAGCGAAAGCACCATCGCAATTGCCGTGAGCTTGCCCATATCTCCTGTCGAGAAGAATCCCCGCAGAAGTGGATCGGCGAAGCGAGCGCCATACTCTTTCCCGCTCATCTTTCCCAACTTCATCAGGAGGGGCAGAACAGGTATGTCGCGCAGCATATTGAACCAGTTGTCCGCGAGGCCGCCCGGCGGATCGAGCATTCGAAACTTGCCGAACGTCCTGATCGCATGGATAAAGTCCCCAATCGCGGCAAGGTCATCCGGAGCGCGTCTCAGCAGCTCTGCTTCCAGCATGTCCGCGTTCGTGTAAACACGCAGGCTGTCGCCATCTTCCGTTTCGATACGAACAAACTCATGTGGGTTGATGAACGTGAGCTTGTCCAAATCGACGAGTTCCTTCCAGACCTGGTTGAATTCGCCGCCCGGCTTTGACCCGATCAGCCAGTGCAGACACGTCTCAAACGTATAGGGCCCGCGATGCCAGCTCATGGCCAGTCCGCCAGCCATACTGTTCATCTCGAGGACCTCAACTTCATATCCGCACTTCAGGGCGTATACGGCCGCGCTCAATCCGGCGATACCCCCACCGATGACGACAATCTTCTTGCCGTTGCGCTTCATGGCTGCGACCCTCCTTGCGACGGCCGCCAATCATCGCACGCGCCCAACGCCGCTGTTCCCATGACAAACGAACATGGAAACGCCTCAGCCGGGGACACGTGAGCGGATGGCCGGCAGATTAGCCGAACATCATAGCGCCAGGTCTACGCCCCAGCCGTGATTAGAGTCACAAGAAGCCGTGAGAAGGATTCGCACGGCGAGGCAGGGAAGCATCAACCAAACACGTTCCCCATCCGACGAATCTGCGCTCCCACACTCTCAAGCTTCTGCTCGATCCGCTCATATCCGCGGTCCATATGGTAAACGCGATCCAGAATCGACTCACCATCCGCCACCAGCGCAGCCAGCACCAGCGACGCCGACGCGCGTAGATCAGAGCACATCACCGCCGCAGCCGAAAGCTGTGCTGGTCCGCGCACGGTGGCCGTCCGTCCATCCACCTTGATATTCGCTCCCATGCGCACCAGCTCCTGAACATGCATGAACCGGTTCTCAAAGATATTTTCCTTGATGGTGCTGACCCCATCCGCCTGCGTTGCCAGAGCCATGTATTGCGCCTGCATATCCGTCGGAAATCCCGGATACTCCTCCGTCGAAATATCCGCAGCCTTCAGCTTCCCATCGCTCCGAACCCGCACACTGTCCTGCCCCAGAATCTCCGTTTTCGCTCCCGCCTCGCCCAACTTCGAAATCACCGCCCCCAGATGATCCGGATTGCAATCACTCACCGTGATGTCGCCTCCCGTAATCGCACCAGCAACGAGAAACGTCCCCGCTTCGATGCGATCGGGGTTGATCCTGTAGTGCGCCCCACCCAGCCTCGTCACACCCTGCACCCGAATCGTTGATGTCCCCGCGCCCTCGATCTTCGCTCCCATCGCTGCCAGCAGCGCAGCCAAGTCGCAGACCTCTGGCTCTCGCGCGCAATTCTCCATGAGAGTCTCGCCCTCGGCCAGCACGGCGGCCATCAGCAGATCCTCCGTCCCGGTCACCGTTATTTTGTCGAACACGATGTGCGCGCCTTTCAGCTTCTCCGCCCGCGCCTCCAGGTACCCGTGCTCCTGCGCAATTGTCGCGCCCATCTTCTCCAGTCCCTTGATATGCAGATCGATCGGCCGCCCCCCGATCGCACATCCACCTGGCATCGCGACCCGCGCCATTCCCGCGCGTGCCACCAGCGGCCCCAGCACCAGAGAACTCGCCCGCATCGTTTTCACGATCTCGTACTTAGCCTCGGCATTCGACAATGTGCGAAAGCTGATGCGAGTCCGGTGATCGGCGCTTCCGGTCCCGAGCTCAATCTCCGCGCCCATTGCCACCAACAGTTTCCGCTCCGTCTCTATATCGCGGACATCGGGGATATTCTCGAGGACGACCTCCTCCTTGGTTAGAATCGCCGCTGCCATGCAGGGCAGGGCAGAGTTCTTCGCTCCTGATACGCGAATTGTCCCGACCAGTGGATTTCCGCCGCGAATTACAAATTTGTCCATGCGAGCTTCGTTTCTCCGTTCCCCTCAGTGTAATTGTGCGAATCCGTAATTCTCCGGACCCGCTAATCATTGACCGGACATCTTCAGTACACTTGCCAACGTAGAAACTCCTGAGGAGAATCCATGCTCAACCGCCGCTCCTTCCTCAAAGCCGGCCTCACCACCAGCGCCGCCATTCCCGTCTCCGCCGCACTGACCAATCTCGACGATGCTGCAGTTCTCGCGGCCACCGAAACTCCGTTCGGAAGCGATGCATTCGCAACTCCCAATCTCGTCGCGATCCCAGCTCGCCTGGCTCCGCCAGATTCCGCCTCCGAACCCTGGCAGCAAAAAGTCCGCCGCGTCGGTCAGAGCAACATGACCGAGCATGATCCCGCTGTCATGGACATCGAAGCGTGGGCTGACTACTGGCACCGCGCCCAGGCCGATCTCGTCTTCATCAGCGTCACCGGAATACTTGCCTTCTATCCCTCTAAGGTCCCTTATCATCGCCACGGAAAATTCCTCAACGGCCGCGACTTCTTCGGCGAGTGTGTAGCCGCGGCCAGAAAACGTGGCATGCGGGTCGTCGCCCGAATGAGCCCCGATCTCAATTGGGGCGACGCGCTCCAGGCTCATCCCGAGTGGGCGATGCGCCACAAAGACAGTTCGCCGCAGCATAGCGGGGAAGACCCGCGCCTCTTCAAGACCTGCATGTTCTCCACCTACATGGACGACTACGTGCCCGCCGTTATGCGCGAGATCAACTCGCTCTACGATGTTGATTGCTTCTATGCCAATGGTTGGCCCCCGCTCGGCAGTCTGCCCGAGTGCCACTGCGGCGTCTGTAGCAAGCTCCCGCCCTCAGGCACACCGGCTTACTGGCAGGCATTCAACGACCGCGTCTTTGAGCTTTGGCAGAAGTACGACGCCATCGCAAAAGAGAAAAAGCCGGACAGCTTCTTCTTCGCCAACTCCGGGGGCAACGTTCGCAGCGGCCCAAACCTCGACCGGATCGGAAAACTCATCTCGTGGTTCCAAGCCGATAACCAGGGCCGCACCTACGACGAGCCTTCCATCTGGGGCTGCAGTCTCCAGGGCCGCGTATGCAACGCCGTACTCGACGGCAAAGTCGCCGCCAACGTCACGGCCGCCTACTCTACGGGCTCGCCCGGATGGCGCAACGCTTCGAAGAACGCCGAAGAAGCCCGCATATGGCTCGCCCAAACTTCCGCCAGCGGCATGCGTCCCTATTTCCACTTCGTCGGATCAGAGAACGGGTTCTGCGAAGATCGTCGCTGGCAGAAGGTCGGCGAAGAATACTTCGGCTGGACCGCCAGGCACGATGCACACTTCAAAACGCGCCGCTCCATCGCCAACATTGGCGTAGTGATTGGCCAGAGCACGCAACTCCTCTATCCCGGCCCGGCCACTGTCCACTCGCGCACATACATGCAGGAGACTACATACGGCATCTATGACGCGCTCCTTCAGGGGCGATTCGCATTTGATTATGTGCACGAAGACCGTCTCGCTCCAGAGCGGCTCTCCAAATACCGACTGCTCATTCTGCCGAATATCTCCATGCTCAGCGACCACCAATGCGAACAGATCGCCACCTTCGCCAAAGCGGGCGGCTCTGTAATGGCCAGCTTCGAGACCAGCCTCTACGACGAGAACCTCAACCGTCGTCCCGATTTCGGTCTCAAGGATCTGCTCGGCATCAGCAAAGCCGGCGAAGCGATCGGCACAAATGGAAACGCCTACTACGCCCGAATCGAAAACCCGGAGAAGACGCCGCACCACCCGATCATCGATGGATTCACCAACACCAACTGGATCCCCGGCGCGCAGAACCGCATTCCACTCAAAGCCGCCAAAGACCCCGTCCTCACCGTCGTGCCCGGCTTCGTCCGCTACCCTCCCGAACTCGCCTATCCGCCGCAATCGCACACAGACGAGCCAGCCGTTGTGCTGCGTGAGCAAGGCCAAAGCCGCACCGCCTACTTCTCCGGCGACATCGAACGAACCTATTGGCTCACCGGCCACGGGGATCTGCTCCGGCTCATGCACAACACCATTCGATGGCTCACGCACGGCGAACAGGTCGTCGACATCGCAGGAGATGGCCTCATAGAATCCTTCTGCTGGGAGACCCAGCCCGGCTACGCCGTTCACCTTCTCAACTACACCAACCCCAACGCGCACCACGGCTGGCTGCGCTCTATCTATCCGCTCGGTCCGCAAACCATACGTATCAAGCTGCCGTCAGGCATTCGCGTCAAATCCGTGGAGATCCTGCAGGCCGAACGGACTATTCCATTCACCGCGCACGATCAAACACTTCAATTCACCGTGCCTTCAATCAAGGACTACGAAGTTGCGGCCATAACCATCGCCTGACTCAACTCTCGTAACGCACCGCTCGTCACAAAACGGGTCGCCTTGCCTTGCACTTCGACAACAGCGCGGCATATGCTCATGTCGAAGTAAAAGGGGAGACACACTCATTGACAGGCCGCATCGAATTGCCCCAGGGAACCGTTGACCTCCTCATTCTACGCACACTCCTCACCGGCCCTCAGCACGGCTGGGCTATTTCAGAGCGCGTTCAGCAGGTCTCGAGTGAAGTCCTGAGCATCCAGCAGGGCTCCCTCTATCCCGCGTTGCATCGACTCGAGCGCCGCGGCTGGATCAAGGCAAGATGGGGCACCTCCGACAATAATCGTCGCGCCAAGTACTACGAGCTCTCGCGCGCTGGTCATAAGCAGTTGGAAGCCGAGACCGAAGCCTGGCGCAAGCTCTCCACCGCTGTCGAGCAGGTTCTCGAAGGAGCGTAATCGATGCTCGATGATCTGCGATACCGCGCCCGCGTGCTCTTCCAGCACAACGAAGTCGAAAGCGAACTCGACGAAGAACTCCGCTTCCACTTCGATCGCGAAGTTCAGAAGTACATGGCCCGGGGCATGTCAGAAGAGCAAGCCCGGAGGACCGCACGCATGGCATTCGGTGGACACGAACAAGTTAAGGAAGACTGCCGCGACGCCCGCGGCACCAGCTTCATCGAGCTCACCCTTGACGATGCGAAGTACGCAATCCGGCAACTCATCGGCAATCGCACCTTCACCATCGTCATGATCCTCACCCTGGCCCTGAGCATCGGAGCCAACAGCGCAATCTTCAGCGTGATCAACGGCGTCCTCCTCAAGCGCCTGCCTTATCCCGAGCCTGATCGCCTTGTCAGACTCTTTCTCTCCAATCAGGAATTCCCGAAGTTCCCCCTCAATCCCTGGGACTTTCTCGATTTCCGCGCTCGGAACCACTCCTTTGAAGCAATCGCCGCTTTCACCCGTGCGGACGCCCAGCTCTCCGGTGAGGGCGAACCGATCAAGCTTAATGGATTCAGAGTCACCTCCGGCTATTTTCGAGTCCTCGGACTACATCCGGAACTCGGCCACGAGTTCGAATTCCAAGCTGAGATTCCCGGCAACAGTTTGCAGGTCATCATCAGCGATCGCCTGTGGCGCACTCGCTTCGGCGCAGACCCCCAGATCATTGGCCGCAAGATCACAATGAACATGCAGCCCTTCACCGTGATCGGTGTGATGCCCGCCGGAACCGCTCATCCAGGCAACGACTATCACTCCATCGCCTACGGGGAGAGCGTCGACGTGTGGTCGCCTTTTTCCTTCGCGGGGAACTCCAACCAGCGCGGCTCGCATTTCATCGAAGGCATCGGCCGGTTGAAATCCGGCGTCAGCGCTGAGCGCGCTTTGGCGGAGATGAACGCCATCATGTCGCAGCTTGGCCGTGAGCATCCCGACGGCGACTCAGGGTGGCACGTGCTCGTCATTCCCCTCTACAAAGAAGTCGTCGGCACCAGCCGCCAGATGCTTCTCGTACTCCTCGGAGCCGTCGCGATCGTCCTGCTTATCGCGTGCGCCAACGCCGCCAATCTTCTCATGGCGCGAGCCTCGACGCGGCACCGCGAGATCTCGGTACGTCTCGCCATGGGCGCGCCTCGTATGCGCGTCGTTCGTCAACTTCTGACGGAGAGCCTGCTCCTATCCTGTCTCGGTGGAACCCTGGGTTTGCTCATCGCCTTTGCCGGCGTCCGGGCGCTCGTTACATTGCTTCCCGCGGATTTCCCCCGGGCCAACGACATTCACGTAAGCTGGCCGGTGCTCTTGTTCACCCTCGCGGTCAGCATTGCAACAGGCGTTCTATTTGGCCTTGCTCCGGCGGTACAGGCCTCGCGCACCGATCCCAAAGAAGGCCTTCAAAAAGCCGTCCGCGGCACCACAGCAGGGAAGCGCCAGAACCGGCTTCGCAGTGCGCTCGTCATGGCTGAGGTCGGCTTGGCCTCGGTACTCCTGATTGGCGCCGGCCTCATGCTGCGCACCTTCCTCAATCTGATCCACCTCGATCCCGGATTCAAAGAAGATCATCTCCTCACAGCCAGCGTCTCGCTCCCCCATGAGAAATACAAAGCCGACAAAGACAGAAGATTCTTCTTCACGCAGCTGATGAGCTCATTGAATTCCTTGCCCGGCATCGAAAGTGCCGGCGCCGGCAGCGACCTGCCATGGACGGGGTACGACGAGAATGCCGGTGGTTTCAGAATCGAGGGTAAAACTCCCCAACCCGGGCAGGAATTCCACGCACGCTACCACGCAGCCACGCCCGGCTATTTCAGCGCCATGGGCATTCCGCTCCTCGCAGGTCGATTCTTCAACGATGGAGACAAGGATGGCACGAAAAATATCTTCATCATCAACCAAACGATGGCCAAACACTACTGGCCGAATGAAGATCCGACCGGCAGACGTTTGAGTTTCGAAGATGCCCCTAAGAAGGATTCGGATTGGATCACAGTAGTTGGCGTTGTGGGCGACGTCAAAGATCATCCCAATAGTCCCGGAGCCGAGGCAGCCTTCTGGTACCCGGAGTATCAATCTCCCGAATTTGATATGTTGATCGCGATACGCACGCGTTCGGATCCGCACCAGGCCATCGACGGCTTGCGTCTGGCGGTACATCAATTCGATCCCGAACTGGCCGTCGCGGATATCAAGCTCATGGACGATGTGGCAAATTCGGCAGTTTCCACTCCGCGT
Source organism: Occallatibacter sp. (assembly GCA_035496515.1). GTDB lineage: Bacteria > Acidobacteriota > Terriglobia > Terriglobales > Acidobacteriaceae > Telmatobacter. Next base: position 48,439 of record DATJEO010000148.1, read on the forward strand.
TTTACTTTCGCGCTCGTTGGACTCTTCGCCGGGCTCGCCATCATCCTCGCCGCCATCGGAGCCTACGGCGTCATCTCGTACACCGTCGGCCAGCGTGCGTCTGAATTTGGCCTTCGCGTAGCCCTCGGTGCCCAGCGCGGCGATCTGTTGCGCATGGTCCTCGCGCAAAGTGCGAAGCTCGCCATCCCCGGAACCATCCTCGGCGTCGTCCTCTCATTGAGCCTCAGCCAAGTGGTTCGCGGCCTCGTCTATCAGGTGAGCCCCACTGACCCTGTGATCATGACGTCCGTCGTTCTGCTGGTCCTCTTCATCGCGCTGCTCGCTTCGTACATACCGGCGCGAAGAGCAGCCGCGACCGATCCCATGTCGACTCTACGAACGGAGTAGTAGAGCGCCCACGAATTTTCGTGATGGCTGGACTTCGATATTAGCGACATGTCGGACATCCGATCGCTCCCAAAGCCCGGCGCATAGGTTTCTGGGGCTAAAAATTAGAATTCAAAGGGTTTGCGGAGAGGGTGTGCCGCTAAAAATCTGCAATCATTGGACTTAGCGGTAGATATTTCTCCTGATTGGACTTAGAGAGATCAGGTGTCAGGGATCAGCGGTCAGGTTTCAGGCTCCGGGAGTTCGGAGACTCCACTGATTGAGAAGGCATTCTGGCTGTGCATAGATGTGGTCCGACCGTTCACGCGGTATGTATCCATTGTGACAAAAGATGAGAATCAGACTGCAAAGAGGGGCACGGTTATTTGCGATGTCGATGAACCACTTAGAGGGTATTCGGCGGATGCTGAGGTTGACGGGTTCTGGGATCGAGCAAGAAACTGAGAGCTCGTTCCGCCGTATCCCGGCGCGCTATCCAGACCGAGGTAACGGTTTTCCGGACGGGGTCGAAAAACACCCGACGTCTCGGACTGGATTTCACTTCACTGTTCCAGAGACATTGACGGGGGCGAAGAAATCGCATATTTCCGTATTGGGGACCACACATCCAGAACGCCAATGGATGGCTGTTATATGCTCACTCCAAAGGCAGAAGTGAAACTTAGGTTGAGTCTACTTGTCGCTATTCTTTGCGTTTCCTCTGCAGGATGTCATAGGCATTCATCCCTCAGAGAGCCTCTACGGAAGGTCGTACAGTCGGGCGCGACGCAATGGAACATTAGCGGCATCTCCGACTTCGACTGGGAAGATTTATTCGTCTTTGGCCCCTATACACCGAAGGATGCGGAGTGCCAGACCCTGAAGCATTCTGCGTCACAATGCAAATCTGAGGGTCTGAGGGACGTGGATGAAAACGAGTCTCTGATGGTGTTTCTGCATGATGGTTCTGTGATTCGGGTTGAGAGCATTCCACGAACGATTGTGGACTTCAATGACAATTGCCTGAACAAAGACTTCACAAGAGGAATAGCGTCCTTCTTTATTGAGAAGCGACCGCGAGTCTCCATCGTTTGCCGCTGAAAAGGCTGTTAGGAACGGTTAACCGCGGATACGGACACTACTATTTCTGGTGCAAAGCGAAGCTTTGGTTTGCATTGACACGTGCGAACGACGCGCCTTGATTTACCGATGGCAAAGTTGCTAGAGCAGGGGCAGGGAAGAGGTCTCTGGCGCGTTAGAGCTCGAGTACGTTGTCCTCGATTGCCAGCCGCACGTTGCCGTCCGACTTCGCCAGCCGCCGAACCGCCTCAGGCTTGTCGACTTTGGCCTTCAGCATCACCAGCGCTACCGGCACGCTCCGCCCCGCGCTCTTGATCGTCTGCACGGCGGTTTCGCGATCGATATTGCAGGCACGCATCAGGATGCGGATGCCGCGCTCCACCAGCTTCGAGTTCTGCATGTGTACGTTGACCATGAGGTTCTCGTACACGTAGCCGAGCCGCGTCATCGCGCCTGTCGTGATCATGTTCAGGATCATCTTCTGGGCAGTCGCAGCTTTCATCCGGGTAGAACCCGAGACGACCTCGGCACCCACCTCGGCAACGATGGCAATATCCGCCGCGCTCGCAATCGGTGTTCCCTGGTTGCAGGTAACGGCGGCTGTATAGGCCCCGCGAGCCCGGGCATACGCGGTAGCCGCCACAACATAAGGGGTGCGCCCTGAAGCAGAAACTCCAACAACAACATCTTTCCGGGTCGGCCGACGGCGAGCGATGTCACGCTGCCCCAGTTCCTCGGAATCTTCATTGACCTCAACGGCAGAAGCAAGCGCCTTGGGACCTCCCGCCATGATGTACTGCACCTGGCCGGGAGCGGTGGAATAAGTCGGGGGACACTCAGAAGCATCGAGAGCAGCGATCCGTCCGCTCGATCCTGCTCCTATATAGATAAGCCTTCCGCCATCACGCAGCGAGCGGGCGACATGGTCAATGACCTCAGCGATTTCGCCAAGAGCCTTCTTAACCGCAGCCGCAACTTTCGCGTCTTCGTGGTTGATGATGCGGGCAATCTCCAGCGCCGACTTCGTGTCAAAGCCCTGAGAAGCTTCATTCTGGCTTTCGGTTGTCAGGTGCTGGAGGAGGGAAGCCGGGTCCGTTTTAGCTTCCTCTTTTCCGTGGGCGCCGGCGCCTTCGTGCGTCGTCGTACTCGTTAACATCAAAGTCTGTCCCCACAATCTATTGTATCTGCAATCTCGGCAAGAGGACCGAGAATTCTGCTCGACGAGGGTGTCACTTTAATGTCATGTCATCAAACCAGTTAGAGGGATTCACGAACGGCATCATGGAACCTTGGCCGTACTTGCCGGATAGCCTGGTTTCTCCGGTCCGGCCATGTTCGGTTCGTAAGCAGCACGGCAGCAATCGACGCATCGAGGTCGATCCAAAGCGAGCACCCGCTATACCCAAGATGCCCAATCGAATGCTTCGAGAAGTGCTTCCCAGCCGAAGTCTCCTCTGAAGGCGTATCCCAGCCAAGCGCCCTCGAACTCCCGGCAGGTAATTGCCTCTCCGCAAAAAGTTCCACAGTCTCACGGCTGAAGATCCCGGACCCTCCGCTGTACCCCGCCAGAATCCCGGCTGCAAACCTCAACAGATCCGGAACATTAGAGAAGACACCCGCATGGCCGGCAACACCGTCGAGCACCCATGCGTTCTCGTCCTGCACCTCTCCCTGAATCGTCCGATGCCGGAAACTCTCGTCAATCTCTGTCGGTGGAATCTGATGCCACCGTGGCCGCACAGGACGGTAGCAGGTCGCGGTCATCCCCAGCGGCTCGAAAATACCCTTCCGCGCTGCGGCTGTAAGAGACTCTCGATTCAATATCTCCAGAGCCTTCCCCAGCAGAATGAACCCAGGATCCGAGTACTCGCTGCGTTCTCCCGGACAAACTTCAACCGGCAGCCCCAGGCATGCGCGAAGCAGGGCAGACGACGTGGCCTGGGTACGAAACAGTTCGACGTATCCCGGCAGCCCGGAATTATGCGCCAGGAGATTCCGCAATGTGACCCGGCGCGCGAATTCAGAGTTGACGCGACCGATCACGAAACCCGGCAGCAGTTCGCCAACAGGCGTCTCAAACTGAAGTTCGCCACGCTGATGCAGGATCATTGCAATGGCCGTAGTTGCGACCACCTTCGTCAGGCTCGCAACATCGAATACCGTCTCAGCCTCAACCGCCGGGGCGTCCTGCTCGTATGTGAAGTTCCCCAGCGCATCAGAGAGCACCACATCTGCGCCTGCCAGAACTCCAAAGGCACAACCTGGGAACGCACGCGAATCGATGGCCTCCTGCAGCACCCCGTAAACCTTGGCGAACTGGCCCGCCTTGGCCGTCGTCGCTAGCGTCCCGGAATCGGTCTCAGATCGAATGGTGTCCATGCTCCTGGAGCTCCAAGGCCTGAATATGTAGCGTACCCTGATTTCAGAGAACCGAGAAAAAAGAATGGGCAGCTATCTTTGCTACAAAACTATCCGTCTATTTGCATTAGGGATGGTGATCGCGCGGATGCGGATAACAACATCTATTGTGGTAATGACTGTGGTAGCCGCCTTCGTCGCGAGTCAGGCCGGTCTGGCAAAGGGTCAGACCCCTGCCGCAGCTCCACAGCAGACTTCAAGCGCACCCGAACCAATCTTCCAGGGGACGGCAGCCAGCGCTTCGCCCGCTGCAGACCCAGCCACACCAACGGCAGCAGTGAAAAAGACTTACACCGTCCCGGCAGGCACCAAGGTTCTGCTCCAGCTTCGCAGCTCAGTCAACACCAAAAGCGCCAGGCCCGGAGATGGCGTGTACCTCTCATCGACTTTCCCCGTCGTAGTAGGCAACCGCGTACTGATCCCAGCCGGCGTCTTCGTTCAGGGAGTTGTAGACCGCGTAGCGCGGGCGGGGCACGTCAAGGGTAAGGCCCAGCTCGACATGCACTTTACATCGATGATCTTCCCTAACGGCACGGTCGTAGAAATTCCCGGCGTTGTCAACGGCCTTCCCGGGGCCACCAAGCAGGACGTCAAAAATGGCGAAGGAACCATTGAACAAGATAAGGACAAGACGCGTAATGCAGGGAAGACGGCCGAGATTGCCATTCCAACCGGAGGCACCATCGGTTCAGTAGCCGGGCTCGGATCAGGTCACCCCATAGCAGGGGGCTTCGGTGGTGTCGGAGCGGGGCTCGCCGCAGTCGGGCTGGTTTCGCTCTTCACGCGTGGCGCCGATGTGAATATTGAGGCTGGAAGTCAGGTAGAGATGGTATTCCAGAGACCCATGATTCTCGAGGAAGCAAACCTTAGAGAAGGCGTGGCACCCGGCGCTGCTCCCGCCATGGTGCCGTCAGCCGACCAGCCGCGGCGTTTGGAGAAACCTGGTAAACCGGCAGTCTTTTGTCCCCCTGGCGGCTTGGGTTGCAGTTGATTTGCTTTACATTTGATAATTCGAGAAAGAGATGGCGACTAGTCCCGACGAAACTGTAGTACCTGGAGTATCTTCCCCATCACAGACACCTCCTGTTGTGGAGAGCTCTCCAGCACGTGCGCCTGTCTCGGACGGTGCGCTGGGCCTCTGGGTCCGCGATCTCCTGATCTCAGCTGCCGTCTCGATCTTGATCATCCTTTTCCTGTACCAGCCCGTGCGCGTCGAGGGCACCAGCATGCTTCCGCGCCTCGAAGATCACGACAGGCTGTTCATCAACAAGTTTGTCTACCACATCACCTCAATCGAACGCGGAGATGTCGTTGTCTTCCACTATCCGCGCGATCCTGAAAAGAGCTACATCAAGCGCGTCATCGCTTTGCCCGGAGACAAACTTCACATCGATCATGGTCAAGTCTGGGTCAACGGAAAAGCTCTCACCGAGAACTACGTCCCAGACATGTATCGCGATAGCCGCTCGTACGCCGACACTGTCATTCCTGACGACTCCTACTTTGTCATGGGCGACCATAGATCCATCTCGTCTGACAGCAGGGAATTCGGCGCTGTCGAACGTGACCTCATCTACGGCAAGGCCGTCTTCGTGTACTGGCCGGCCCGCGATGTGGGTGAAGTGAAATGAAATACACTCGTGTTTTCCACGTCATACAATCGCCTCGTCAAACCTGCTAAAATCTATTGAATCCACTCCTCGGAGAGGCGATGCAGGCGATCCTTGCGCTCGAAGACGGGCGCATCTTCCGCGGCGAAGGCTACGGGCACCCCGGCGAATGTCAGGGCGAAGTAGTTTTCAACACTTCCCTAACCGGCTATCAGGAAATCGCTACCGATCCCTCCTATGCCGGTCAAATCGTCGTTCTTACAAATCCCCAGATCGGGAACTACGGAACAAACCAGGCCGACAACGAGGCCGGCAAGCCCTATATCGAAGGCCTGATCGTCCGCGAGTTCTCCGCAATCAGCTCAAATTGGCGTTCAGAGCAGGTCACGGACGAGTATATGGAACGCTATGCCGTCACTGTGCTCGCCGAGATTGATACGCGTGCCCTCGTTCGTCATCTCCGCACGCACGGCGTAATGCGGGGCGTGATTTCGACTACCGAAACTGATACGGACAAACTGGTTCAACGCGCAAAATCCATTCGCAAGATGGACGGAACCGATCTCGCGAAAGTCGTTTCTACCAAAGCCGTCTACGGATTCAACGCAGATGACAGCCGTAATCAGAGCGGCGATCCGCTGCTGCCCGGATGCGAAGAGAAGCCGCCCTTGCACGTTGTTGCATACGATTTCGGCATCAAGCAGAACATTCTTCGCATGCTCACGCGCGAATGTTGCAATGTCACCGTGGTGCCTGCGGTAACGTCCGCAGCCGACGTGATGGCCCTGAAGCCCGATGGCGTCTTTCTCTCCAACGGCCCCGGCGATCCAGAACCAGTCGACTATGCTGTTCGCGCTATTCGCGACATGATCGGGCGCGTACCGGTTTTCGGCATCTGCCTTGGTCACCAGCTTTGCGGTCTCGCGTTGGGCGGCAAAACCTATAAGCTGAAGTTCGGCCATCATGGCGGTAATCATCCCGTACGCAATAACGCGACTGGCAAGGTCGAAATTACTGCCCACAATCACAACTTCGCCGTCGATCCCGATTCCATTAACGCCAACGATGTCGAGTTGACGCACGTTGATCTGAACGACAACACGCTCGAAGGCCTTCGCCACAAGTTGCTTCCGCTTTTCAGCGTGCAGTATCACCCTGAAGCAGCGCCCGGACCGCATGATTCGCACTATCTGTTCCGCGACTTCCGCAATCTCATGGAGGAGTGGAAGGGATGACCTTGTTCGCCAGCGAACAATTCGGCATTTCGAAACAGCGGGGCTTTTGGCTCCGCTGTTTTTTGAGTGCTGCGATGTTGGTGCTCATTGTCTGTCGTGCCTCAGCGCAACTGGATCTGCCAAAACCCGAGCGTCTCACGCACGTAGAGGGAATCGTTGTTAGCCCAGAGGGTCAACCGGTTCCGAACATTGAAGTTACGCTGGTAAAGCCCGATACAGTTGCCCCCCAGTTGAGTACTAGGACTGATCAGTCGGGGACATTTCATTTCGACAAGGTCAAAGGCGACTACCTTCTCCAAGTTGCCCGCAGTAAGTATGCTCCTGCAGAACGAGCAATTGTCGTAACAGATGAGATCGTTACGCACCTCGAGCGCAAGAAGCTCTATGTGGTACTAGGCCCCGGAGCATGCCAGGATGCGTGCTCCGCCGTGTTGACCAGCAAACGCGATTTCGACCGCACCATTCGCAAGAACAGCAGACATTGATTTAGGAAGCATCGAGAACAATGCCACGCAGAAATGACATCCAGAAGATTCTTGTGATCGGCTCCGGCCCGATCGTCATCGGCCAATCCGCTGAGTTCGACTACTCCGGTACTCAGGCATGCAAAGCCCTAAAGCAGGAAGGCTACGAAGTCGTGCTCGTGAACTCTAATCCCGCGACGATCATGACCGATCCCGAGCTGGCCGATCGCACTTACATTGAGCCCCTCACGCGGACTTATGTGGAAGAGATCCTCCGCATCGAAAGCGAGATGCTCGCCACCGGTTCTGGAAAGTTCGCCCTGCTGCCCACCGTTGGCGGACAAACCGCGTTGAACCTGGCAGTTGATCTTGCGGATGCAGGCGTGCTCGATCGCTACAACGTCGAACTCATCGGGGCCAAACTCGAGCCCATCAAGAAGGCCGAAGATCGTCTCCTCTTCAAAGACGCGATGATCCGCATCGGTCTTGAAGTGGCGAAGTCGGCACTGGTGAACAATCTTCGCGATGGCCTTGACTTCGCCGGCAAGATCGGATTCCCGGTACTCATCCGTCCCAGCTTCACGCTCGGCGGCTCCGGCGGCGGCATCGCCTACAACCGCGAAGAGCTGATGGAGATCCTCGCCCGCGGCCTCGATCTTTCTCCCGTACACGAGTGCCTCATTGAAGAGAGCATCCTGGGCTGGAAGGAATACGAGCTCGAGGTCATGCGCGACCTTGCCGACAACGTGATTATTATTTGCTCCATCGAAAACTTCGATCCGATGGGCGTTCACACCGGCGACTCCATCACCGTTGCTCCCGCGCAGACACTCACTGATCGCGAATACCAGAAGATGCGCGATGCGGCCATTGCCGTCATGCGCGAGATCGGTGTCGAGACCGGCGGTTCCAACGTGCAGTTCGCAGTGAATCCAGCAAACGGCCGCATGATCGTCATCGAGATGAATCCCCGCGTCTCACGCTCGTCCGCCCTGGCCTCCAAGGCTACCGGATTCCCAATTGCGAAGATCGCCGCCAAACTCGCCGTCGGCTACACCCTGGACGAGATTCCCAACGACATCACGCGAAAAACTCCCGCCTGCTTCGAACCCACCATCGACTACGTCGTCGTAAAAATTCCCAAATGGCAGTTTGAAAAGTTTCCCGGAGCTGACGACACACTTGGCCCGCAGATGAAGTCAGTCGGCGAAGTCATGGCCATGGGCCGCACGTTCAAGGAAGCACTAATGAAGGCTTGGCGTGCGCTCGAGACGGGAAAGAAAACCGGCACCGAGGTCCTCGAACCCCGCCGCCTGACTCAGATGCTCGTCACCCCAAAACCCGAGCGCCTCGGCTACATTCGCTTCGCTTTCGAACGAGGCATGAGTGTCCGCGAAGTCGCGCGTCTCACCGGCATGGACCCGTGGTTCCTCCATCAGCTTCGCGAAGTCACGGTGGCGCAGCAGTCCCTTCACGATATTTCGCCTGATGCGATCACAACCGAACACTTGCACAAGCTCAAGCGTTACGGCCTAAGCGACGAGCGCATCGCGACCGAGTGGAAACTCGAAGGCCACGACGGCATCAAGCAGGTCAGGGAACTGCGCGAGCAGAAGGGAATTCGCCCTGTCTTCAAGCTTGTCGATACCTGTGCCGCCGAGTTCGAGTCGATGACGCCATACCTCTACTCCACATATGACGAGGAAGACGAGGCGCCCCCTACCGACAAGCCAAAGATCATCATCTTGGGATCTGGGCCCAACCGAATCGGGCAGGGAATCGAATTCGATTACTGCTGCTGCCACGCGGCCTTCGCCCTCAAAGACGACGGCTACGAGACCATCATGGTGAACTGCAATCCCGAAACTGTCTCGACCGACTACGACACCAGCGATCGTCTTTACTTCGAACCGCTGGTTCTCGAAGACGTCCTCGCCGTCTACAACCATGAAGCGCAATCGGGCGCGAAGATCGGCATGATTGTCCAGTTCGGCGGTCAGACCCCGCTGAACCTCGCCCAACGCCTTCTCTCAGCCGGCGTGCCCATCATTGGCACCTCGCCCGACTCTATTGACCTCGCGGAAGACCGAAAGCGCTTCGGCAAGCTTCTCGAAGACCTCCAGATTCCGCAGCCCGCCGGCGGCACTGCTACCAGCGTCGAACAGGCTCTCGCAGTCGCTGAACGCATCGGCTATCCCGTGCTCGTCCGACCCAGCTATGTCCTCGGCGGTCGCGCCATGGTCATCGCATACGATGCGGCGGGCGTCTCCGAATATATGAAGCAGGCCGTTGAATACTCGCAGGAGCGTCCCGTTCTTGTAGATCACTTCCTCGAGAACGCTGTGGAAGTCGACGTCGATGCGTTGTGCGACTCCGAAGACGTCATCATCGCCGGAATCATGCAGCACATCGAAGAAGCCGGTATACACTCCGGCGATTCTTCCTGCGTTCTCCCGGCCGTCAGCCTCCGCGATGAAACGCTGAAGACCATTCGAGACTACACACGAAAGCTGGCGCTGGCCCTCAAAGTCGTCGGTCTTGTAAACCTGCAATTCGCCATTCAGCGCGATGCCAATGGCGACGATCACGTCTACGTCATCGAGGTCAACCCGCGCGCATCCAGAACAGTCCCATACGTCTCCAAAGCAACCGGCATCCCGCTCGCCAAGGTCGGATCACGCCTGATGACGGGCCGCAAGCTCCGCGAACTCCTGCCCGACCAGCTCGCCTCCGGCAAGGATCTCGAAGTCGGCGCTCATTACTACGTCAAGTCTCCGGTGTTCCCGTGGAACAAATTCGCCGGAGTCGACACCGTCCTCGGTCCTGAAATGAAGTCCACCGGCGAAGTCATGGGCGTCGCAGACACCTTCGGAGAAGCCTTCGCCAAGGCACAGCTCTCCGCTGGACAGATCTTGCCAACCCGAGGAACCGTCTTTTTCACCGTGAACGACCACGACAAGCCCGCAGCCACTGTACTCGCCCGTCGCTTCGTAGATCTCGGCTTCCAGCTCATCGCCACCGAGGGCACTGCCAACGTGCTCGAACGCGCCGGGCTCACTGTTGAGCGCGTTTTTAAGGTCAAAGAAGGTCGTCCCAACGTCGTCGACCTGATCAAGGGAGACCGCATACAGCTCATCGTGAACACACCGCGCGGCCAAGACACCTTCTTTGATGAAAAGGCCATCCGCCGCGCAGCCGTCCTTGCGCGTGTCCCAACCATCACAACCATTGCTGCGGCTCAGGCTGCCGTGGAGGGTATCGCCGCAATGCAGCAGCAGAACATCACCGTTTTCGCTCTGCAAAATCTGCATGCCGCAAAAAGCGAAGAGGCGGAGAGGGAAGTCGGTCGCCTCGCCTAGAATGAACTCATGCTGATCGAGGGCGTCTTTGCCGCCGTTACGACACCGTTCTATCCCGACGAGCGCGTCTATTACCGCAAGCTCGAGGCAAACATTGCGCGATATTCGCGCAGCCTTCTCGCCGGCATGGTAGTACTTGGCTCGACCGGTGAAGCGCCGGCACTCGACGATACAGAGACGAAAGAAGTACTTCGGATTGCGGCAGATGCAGCAGCCCCAGACAAGGTCCTGATCGCCGGCTTGAATCGCGAAAGCCTGCATTCCGTCCTGCACCTCGCGGAAACTGCAGCAGTGGCTCAATACGATGCCGTGCTTGTGCGGACCCCCACCTACTACTCAACGCAGATGACCCCTGAGGTGGTGGCAAACTACTTCAGAGCCGTCGCGGACTGTTCGCCTCTGCCGGTCATCCTCTACAACATCCCGCGCTGCGTTCCGTATCAGATTCCCGTAGAGATGGTCGCGGAGTTGGCTCATCATCCCAACATCATCGCCATTAAGGATTCAAGCGGCAGCCTCGACAGAATCAAGGGAACCGTTGAAGCAACCAGAACAGTGCCCAGGCGAACCGTGACCGTCACGCCAGTGTTCGAAGCCGCAACTGGACGCATGATGAAACAGACCGTCAAGCTGGCACAGACCTTTGTGCCTGCCGCAAACCTCTCGGAAGGCCCAGCCGTGGCCGTAGCTCCTCCTACAGCGAAACCGAAAACCCGGACACGGGAGGTCGGCTTTCAGGTCCTCACTGGCTCCGCTTCGATCATTCTGCCATCTCTTGAAGCCGGCGCATCCGGCGCCATTCTCGGCTTCGGAGCCTGTGCACCGGAAGCCTGCTACGAGGTCTATTTCGCCTGGAAAGACCGCGACCCAAAGCTCGCAGCATTGAAGCAGCAGCATATCGACAAAGCAAGCCAGCACATCACCGCCCAGCTCGGCATCGCCGGCATCAAGTATGCATGCGACTTCAATGGCTATTACGGTGGCTATCCTCGCCAGCCCCTGTTGCCGTTGACGGCAAGGCAGAAGGCTGAAGTCGAGGCACTCCTGGCAGAAATCAGGAATTGATCCGAAAAGACCTTTTCAACATTAAAGGGCTAATTCAGAAGCCCATATAGCAAATGTCCGATAACAGATATTCTGTATATTGAATGTAAACAAAGCTATTTCTGCCATAAATATAGCTTAAAACAAGCCTTACATGACTCTTCCCTGCAGATAGATGGCGCTGCCAGCGGACAGGCTCACAAGGAAACTACATCTTGTAGCGCCCTAAATCTTCGTCATTGAGCCCTTCTAGCCAGCCCCGCAGCTCCTCGGCCGTCGGCCCTTCCGGAGGTCCCGACATGTTCAGCTTGGCGGTCTGCATCACATGCTCCGACACATAGATCGGACAGTCTGCTCGAAGCGCCAGCGCAATCGCGTCCGAGGGACGCGCGTCTAGGGTCACCAGCTCTCCATCCTGGCGCAACCACAGCACGGCAAAGAACGTATCATCTCTAAGTTCACTTATAACAATCTTTTCCAACCGAGCATTCATGTGTCGCATTAGATTCCGAGCCAGATCGTGAGTCATTGGCCGTGGCGTAGCCACCTTCTCAATCTCAATAGCGATGGCGTTTGCCTCAAAGATGCCGACCCAGATCGGCATCACCGTGTCCGACCCCACGTCCTTGAGAACAACGATGGGCATGTTTGTGGCCGGGTCCATCATCAAGCCACGAATTCGAACTTCGATATCCATCGTTCACCTCTCCCCGATTAGACGGCCTCTCCAACCAGACTGTTCGGATACGTATTGACGATTCTCACCTTCATGTAAGAACCCGGTGCCGGCGCAATCGGAAGCGAGGTCGTGAAGTTAACAGACTTGTTCTGGGAACTTCGTCCTGCGATCTGACCACGAGCAGGATTGGTCCCCTCTACCATCACTTCCATTTCTTCGCCCAAATGCTTCGCGTAATTTGCTCTCTGGATTTCACGCTGCCGTTCCAGAACAACCTGAAGCCGCCTTGCCTTCTCCTCTTCCGGAACCGAGTCGATCATCGTCAAGGCCGGCGTATTCGGACGGCCCGAATACTTGAATCCGAAGACGCAATCGTACTGCACTTCCTGCAGCAGGTCCATCGTCTCGATAAAATCGTCGGCGCTCTCGCCTGGAAATCCGACAATGATGTCCGTCGACAGCGAGATCTTTCGCTTCGATGCCTTGATCCATGCAATACGCTCCAGGTACCAATCACAGGTATATTCACGCGCCATCAGTTTCAGCACGCGAGACGATCCCGACTGCACCGGAAGATGCACATGGTCGCACAGTGTCGGATAAGCGTCGATAGCCTCGACGATGTCGCGAGTGAAATCGCGCGGGTGGCTCGTCGTAAAGCGAACCCGCCTGATCCCCGGAACCTGTCCCACCGCTGCCAGCAATTCTGCGAAACTCAACTTCCCTTCCGGATCTCGATAGCTGTTTACGTTCTGTCCCAGCAGTTGGATTTCCGTGTAGCCCTGGTCTGCGATGCGCCGCGCTTCATCCAGCACTGACGCTGAGGTGCGGCTCCGCTCCTTGCCGCGCGTGTACGGAACCACGCAATACGCGCAGAACTTGTCGCATCCTTCAATGATCGTGATGTACCCGCGATACGGATTTTGGCGCGCTGTAAACTCGGTCTCAAACGTTTCGTCGGTCTGTCGATCGTCCAGACCCGTAATCCGTCGCTCGCCGGCCTCCAGGCGACCTAGCATCTCCGGAAGCTTGCGGTATGACGCCGAGCCTGAAACCAGCGAGACATATGGCGCTCGTTCGAAAATCTTCTCGCCTTCCTGCTGCGCCACGCAGCCCAGCACACCAAAGCGCTTGCCGGTTCTATAAAGAGCTTTGTAGTCGTTGAGCCGGTTGAAGACCTTCTGCTCGGCCTTGTCGCGAATAGAGCAGGTGTTGTAGAGGATGAGACCCGCTTCTTCTTCGGTCTCGACCTTCCGATAGCCCTCACGGAGCAGTGTGCCAATGACCTTTTCAGAGTCATGGGCATTCATCTGGCACCCGAACGTCTCAAGGAAGAAGGTTTTCTCAGGCGCCATGGCACTCCTGAGTATAGAGCATTCCATATTCGCCAGTCCCCTGTTCTGGCGCGGCCCGAACCGCATCCTGCGCCTTCGTCCGTTTGCGAACAATTGCAGGCAGAATCGCACACTCGCGACAGTCCTCGCTTTCTCTCGCCAACGTTGAATCAACAACTTGCGTTCGAAGAGCGTTGGGCGCAGACGTGCTTTGTAGAAGGCCGGGCCTGGTCCGGTCTTGTATGGCTCAATGGGCTTCAGGGAGCAGTTTCGATGAGTATCGAGGTTCAAGGAGTTTCGCCGCTGGTGCAGGTGTTCGACATGCCGCGCTCGATCCACTTCTATCGGGACCTGCTCGGTTTCAGGGTCACTGGCAAATCAAAGGAGAAGTCGCGCGATCCTGACGACGTTGATTGGGCGATGCTGCAGCTGTCCAACGCGACGATCATGCTCAACACCGCCTACGACCCTGAAGAAGTTCCGACGCAGCCTGATCCAGCGCGATGGTCCGGCCACGAGGACACGTGCTTGTACTTTGGCTGTCCGGATGTGGACAGCGCATATCAGCAACTTCTCTCCAATGGTTTGCGGCCTGATCCACCCAAAATGGCCTGGTATGGGATGAAGCAGCTGTACCTCAAAGATCCGGACGGTTTCGGTATTTGTTTTCAGTGGTTCGCCTGAACATTCCCGTTCGATAGGAGCCCCGCATGAAGTCTCTCCTGCAGGACATCCGGTTTGGCACTCGCCAACTCCTCAAGGTCCCCGCCTTCTCTCTCACCGCGATCGTCTCCCTCGCTCTCGGCATCGGCGCCACGACAGCCGTGTTCAGCGTGGTCTACGCCATCCTGATGGATCCTTATCCCTACAAGGATTCCGATCGCATGATCCATATGCGGCTAACGATGCCTTCAGGAGATCTCAATGGTTTCGGCGTCACCGGAACGCAATGGCAGGAACTGCGTAAATCGCCTGTGGTGGACGACACGTTCATGGAAGACGACTGGAGCCTCACCGTGACCGGCGCTGATCTTCCCGAGGACGTTCAAGGCGTATACCTGACCTCAAATGCCTTCAACTTCTTCGGCGTTCCGGCGGCTCTCGGACGCGGCCTGCAGCCCTCCGACGCAATCGACGGCCAAGACCCCTCGCCGGTCGTCGTGCTCGGATACAAATTCTGGACTCGTCACTATGGCAGTGATCCCTCGGTCATTGGCAAAACCGTCCAGCTCATGCGCAAGAACTATACCGTCGTAGGAGTCGCAAACTCCCGATTCACCTGGGGCGATGGAGACGTCTATCTGCCGCTGAAGGTCACCGGCGATCCGGCCAGGGGGTTTTACGCCGGCCTTCGACTCAAGCCCGGCATCACCCACGCGCAGGCAAACTCCGCCCTCGAGCCTCTGATCAGGCAATTCGCCAAGGAGAACCCAAAACGCTTCCCGCCTAACTTCGTCCGGCTGCATGTTGTGGGGCTGAATGAAGACTTCGTCAAACAGCTCGGCGGAACGTTATACCTGCTCTTCGGCGCTGTCGCATTACTGCTGCTGATCGGCTGCGGCAATGTTTCCATCCTGTTGCTGGCCCGGGCCACTGCGCGCCAGCACGAATTCGCTCTTCGCTCCGCAATTGGCGCCAGCCAGAGCCGCATTGTGCGCCAACTTCTCACAGAAGCGTTGTTGCTCTCCATCACAGGAGCCGCTCTAGGACTCGCTCTGGCATACAAGACGGTTGACTTGATCGTCGCAAACCTGCCCGAGTTCTCGTTTCCGCACGAAGCTGCGATTCATGTCAATCTCCCTGTCCTCGTATTTTGCATCGTCGTTGCTGTCTCAACCGGCGTTCTCTTCGGTATCTGGCCGGCCCTCCAGCTCTCTCGCCCCGAAGTCAGTCAGATCATGAAGGCCAACACGCGCAAAACCACCGGCGACGTGCGAGGCCGTAGAGTTCACGCTGTTCTCATCGGCGGCCAGATTGCTTTGACCTTGCTCATGATGGCTGGAGCCGGAGCCGCCATAGAAGGTTTCCTGAAGGTGGCGCACGTCAACCTCGGTTACGATCCTCACAACATCATGTCTGTCGGAATTCCAATCCATGACGGCACATACAAAACCTGGCCCGAACGGGCAGCATACTTCGAAAAGATGTATGACAAGGTCACTTCAGTTCCGGGCGTCAAAGTAACTGCCGTCTCGACCAACGCGACTCCCCCGGCAAACGGCTTCGATGCCCATCTGCAGATCGTCGGACGACCAACGAACGCGGATCAACCCTTCCGCTTCAACATGGTCAGCAAGGACTACTTTCCTGCTTTGCGCGTACCGCTCGCGCAAGGACGAATCTGGGACGAGGCAGAGACGCACCGCGGCGCGGCACTCTTGGTCGTCAACCAGGCTTTCGCAAAGAAGTACTTCCCTGCCGGTGATGCCATCGGCAAAACTGTGAAAGTCACCGAACTGAAGCCGCAGCCCCCCTACTTTCTCACTGCCCCCGCTGTAGAAGATGGCATCCAGATCATCGGCGTCGTTGCAGACAAACTGGACGATGGATTGTCCAAGCCTGTCCTGCCTGAGGCTTTTGTTCCCTACACAATGGCGATGGGTATGTACACGCAGATATTGGTGCGCTCTGACGTTCCGCCGCTAAGCCTCCTGCACGCGATCCGGCTCGCCATCAACTCCGTCGATCCTGACCAGCAGACCAACAATGATGTGCGTGACCTCGAACACTGGATCACACGCCTGCCCGAGTACGCTCGCGGTCAGCTCGTTGCCTGGCTGTTCGGCGCATTCGCCGCCCTTGCGCTCGCACTCGCTGCGGTGGGCCTTTATAGCGTAGTCGCATACACGGTCGCTCAGCGCACCAGCGAATTCGGGATCCGTATCGCTCTCGGCGCCGAGCGGGGCCATGTGTTGGGACTGGTCTTCCGATCGACCGTGATGAGTGTGGGTGCAGGCATTGTCGCAGGAGTGATCCTCACGCTCGCGCTGAACAAGGTGATGGCAAACTGGTCTGCAGAGAGCGTCCGCGATCCATTGCTCCTTCTCGCAGCCACATTTGTCTTGTCTTTCGTGGCGACCCTGGCCTCGATCTTGCCCGCGTGGCGAGCCGCAGGCGTTGATCCCCTGGCCGCCATTCGGTATGAATAGGCACGCTGGTTCGACGGGATCTACCGCAGTCCTGTGTGCAGGTAGGCCAGCAATGCAGCCATTTGCTCTTCGTTGAAACGCCCATTGAAGGCGGGCATCATGCCTTTTCCCGCGAGCACTACGCGCCGCACTTCTGCATCCGTCGCTGAAGCGCCGCTCGGAAGTGTTGATTTCTTGAAGACGTCGTGAAGGTCAGGCGGCGTCTTCTTCAAAGCGAGATCATTCTCCTCATGGCAATGCGCACAACGCCCCTGGTACAGATGCTTCCCCGCTGTTTCTCTCGGTGTGAGTTTCGGAGTTTGGTGGCATCCCGACAACATTATGATGCAGGTCATCAAAATCGTCACATGCACATAACGGTGAAGCCCGCGGCCAGTCGCAAGACTCAAACAAATAGTCACATCAACAATTCTAAGCGTGGTATCACTGCCGGATTCGAAGCGGTCGCACGATCAGCTTCCTCCTTGTGAGAAGCTTGTAGTGGATACGCTAGCCTGCGCCGCGAAGACTAACGATGAAACCTCATTTCGACAATCTCACACCACTGTCCCACGCAGCTCAGAATCGCTGCTTCGGTTGCGGCGAAGCGAATCAGCACGGATTGCAACTCGAATTCCTGCTCGCGGAAGATGGCACAGTCGTTTGCCCGGTAAGCATCCCGGATCGCTTCGAAGGCCACCCGGGATATCTGCATGGCGGAATCATTGCCACCCTGCTCGACGAAACCATGAGCAAAGCAGTTCGCGCGCGAGGTCTCACTGCAATGACGCGACACCTCGAAGTGGACTACCGCCGCCCCGTTCCCTGTTGCAAGCCGATACGCATGGAAGGCCGTATCATTCGCGACGAGGGCAGAAAGCATTGGGTCGAAGCAACAATCTTCGATG
>DATJEO010000149.1:0-2807 GCA_035496515.1 Occallatibacter sp.
GCGAGGTGTTCTGGACTGACGAAGCCAGCCGCACTCCCGGAGCGAACCTTGAGGTGGTCGCCGCATATAAAGTTCAGCAGTTTCTCGCTGTTCCGTTGCTCGGTGCCGGGGGCAAACTCCTGGGGATGTTCGGAGTCCTTGACCGCCTCGACGGAGGCGGAATTTCAGAGGAAGATGTCCGGCGTGCCCGCGCTCTCTCCAATCAGGCTGCGATCATGCTGGAAGCTGCCGGCAACCTGCATGCCTCAGAACAACACCGCCGCCAGGCAGAGGCCTTGGTCGAACTGGCCCGCCAGATCGACGGGGTCCTGCGCCTGCCCGACTTTGCCCATCGTTTCGTGTGCCTCACATCCGAGCTGACCGGTTCGCAATCAGGATTTCTCGCAGTGCCGCAGGAAGGGAATTGGCAAGTCGCGGCTTTTTGCCAACCAAAATTGCCTTCCTTGCGTCTGCTCGGCGCTGGCGTAAGCGAGAATCCAGGCCCCGAGTCAGTCGTTTCCCACAGTACGACCGGGGTTGAGCCGACTTCAGGCGTGGAATCACTTTCTGGAGAACTCGAGCGTGTCCTCGGCAAAGCGCTTGCTGAATTCGCAGGCCGCCAACCAGAACGCGTCATCACTCGTTCCGCAGATCAGGTTTTGGGGGCGGAGAATGCCTCTGCTCTGGGATGGGCCGACTGCACCGTCGTTCGCCTGTCGGGGTCGAACGAAGACCTGGCTGGAGTTTTGTGTCTTTCCGGCGCTGTGACTGCGAAAGAAGATCGCGCCTTTCTGGAGAGCATGGCGGGACACGCGGCCATGGCCCTGCAGAGTTCGCAGCTGTTCACGCGCATCGAACAGGCAAATCGCCATTCCAACGAGATCTTTGATGCGATCAGCGACTTCATTGTCGTACACGATCAGGCCGATCGAGTCGTGCGTGTGAACCGCTCGCTGGCCGCCATGATCGGGGTACCGCAGGCGGAATTGCTGGGCGTGAATATGCGTGCTCTGATGGCTCTGACCAGTGACGCTGCTTCCTACTCGTGCCCATTCTGCCGCTCCAACACGGAAGAGTCTGACGAATTTGTGCATCCGGTTTTTGATCGAACCTACCTGGTTTCCACCTCACGGGTGCATGGAGCGGCGGGAGAAGGGCTGCAGACGATCCATGTTCTGAAAGACATTTCCGACCGGCGCGAAGCCGAACGGCGATATCGCGAACTCTTCGACAACATCCAGGAAGGACTCTTCTTCAGTACTCCTGCCGGACGCTTTATCGAAGTCAACGACGCCATGGTGCGCATGCTCGGCTACAGCAGCCGTGAGGAACTGCTTCAGATTGACATCCCTACACAGCTGTACATTTCGCCGGAGCAGCGCCTCGACCATAGCAAGTTGATGCAGGAACACGGCGCCCTGAGAAACTTCGAGGCCACCCTCCTGCGTAAAGATGGCTCCCCTATCCACGTTCTGATCAATGCCTTCGGATTGCACGACAAGGTGGGAAACCTTCTCCAGATTCGCGGCCTCATGCTCGACGTCACCGGCTTGCGCACCTACCAGTCTGAACTGCACCGCGAGCGCGATTTCTCCGGCAAGATTCTCAGCAACACCCAGAGCTTCATCCTGGTCGCCGATACTGCCGGCCTGATCAGCTACGCCAACAAGCGCTGGTACGATTCAGGGTTCGATCAAAAGGAACTGCTGGGACGTCCTCTGCTGGACCTGGCGGCGCCCGGATTTCTACCCGCTCTCGCGCAGGCGGTACAAAGCACGCTCAACAACCAGCAGATCGACAACCTTGAACTGGAGATTGTCCGCCGAAACGGCGTGGCCGGAAAGTTCTCCGTCAATCTCAGCCCTATGCGCGATGAGCAGGGCATCGTCACCAGCATCATCGCGGTGTTGACCGACATCACCGATTCCGCGGTGTTGCGCGACAAGCTGGTGCACGCAGAAAAAATGGCTGCTGTAGGCCAACTGGTTTCCGGTGTCGCCCACGAGGTCAACAATCCCTTGACCGCCATTCTGGGTTTTGCCGACTTGCTGATGGAGGATGCGGAATTGCCGGAGACAGCCCGCAAGGACCTGCGCGTGATCTTGCAAGAGGCGCAACGGACCAAGCAGATCGTGCAGAACCTTCTCAGTTTCGCGCGTCAGATGCCGCCACAGCGGAATGCTCTGCAGTTGAACTCGATCCTGCGACGCACGATCCAATTGCGCTCTTACGATTTCAACAGTCATGGCATCGACGTTATTGAGCATCTGGATGAGTCGTTGCCGGAGATCATCGGCGATGCCCACCAACTGCAGCAGGTATTCCTGAATATTCTCAATAACGCCTATGATGCCGTCCACGAAGTCGGACGGCCCGCCCGCATTGAAATCACGTCCATTGGCAGGGAAGATTTCGTGGAAGTCACATTCTCGGATAATGGCAAGGGCATCACTCATTCGGACAAGATATTCGACCCGTTCTTTACCACCAAGGAAGTTGGGAAGGGTACCGGACTCGGCCTCAGCATCTGTTACGGCATCGTCAAAGAGCATGGGGGCGAGATTTCCTGCCACAACAACATCGCGGGACAGGGCGCCACGTTTATGGTCCGCCTGCCAGCTGCGTCGCATACCGCATCCCTCGGTGTGGCCGCGGGAGTCACACAACCATGAGCCTGCCAGTTTTGAAAACTCAACCGTTGCCGGTCCTGCTGGTCGAAGATGAACCGGCCGTGATGGCCTATGTGCAAGCTGCCTTGGAACGTAGCGGTTACCCGGTGGTCTGCTGTGAATCCGGAGTCGATGCGTTGCGCCTTCTGGAGAAGGGGT
>DATJEO010000150.1:0-7677 GCA_035496515.1 Occallatibacter sp.
GAAAAAGATTAGGAACAGATGCAGCCGGTGAACATTGCGCCGATGTGTGAACAGAAACCATGATCACAGGTCTCGCGGCGCACGTATATCCGGCCGATCCTGCTGAAAAACTGCACGCGGTGTTGTCGGAACAGACACACGACGTAGATGCCTGGACTGTGAAGTTGGTGCACGACCTCTTCACGAGAGGTGCATCCTTCTGTGCCGTAATGTAAATACCGCGAGACGACGTACACGTGTGGGTCGTATTGTTCGGCACAGTTCCATCGCAATCCGTATACCCACCCCCCGTCGAAGCCGCGTACTGCGCAGCGGATCTGGCGGCATTTGTAATCTCGTTCGCCCTATAAGCCAAATCCCCCAATTCTACTGCTCCCAAAAGCAAGGCTACGAAGAGGGGGAATGTCAGCGCTGTCTCCACCATGGCAGAACCAGATTCGCAAGACCGAAGCCATTGCAACCACCGATTGAATGCTTTGCTGCTCATCCTGTGCGCTCCTTACTCGACGAGCCGCACAACATCTAGTGGCGAGGTCGTGTACGCGAGGTTGTAGTTGTAAATCTCCAGATCGCCGCTCTTATTCCAGACCTCGTCAGCAATGATGTTGACCACCGACAAACACCCGCCGTTGTCCTGCATATAGAGGACGTCCTTGGGAGCGTAGACGGTGCCGACGATTCCGGGCGTGTTGGAGCCGGAAGAGCACTTGTTCGAAAGCTGGTTCGGACTGCCGCCGCTGCCGAACTGAAGATTCAGACATCCATCGCCAGCCGGTACTGTTCCCATCGAGGTGATTGAACTGGGACATGTTACCTGCGTAGATGGCACCAGCAGCGCCATGGCGGTATAGGGTTGGTCGGTTGCAAGACCAGTTGGGCCATTGATGAAGAGGTTTGTATTGGCCTCCTGGAAGTCGCCACCCTGGATCTCTGTCGTTCCATTGATAGTAAGGAAAGTGTTTCCGGCGACATTCAAGCCGTGCTGGAACACCCACGCCGAGTTGGTGTCAGTACCCAAATCACTAATGAGCTTCACGTTGGTATCACTGAAGCAAGTCAGATTCGTGGATGGACCTCCAGCACCCGTGGGCGAATAGGACTTCGGAGTAACGGCCTGGGTCGCGCCTGTCGAGGTGTTAGTCAATATCAGAGAACCGCTGCTCTGGGAAAGGGTCACTGTTACTGACGCGGGACTACTCCAACCGAACGTATTGGTTGAATCGCAGCCCTGATCAGGCATCGTCATACCGGCCAACGGATCGTTTGCCGATCCGCCCCCACTTTGTACGTTGCTCTGGGTCTGGTTGCAGTTCCCTGCGCTGCCCTGCGATCCAACCACCAGAATCTGCCCTGAATTGATGGTCGCGCTATTACCGGTCGTACAGACGGCGCTCGGTGAGCTGGAATTGACCTGGATTGAGCAGTAAGGGGCACTTATCTGCGCTGCGCCCTTCACGTAGAGCGAGTTGTCGGCAGTCTCATTTAGCACGTACAGGCACGTCGTGCCCGGAACCAATCCGGCCACGGCACGGGCGCCTATGGTCATTGGGTTGTAGCCCCCCGCCGATCCTCCCGCAAACAGCCCCGCAAAAGTCCCAATAAAGGGAGTCGCGCTTGGCTGCTTGATGATCACTTCGTAGTAGCCATTCAGGTGCTGACCATAGGTCGCGGCTGCCACTGAGATGTTCGCATTGGTCGGCATTCCGTTCGCAGTCGCGGCACCATTGGCGACGCTGTTCACATCAGTTCCGCCGAATCGCGTACAGTACTGCCCACCGTACGTGGCGCACAGCGCAGCAGCGATCACAGCAGCGTCAGCCTGCGTCTGCACCTGTCGCTGGGTTCTGAAGCTGACTCCCATATCAATCGCTAGGGCCATGAACCCCATCAGGATGCACATCAGCAGTGCCGTAATCACCAGCGTCTGCCCCTCTTCATTCCGAAACAGCTTCATCATCGGTAGACCTCCCTGCCGCGTTCCATCGCTTGACAGGCTCCTCATCGAACCTTGCTGACTTGCCCGAGAAATTGCACCGGTCTGTTCCACAGATAACCCGCCGGCCACGTCCTACACCTGGGTCCCCGCGCTACGTTCTCCGCTGCAGTGGCATCACGTGCCGCGCTCAAATACAACCAGCCTTGAGAGACTTGATTATCTGATTTACTCGGAATCGAAAGCAATGAAAATGTGCAGGATAGCCGCTGTTTACGGGCCTCTTGCAGTAACTCGGAAAAGGGTGAAAGTCACATACGCCGAGTTACCTGCGAAGTACACCCGAGAGCATCGATTTGCCTTATCCGCACACTGGCTTCAACTTAGCTGTCACACCCCCGAGCCAATTACTTGGCCTCGGGGCGCCAGCGCAGCACCGGCTTCCTCGCCGCCTGCACCTCGTCCAGTCGCGAAACCCGGGTTGAGAGTGGCGCCGACTTCACCAGTTCCGGCGTCTCCTCCACCTCTTTCGCGATCGAACGCATGGCATCAATGAAGAGATCCAGTTCCTCAAGTGACTCGCTCTCCGTCGGCTCAATCATCAGCGCCCCGTGCACGATCAGAGGAAAGCTGACCGTATACGGGTGGAATCCGTAGTCAATCAGCCGCTTCGCAATATCACCCGTCTTTACGCCCTTCGCCGCCTGCCGCTTGTCGCTGAACACAACCTCGTGCATCGACGGCGTCTTGTACGGCAAATCGTACAGCTCTTCCAGGTTCTTGCGGATGTAGTTCGCATTCAGTACGGCGTCTTCGGTCGTCTGCCGCAGCCCGTCCGGCCCGTTCGCCAAAATATATGCCAGTGCGCGAATAAACATCCCGGTGTTCCCATAGAAGGCCCGCACCCGCCCCACAGACTGCGGCCGGTTGAACTCCCAATATAACGAGACACTGGGTGCCCCAGGTCCCTCGCCTTTGGGAACCTGGGACGCGGACTCTACCCTGCGAACAAGCACCGGCGTTGGCAGAAATGGTTCCAGAAACTCCTTGCAAGCCACCGGCCCCGATCCCGGACCGCCGCCGCCATGAGGCGTTGAGAACGTCTTATGCAGGTTCAGGTGCATCACATCGACCCCAAAATCCCCGGGCCGCACCTTCCCCACCAGCGCATTCATGTTCGCGCCATCCATATAGAGCAGCGCGCCCTTCGCATGCAGGATGTCGGCGATCTTGTGTATCTCGTTTTCAAAGACGCCCAGTGTCGAAGGATTAGTCAGCATCAGCGCCGCGGTGTCTTCATCCACCTGCCGCTCCAGAGCTTCCAGATCGATTCCGCCCTGCGCATTCGACTTCAGATTCTCTACCTGGTAGCCGCAGATCGCCGCGGTCGCAGGATTGGTCCCGTGCGCCGAATCCGGGATGATGATCTTGCGCCGCGCATTCCCGCGCGACTCGTGCCACGCGCGGACTAAAAGAATCCCGGTGAACTCGCCATGCGCGCCCGCTGCTGGCTGCAGCGTGATTGCGTCCATACCGGTGATCTCGATGAGACAGCGCTGCAGCAGATCGATCACTTCAAGAATTCCCTGCGCCAGAGACTCCGGCCGATAAGGATGCGCATCCGCCAAGCCCTCGATCCGGGCCACGTACTCGTTCACGCGCGGGTTGTACTTCATCGTGCACGACCCCAGCGGATACATCCCCAGATCGATTGCGTAGTTCCACGTCGAGAGCCGCGTGAAGTGGCGGATGATCTCGATTTCGCTCAGTTCCGGCAGCCCAGCCTTCTCCTCGCGATAGGCCGCGCCAAGCGCTGCCTTTGCGTCTACCTCAGGCACATCCAACGGCGGCAGCTTGTACCCGCGCTTGCCCGGCGCTGACTTCTCAAACACCAGCCCTTCGTTCTGCGTCTGATGCGGCCGGACCTTCCCCAATGTCTTTCGCTCAATCTGTTCCACTGTCGCCGCCATCCCTACGCCTCCACCGGCGCTGCTGCCAGCACCTTCGCCGCGTGATCGATCGTCTCCCGCGCCGTCACTTCCGTCGCACACCAAAGCGTCGCATTCTTCAACTCCGGATACCAGCGGCCAAGGTCGAGCCCGCCGACAATCTTCTCGTCCAGCAATCGCTGACTCCACTGCGCCGACGGCTCCTGCGTGTGCAGCACGAACTCATGGAATCGCGGTGAATCCTTGAACAGCAGCTTCGCTCCCGGCTGTGCGCTCAGGGTCTTCGCCGCATACGCCGCCTTCGCCAGATTGTGCTCCGCCAGTTCCCGAATCCCTTCCTTCCCGTACACCGTCAGAAAGATCGTCGCCATCAGCGCAACCAATGCCTGGTTGGTGCAGATATTCGAAGTAGCCTTCTCACGCCGGATATGCTGCTCGCGCGTTGACAGCGTCAGCACAAATCCACGATTGCCATTGCCGTCGACTGTCTGTCCCGCAAGCCGTCCCGGCATTTGACGCAGATACTGCTCTTTCGCCGCGATCACTCCACAGAACGGACCACCGTAGCTCAGCGCAACACCAAACGACTGCGCCTCCATGCTCACAATGTCCGCCTCAACCGGAGGTCGCACAATCCCCAGCGAAACGGCTTCGGCAATCGACACGATCAGCAGAGCGCCCTTCTTGTGTGCAATCTCTGCAATCGCCGGAATGTCTTCAATTACCCCGAAGAAATTCGGGCTCTGAACCAGCACGGCTGCGGTCTCATCTGTTACCCCGGCCGCAAGCGCATTCATATCGACGCGCCCCGTCTGCGCTACATATCCGATCTCGGCAGTTGGCAGATCGCGATAGCGCAGGTACGTTTGCAGCACCTCGCGATACTCCGGATGCACCGTGGACGCAACCACGGCCTTCTGCCGTCCTGTCACGCGCATCGCCATGAGCACCGCTTCGGCCGCGCCCGTCGACCCGTCATACATGCTGGCGTTCGCCACATCCATGCCGGTCAACTCGGCAATCATCGTCTGGAATTCAAAGATCGCCTGCAGCGTCCCCTGCGTGATCTCCGCCTGGTAAGGCGTGTAGCTGGTCAGAAACTCCCCGCGCTGCACCAGCGAATCGATCACCACGGGCCTGTAATGCCGGTAGCAGCCCGCGCCCAGAAAGCTCGCGTAGTCGGTCGCGTTCTTCTGCCCTGCTGCCTTGAAGTAGGAAACGATCTCGCTCTCGCCCTGCTGCCGCGGCACATCGAGATCGCGCGTGAGTCTATACTCCGCCGGAATGATGGCAAACAGATCATCGATAGCCTTCGCGCCGATGGCCTTCAACATCTGCTCGCGCTCAGCCGGAGATTTGGGTAGATAACGCATCTGAGCTACTAGCCTCTAGCTTCTAGCCTCAAGCCAGAAGCGGGTGGATCGAACTTGATCTGCAAAGACGGAAGCTAGCAGCTAGAAGCTAGGAGCTAGCAGCTGTGGCGCGCTACGCGCCGGTCTCTTCCGACACAAACTTCTCGTACGCCGCCGCATCCAGCAGCTTTTCAAACTCCGACGTATCCGCCAGCTCCACTTTGATGATCCATGTATCGTGCGGAGCTTCGTTGATCTTGTCCGGCGACGTCTTCAACTCTTCATTAATCGCCGAAACTGTCCCGCTCACCGGCGAAAACAGATCGCTGACCGCCTTCACGCTCTCCACCGACCCGAATGAGTTGTTCGCTGTCACCGAATCCCCCACCTTCGGCACATCCACGTAGACAATATCGCCCAGTGAATTCTGTGCGTAATCCGTAATTCCGATGGTGCCGATCTTTCCGTCGAGAGAGATCCACTCATGTTCCTTCGTGTAGCGGTAATTTGCGGGATAAGCCATAAAAACGAAAGCTCCTTTCGAGCAAAACAAACGAAGCTACAGTGTACGACCTGCTCAAGCTCCTCGTTGAATGAGGAAAAGACAGTGTTTTATCCCGCAACCCGCGTACCGGCCCTATTTTGATGGGCCAAACCCCGCATAGGGTTCAAGCGGCAGGATTGCGCTTAGCTCAAGCATTCCCGCCTTGGCGATCGGAAGGCTTGCCACCGCGTCGCGAACCTCCGCCTCGCTGCCTGCTTCCCAGAGGATCGCCGCACCCGGCGTATCGCCACGCTTCCAGATCTGTCGCAGCTGCCCCGTGACATACATCTCCTTCACCCGCTGCGCCTCGTGCGCAATCAGTTCAGCAGTAAAGGCCTCCGGCGGAAACGCATCCGTCCGCCGGCGCGAGAGCGTTAGGAATTGCATTCTTCGGTTCTCCGAGTGTGAAAGTCGACAAACATGACCCTTCAGGCCGCGCTGGCCTGGAGACCAGCCGTGAGACGCCTGTAATCGACCAGCATCTTCGCCCGCCATATCAGGATCATGCCGAACGCAAGGATAAAGAAAATTCCCGCTGTTTGCTGCGCCGTCAGGATGGTATCGAAATACCCTCGTGCAAAAAACCGGATTGCGGCCAGCACCAGGATCACACCCAAAAACGCGCTGGACCGCTTCATTCTGACCGTCTCGCCCTGCCGCTCCAGTCGTGTAGTCAGCAGCAGAGGCCAGGCCAGAATCAGTGCGCCCGTCAGGAACGCTGTCAGCGCCCACGTCCACGGCACTCGAAAGGCGGAATCTACAAACATCGAGAACCCCGTCGCCATTCCCAGGGGAGGAATAATGATCTTCCTCAGCGAAACCGCCGTCCGTGTCTCCCGCAGCCGCCAGATAATGACAGCAACAGCCCCAGCTCCGGCCATCAAAACCGAGCCTGCAGCCTTCGCAAAGAATGAGGAGAAGAGGGGAAGAGCCACCATGCTTCTCTATCTTATTGGATTCCAGCTTGCGGCGCGACGAAGTCTCAGATCAGGTCTGACCACCCTTCTCAGCAACTACATTGCACTCCTATTTCTCGAAGAATTCTCCCCGCCCCCCATTCGCCCACGGATCATAGCGTTCCGCAAACCGCGCCCGCTCCTGCACCGAAGGATGGCTACCCATCCAGAACTCCACAAACGCATTCGGATCAGGATCCTCCAGCCACGCCTCGCCCATGTGGTTGAACCCCGATACCGCCGTCTTCTGCGGATCAGCCACCAACCCGTGAATCGCCTCCTGCCCGTACACATCCGCCTCGTGCTCGAAGTGCCGGCTTATCGTGTTCCCAACCGGAGTCGAAACAAAGTTCCCGATAGAAAGCGCAAAAAACAGCACCATGAACCCCGTCCGGCTTGCCATCGCGCTCACGTTCCAGCGATGTCCGAACCGCCTGACCATACCCTCTGCCAGATGCGCGCACGCCCAAAACAGGAACAGTAGCCCCACCATCGTCAGTGCGAGCCCCTTGGGGATATGGTTCAGCACATAATGCCCGCTCTCGTGCCCGAAGATGAACATGATCTCGTCATCGGGCATCCGGTCCATCGTCGTATCCCACATCACAAACCGCTTGCTCGACCCGATCCCCGTCACGTACGCGTTAATTCCGTTGCTCTTCTCGCTGGCTTTCATCAGAAACATCCGGCTTGGCGGAATCCGCGTCCCTGTGCGCGCCACCACCTCTTCCAGCTTCGCCACCAGCCCCAGATGCGTCGCGTTCAGCGATGAGTACTTGTTAAAGATCGGATCGATCACCAACGGTTCGAGAAACGTCCCGATCAGAATCAGCGGCAAGGAGATGAGCCATATCCATATCCAATACCGCCGTGGCGACTTCCGCACCACCCAATTCAGAAACAGCGCCACCGGCACCCCGATCGCCAGCGAAACTCCCAACCC
>DATJEO010000151.1:0-6134 GCA_035496515.1 Occallatibacter sp.
CCGCTGCAACCTCCCGCATATCCGGGAACCGCGCAGCATCCCGCCATCCATCGTCAACCACCGTGAATGGCCGAACCGACAGCCCCGAGCTCAGTTCCGCCATCAGCTCCGCATCCCGCAGCGTCTCCTCCGCGGAGTTCTTCCCGTACGCGTAGTACCAGTCATTGGAGCCATACAACGCTGACTCAGGCAGTCGAGGCTTCTCGCACATCAGCCGGCAGAAGCGTCGAGCAGATTCGAAAGGCGCTTCATCATACGGCCTGCCCGCGCGGCTGACGATCGTCGCGGCATGCAACCTTCGCGATCCAAGCTGAACGCCCTCTCCTCCGTTCGAAAGATTGAACCAGAGCGACACGCCTTCTGCATCCATCTGCCAGAAGCACAGCGCACCCGCGCCTGTCTTTACACCATACCCATGACATGCCACCCCATCCCAGGTCAGGAAGTACCACGGCATCACGCGCTCCGGCACAATCCCTCGCCATGCCAAATCGCCGTAGCTCCGCTCCCAGTGATCGCCGAGGCAGAGAATCGAACGCGCGGCCATATTCATCGCCCACCGCAAATGCAAATGCGTCAGCTCATGCCTAGGGCTAGACACAACAACTGGCATCCCGCTCGCACCCGCCTCGAACGCGACCTCAACGCCACTCGCCTGCCAGGCACGCGGCGAACTCGTCAGAGCAACGGGATGCGCAAGCCCCGCATACGCAGTCACACTATCCGGAACACGAAGCACGTCGAGCAAAGCGGATTCGCGCGCGGGAGCGGAGTGGCCCTCCACCGCGCCGCTCGCAGTCACTGCACTGGTTGCAATAGCTTTCCCGAGAAAAGAACGCCGGCTGAAACGAAGATCGTTAGGCACCCATCTGTTCTAACACGCGGGTCCAAAGTACTCGACGCCCTGAATGCCTTAAGCCCGGTCCGGAGCCGGCTTCGCCAGCAGCACGCCCAGCGCACAACTCGCCATCCGCGCCAATTCGCCATCTGCGCGGCTCGTCAGCACCACGGGAACCTTCGCACCCACCACAACACCCGCCGCTAGCGCGCCCGCCAGGTACTGCAGTTCCTTGAAGAGGATGTTCCCCGCCTCCAGGTTTGGAACCATCAGCAGATCCGCGTCTCCCGCCACTTGCGACTTGATTTTCTTGATTCGCGCAGATTCGCTCGAGATTGCATTGTCGAACGCCAGCGGGCCATCAACAATCGCGCCCGTAATCTGTCCGCGGTCCACCATCTTGCACAGCGCCGCAGCATCAAGCGTGGACGGAATTGCCGGATTCACCGACTCCACAGCCGACAGAATCGCCACCTTCGGATTCTGAATATCGATCGCGTGCATCATGTCGATTGCATTCTGCAGAATATCGACCTTCGTCTCAAAGTCCGGCTGGATGTTCACCGCGGCATCCGTAACAAAGAGCGTCTTGTGATACGAAGGAACATCCAGAGCAAATACGTGGCTAATGCGCCTGCCGATGCGCATTCCTCCCTCGCGCGACACCACCGCGCCCATCAGCTCATCGGTGTGCAGCGACCCTTTCATCAGCATCTGCACTTCATTCTTGCGTGCCAGTTCCACCCCGCGGATTGCTGCCGCACGGCTCTGATCCACACTCACAATGCAAATGCTGCCAAGATCAAGTTCCATCTTCTGCGCAAGCTCGCGAATTACACACTCCGGACCCACCAGAACAGGCGCAATCAAATTGTCTTTGAACGCCTGGTACGCTCCGCCCAGAGAAACCTCGTCGCATGGCCATACAATCGCCGTCCGGACAGGAGGCTTCTGGTTCGCGCGCTCGATCAAGCCGAGATAATGCCGGTACTGGTTGTTGACGATCAGCTGCGGAACGGGCAACGTTGTCCAGCGCACTTTCTGCTTTGGGGCCAGCAGGTCCGCCGTGCCGGTGAAAATGGGCACCCCTGCCCCATTCTTGGCTTCGCAATCGAAGATGATCTTCTGGGTCGCCTCGTCCTTCGCCACCACCTTCACGTTGACGAGAATTCGATCGCCTACCCGGATGCGGTTTTTGAACGATAACGACACACTCGTCAGCGTGCACCCCGGCCCAGGCGTGTTCATGCTGAACAAGCCGGAGATCAGCGATGCACACCACATATTCGGGCCGTTTGGAGGAACTCCCCCGCCCCGCTGAGTCTGCTCATCTGAGTTGAGCACAGCATGGAACCCGGAGATTGAAGCAAAGGCCATCGCATCGTCTGTCGTCAATACATGCTCTGTCGACGCCGTATCGCCAATCGCGATCTCTTCATACGTCTTGCTCTCGATGAACCCCAGATCCATTCAAATCCTCCCGCACGCGCACACATGTGCCTGAGCCAATCGTATGGGCTAAAGACAAAGTACAAAGTGACTTGAATCACGCTTGTAGGATCACCGCTTGCCTATGGCACTCAGATTAATGAGCTTAGGAGGCGTTCTCCGGAACCTGACCGCCTTCCTTCGAGACAAGGGCTGCCGGCTCAGCATCGCTCAGCATCTGCGCATCCGCGAAGCGATAGCCGACGTACACGTCAGTGAGCAAATAGATCGGCTTCGAAGGATCGTCCTCGATCTTCTTCCTGAGTTGTCGCACGAAGGTCCTGAGATACTCCACTTCTTCCCGACAGTCAGCGCCCCAAACCGCCGTCAGCAGCTTCGCATACGAAATCACCCGTCCTGCCCGGCTCATCAAGCAGTAGAGAATGTCGAACTCCTTACGCGTCAGATGCACCGCCTGCCCACGCTTGGTTACGCTGCGCTTCGAAGGAATGAGCTTGATCTCGCCAATCTCAATCGGAGCGTCCTCCGCACGCGCCGGCGCATGAACCCGCCTCACCGCGGTCCGTATGCGCGCAATCAGTTCGCGGGTGCTGAACGGCTTGGTCACATAGTCGTCAGCCCCAAGCTCAAGCGCCTCCACCTTTTCCTCTTCGCCATCACGCACCGTCAGCATCAGCACGGGCAGCCGCGGAGCAAACGAGCGGATGCGCCGCAACGTTTCGATCCCGCCGATCCCCGGCATATTGATATCGAGCAGCACAGCGTCATACGCGCCTGAATGCAATAGCTGCAAGGCTTCCTCTCCACGTGACGCCTCAGTGAACTGAAACCCGAGTTCAAGAAGCGGGGCGCGCAGAGCGCGGCGAATCGCTGGCTCATCGTCAACAGCAAGAATGCGAATGGCGGACTGGTTCATTGCAGTTCCCTCTTTCGTGCCTGGGCTGGTATGGCCGCGAAGAATGTGTTCCCTTCATCCTGGTCGCTTGTCACCCACACATACCCGTTGTGGATCGTGGCCGCGCGCTTGGCAACCGAGAGACCTATACCGGTGCCCGCTGCCCGATTGGATGAATTGGAGGATCGATAATAGCGATCGAAGATGCGCTCGCGATCGGCCATCGGAATCACCGGGCCAAAACTATGTACCGAAAAAATCACTTCGTTTTTCGACTGCACGGCGCGAATCGTAATCGTCGTTCCGTAGATCGCGTACTTACAGGCGTTGTCGATGTACTGCGTCAGCAGCATCGTCATCAGCCGGCGATCGCAGCAGAGAATGAGATTCTCGTCCGGCACATCAACAGCCAGCTTCATCGTGGCGAGGCGTTCACTCATGCTGGCTACGACCTCATCAATCAAAGAAGCCACCCCAACAGATGCGGCATGAACAATGACCTCATCGGCGTCCAGGCGCGCAGTCGTGAGCAACTTAGTAGTCAGATCGCTCAGCAGGTCTGTCTGCTCACTGATCAGCGATACCAGATCTGCCTGCCCCGCCGAAAGCTTGCCCATCTCCGAAAGCCCCGTCGACGCTGCGCGAATCGCCGTTAGCGGCGTCTTGTACTCGTGCGCAAGCGAATCCAGCACCGTGGACCGAAGCTGCTCTGTCTGCCGTTCAGTTTCAATGCGGCTCTCATTGGCAAAAGCGCGATAGCGGTCGAAAGTGACGGCGATCAACGATGCGATTGCATTATTCGTCAGCGGGCTTGTATCTCCACGCATAACGATCGAGCCGATCGGCACATTGCCAAGCCGCAATACCCGCCGCGAAATTCCTGTATCAGGATCGTCGTCAGAACTCTCAAAGTAGTACACGTTCTGCGCAAGCTCCTGCGGATCGACATTCCAGTATCCTGCCTGGTAAATCTCGTGCAGATCGGCGTCGAAGATCACAACCGCTTCCAGCGCGAAAATCTCGTGTACCAGCTCTGCGAGCTGCAGCCCCGGCTCTACATGCAGATTCATCTGCAGCGTGCGCCTCGTGAACTCATACAGGTCCTGCATCTGCCCGCCCCACGAGTCCGACGACCGCGCATGCTCCGTCACTCTCGCCGAAAGCCTGCTGATGACCAGGGCCGTCAGGATGAACACGAACAGTTCAATAGGATTGGCAGGATCCACCGCGGGATTGGTCCGCGCCATGCGCGAGGTGAAATAGCTCTGCACACCCACCGCCGACAGCGAAACAATCGCGGCCTGCCAGAAGCCGCACCAGAGCGCGACCGGCACCACGATGAGCAGATACAGCAGCACTACAACAGGAAGAAGCCACTGCAGCCAGTTCGCCAGAAATCCAACCAGCAAAACCGAAACGATCCCCAGCGCGCACTCGGTCGCAAACAGAAGCGCCTGCCGCCCCGACGTGCGCACGCGTCCTTCAGCGAATGCCGACCGAAGCGAGATGTAAGTCCCAGACAACCGTTTCACTTCCTTCCCGGCGATTGCGATCGGTCTGCTCATGTGGAGCTTCGATACACTTCCACGCTATTCAAAAGTTGCTGAATCTACTTGGAGCTGAGCGGCTCGCTCAAAGTTCCTTCTCTGAAGGCCGGTAACGCGGTGTGCAAACCAGCCTGGCGAGAGCCCCGCGTGCAGCCTGCTTGTGGGTTTCGTGCGCGGGAAATGTTCTCTGATTTTAGCAGTTCCTTATTTTGCCTCTATGTTCTGGACCGCGAAGCCGTCATACCGGCAACGTCTGCCGCCGCGATCAGGTTGAAAAGACAGGCCTGTCCGCTCCTCAGGAAATCTTTTTCCAATCCTCATCGGTTCCTTATGAACGTTTTGCGTTACTGATCATAGCCGCAGCCGA
This sequence comes from Occallatibacter sp., assembly GCA_035496515.1. GTDB lineage: Bacteria > Acidobacteriota > Terriglobia > Terriglobales > Acidobacteriaceae > Telmatobacter. Next base: position 5,097 of record DATJEO010000151.1, read on the forward strand.
GAATAAGCAGATCAATGAGAATCAGCGCTGAGGCGCACGACTTCCTCTATCCGGTTTACGCCCTCGCAATCGCCCGTACCCGGCCGAAAGTGGCCGACACAGTCGAGGGCCGCAACATGGCACACGTTCTTCGCAAACCATTATCCGGGTCATCTTCAATTCATGTCAGGAGGCAATGTGTCGATATCTTCCACATCGAGTCCCATGAGAATGTCTCTGCTTTCAGTAGCTGCCCTCTCCCTTGCGCTCGTTGCTGGTGCGCAGACTCCAGCGACCGCTCCAGCCGATACCGCTGCAGCGCCCGCAAGTGCGGCGCAAGCCCCGGCGCCAGCGCCGGATCCGAAGCCATGGCGCGTAGGTCCCATGGACGTCAGCGGCTTCCTTGACGGTTACTACAGCTACAACTCCAATGACCCGAGCGAAGACAACAACGGGAAGATCAACGATCTTTACAACTTCAACGACAAGACAAATCAGTGGGCTCTGAACGGAGCCAAGTTGACCTTGAATCACGATCCCGCGCCCATCGGGGCTCGCGTGGACCTCGTCTACGGCCGCATTAATAAACTCGTCAACGCGAGTAACCAGCTCGAATTCGTTGAGCAGGCCTACTTCAGCGTCAAGCCTCCCAAGGCCAAAGGTTTCGAACTGGACCTCGGCAAATTCGTAACCAGCGCAGGCGCTGAAGTCATCGAGTCCAAGGACAACTGGAACTACTCGCGATCCATCCTCTTCGCCTGGGCCATTCCCTACTATCACTTTGGCCTCCGCAGTTCCATGCCGGTTTCCAAGACTGAAACCATTGGCGTGCAACTTGTGAACGGCTGGAACAACATCGTCAACGATGTCGGCGGCCCCACCGTTGGCGTGACTAGTTCCTACGTCAAGCCCAAGTACACGTGGAATGCGGACTTCTATACCGGCCCGGCCAACTACACCGAGCAGCACGGCTATCGCAATCTCTTCGACACCACCGTCCTGCTGACGCCCAATTCCAAGTTCAACGCCTATATCAACTACGACATCGGCGCGAACAGC
>DATJEO010000152.1:0-3406 GCA_035496515.1 Occallatibacter sp.
GACCGCATGAACCAGAAGTTCATCGATGAGACCTTCGTCAAACCCGTGATCGACCGCGTCCTGGAAGCAGGATGGGGGCCGGTGAGTTATCGTCAGAACACGGAACTCTACACAGAAGCCTGGCACTGGAATCCCACCGGCGCCTGGAGCGACCCCTCGGGCAAGGGATACTTTGTGGGCAGCTCGAATCCTACAGAAATGATCCGTTACAGCTACGGGTACCCGCTGCCGCACCGCGGAGTGACCCGCGATGATGGGACCGAGACCGTCAGTTACTCTCGGCTAACGGACGGCGATGCCCATACGTATTGGAAAAGCAATCCCTATCTCTCGCACGAGTTCACCGGCGAAGATGACTCTAGGAATCCGCAATGGGTCTTCTTCGATTTGGCTAACGTTCAAAGCGTCGAAGCCATCCGCATCGCGTGGGGAGAACCGTACGCGAGCCAATATGCCGTGCAATTCTTCACCGGCGAGGATCCAATCCGTGCGCCCACCAAAGGCGTGTGGCAGAATTTCCCATTCGGCCTCATCCAGGAGGGAAAGGGCGGAATCGCGACCCTCCGCCTCGCGTCCTCCCCAGTTCACGTTCGCTGGATCCGCATCTGGATGACTCAATCCTCCAACTCGTGCGACGATCATGGATCATCCGATCGCAGGAATTGCGTGGGCTATGCGATTCGTGAACTGTACATAGGCACTCTGGGATCCGCTGGAGAGTTTCACGACATCCTGCGCCACACTCCGGACCAGGATCAGACGCCCACCTACTGCTCGTCCGTCGATCCCTGGCATCAGGCGTCCGATATAGACAAGAGCGGGCGCGCGCAGGTCGGCTTCGACCTTTTCTACACTGCGGCATACACTCGCGGTTTGCCGGCGATGGTCCCCATCGCTCTCATCTACAGCACCCCGGAAGACGCTGCCGCACAGATTACTTATCTGAAGAAACGCAATTATCCAATTTCTTACATCGAGATGGGGGAAGAGCCGGACGGACACTACATGCTCCCGGAAGACTACGCCGCCCTGTACCTGCAATTCGCGACGGCGATCCACAAAGTCGATCCGTCCCTTAAGCTCGGCGGACCCATCTTCACGGGCCAGAATAAGGACATTGAGGTCTGGGCGGATGCGGAAGGACGCACTTCCTGGACGGGTCGATTCATCGACTACCTGAAGCGGCATAATCGACTTTCAGAGCTGGCATTCTTTTCCTTCGAGCACTATCCCTACGATCCCTGCCGCTACCAGTGGGGGAATCTGTATGACGAGCCGCAATTGGTCTCAAACATTTTGAAGGTCTGGCGCGAGGACGGTGTTCCTGACAACATCCCAATGTTCATTACGGAGAGCAACATCTCTTCCAACGCTTCGGAAGCGTCGGTCGATATCTTTGGAGCACTGTGGCTCGCGGATTACGTCGGAGCATTCCTGACAGCTGGCGGCGACGCGATCTACTATTTCCATTACATTCCTTTCGGAGTCCATCCTGGTTGCAACAACTCCGACTCGACTTTCGGAATGTTCGCCACCGATAACAAGCGGCAGATCACGCAGCCGCTGTCGCAATTCTTCGCCAGCCAACTCATCAACCTGGAATGGCTGAAGCCCGGCAACGACGCTCACCAGCTTTATTCAGCGGCGACCGACATTGAAGACAGCGCCGGTCACAAGTTGGTGACCGCGTATGCTGTCAAGCGGCCCGACAAGCAATGGGCATTGTTGATCGTCAACCGAGACCAGGAGAACCCGCACACGGTAAAGATCAACTTCCATGATGCGGAGACCAGGCGGGATACTTCGTTTGCGGGCCCGGTCGACAGCTTTACGTTCGGGAGTGCTCAGTATCGTTGGGACCCGCTGCGGAAGGTTGCGGATCCCGATGGGCCCCTGCTGAAAACGCAGGTAACGGCTGGCCGTGACTCCACGTTTGCGCTGCCAGCCGCGTCCGTAGTGGTCCTTCGAGGCTCACTACCCGCTCGCTGAGTCGCGAGCAGATGCGGGCGTCAGAGAGCAGTCACTGATGTTCTTTTCCGGAACCAATTGCCGGCGGATTCTCTAGATGCACCCGGCCCGCAATCGTTAAATCGGGAATTACGAACTCGGTGAATCCGTCATGCTGGGTTGGGGCCAGAGACCTACAGCACCCGTGCTCTGGATTTTCGTAGCGAATCGCAGTGAACGATCCCTTTACCTTGACTTGGACGCGAACCGGATCCTGCGCGTAGTTGATCAGCTCCACCGTTTTCAGGCCGCCGCGCTTTTCCCGGTAAGGCACCGCGATCGTGGTTAGTCCATTCCACAAGCTCATCAACGCGTTCTGGTTCCCGATCAGCCGGCGAATGTCCTGGGCAAACGTTTCCGGATCGGAGACCGGTTCGGAGAGATCAAGCACTTTTCCGCTTCCCACCGCGTACGAGACTGTGTGTTCGTTCAACTGGACGGCGCCCTGAGTCTGCCATGGATACGACCCGTGTGCATCCACGACCACGACTGTCTTGCCCTGACTTGCAAGATGTTCGAGCTGAATCGCGAATTCCTTTTCGGGCTTTGCGAAGACGACCACAACGTCGACGCCCACCATATCTTCCGACTGCAAGCCCGTGGGAAGCGAAACCTTGAATGGAATGTTGTGGCGGGCCATCAGATTCATGGCCTCATCGGAAGGGTCGAGGTCATCGACCACAACCACGACATCGGCAGCGGCTTGCAAGCCCGTCTGCGCCGGGTGTGAATAAAATTCGGTATAGGACTGCACCTGCTTCCAAATGGTCCAAGCCTGCGGATCACGTTCGGTGAGAGCCTTCTGTAAGCCAGCATCCAACTCCAAGATCAAGTCGGCGTGAAACGCACCTCCTTCCGCCACCGCCAGCGAGTAGTCGGCTGCAGTGATTGTCTTTGCAGGCTGCGCCGCAACTGGAGGGTTCCACGAAAAGCTATACATCGGAATCTGACCGCCGTCCGCGGCCTGTTCAACTCTGACGAGAGCAAGGTTGCTGTCAATCCACGGTTGCGCGGTCGGGCTCGATACTTCAAGGACAGCATCGCGCTTAATCACGAGGCTGCCTCTCATCTCCGGTTGCTTGGCATCCGGATTGAGCACAAAGAATCGAAGCTTGGGATGAGCCGATCGCAAAGCGGCAAGCACGTTCCGCGTCTGAGCGCGTTCGGATTGCCGAACGCTGAGAATGATCCCGGCCCCGCCCTCGGCTTCGGCTTTGGTTGCGGCTGCTGTAGCATGCTGCGGCAAGACCTCAACATACACGCGGTACCCTTGCTTTCGGGCTGCTTGCGTTAGCTGAGAAGGCGCATCATACGAAAGCACGAGATCGCTCATCCCCAGTTCGCGTGCGGGAGGTAAAGCAGGATTCGTCCACTTTATGAAAACGCTGCTCCATGCGCA
>DATJEO010000153.1:0-2226 GCA_035496515.1 Occallatibacter sp.
GAGTTGGCTGACCTCATGATGCTGGATTCAGGCAACGTGGAAGAATCAGTCACACGGCTGGCCCAGATGGCGCGGGCCGTAGGCATTCACCTGGTGCTGGCAACGCAGCGGCCGTCCGTCGATGTAATCACCGGCCTCATCAAGGCCAACTTCCCTGCCCGCATTTCGTTCCGTGTCGCCACCAAGGTGGACTCGCGCACCATTCTCGATGCTAACGGCGCCGAGGCGCTGTTGGGCAAGGGCGACATGTTGTATCTGCCTTCGGGATCGGCCCGGGTGCATCGGCTGCACGCGCCATTTGTCACCGAGAAGGAAATCGCCGCGGTAGTCGAGTTCTGGAAATCGCAGGGCGTGGCCGAGTACGAAGAGAAATTCCTGCAGGCCCCCAGAGAAGAACGCGCGACCGGTGAGGCCGGAGACGCGGGCGAAGACGGAGACGAAGAAAACGACCCCCTCTACAACGACGCCGTGCGCCTGGTGGTTGAGTTTGGGAAAGCCTCCACTTCCCTGCTGCAACGCCGCCTGCGCATCGGCTACGGCCGCGCCGCCCACCTGATCGATCTGATGGAGCGGGACGGCATCGTGGGCGCAGCCGACGGTCCCAAGCCGCGCGAAGTCCTGAAGCGGCCCACGTGGCTTTCCGAAGTAGAAGAATCGATGCGCTGAACTTCCCCTTGTCATGCGCAGCGGAAATTCCAGTGTCATCCTGAGCGGAGCCAGAGTTTTGCAAGCAAAATTCTGGCGGAGTCGAAGGACCCCTACTCCCGGCCGCATCGTGCTTATAGGGGTCCTTCGACTGCGGGAGGATTTTGCAAGCGAAATCCTCGCTCAGCTCAGGATGACACAATTCTTAATCCGCGAATCGCCAGCCCTGCCAGAACTATCACCGCCAGCAGCATCGCCGTCCACAACACTGCTTTGTGACGTTCTGACCAGGGACGGTCATCCGGGCGGCCGCGATAGGCTTCGTTGTGCGTGCCCGGCCCAAGTGTTGCCATCGCTGCGGCAGGATCAGCCTTGAAGAATCTGGCATAATCATAAATCGGCGAACCGAGCTTGCTGTCGCCGTAATAAAGCCTGAGCAGCGATCTGCCCTGCGGAACAAAGTACACTCGGCGTTCAACCGACAGCAGCTCAACTCCGGATATCGACAATGGCGGATTGTCCCCATTGTCCACGGAGACCTTCAGCCGGCCGGAATTCTGTCCCCGGATCAACACATCCATCTCTTCCGCAATGACGGTAGCGCCTCCGCGATTCATCCGCACGCGCGTGATCTCACCGTCCCCGTAGCGCTGCTCGCTCGCATCCGCGAGGACCACCGTCCGCCGGAAATTTACCTGCTTCGCATCTATCCGAAAGCGCACCCGTTCCACCGGAACGCGCAACGGCGAATCGCAAATGATCACCGTCGTCCGCGCAACCTGCGACGGTTCGCCGCATGATCCCACGCTGGTCCAGACCGCTTTCGTTTCCTGCAGGTTGTAAACCGACGCGCTCTTGATTTGGGCAGGAGCGATTCCAGCGGAAAGCTTCACATGTAGATAGCGCAAGCTCGAAGGCGGCAGCTTCAGTACCGCGTTGGAGCCCAGGTCTTCGCGGCTGAAGTCATACAAGGTCGCCGGCGGCAAATGGGTCGCCGACTTCGCGCCCAGTTGGTTGCTTCCCGCGAGCGATGCCGTCGCCACGAAATCCTTAGCATCCAGCTGCAACCGGATGCGGTCGTACTCGCCTACTTCACTCATGTCGAGATCAAACTCGGTGCGCCCGCCCACGCTCCCCAGGTTGAGGATCTTCGCCGCCGCCTCATGGCTGGACGTTCCCCCGCGCTGCTCGCTGAGCGCGTATTGCACTTGCGTGTCACCGTCATAAAGTCGCAGGTCGGCCAGATCGGGCCGCGCCCGGGCCCATATTTCTTCATCCACCACGAAGTAATTCTGCTGCTCAGGCTGAGAGATGCTGATATCGCGGACGTTGCTGAAATAAGAGATCGAAGGCCCTCCGGTGAATGGCGCACCGAGAGCCAGAAGGAACGCGAACAGGCAGGAAGCAGACCTCATATGCCCGCAGGGCTTTCTTTGGACTCATCGCGGCTCGACAGTTTGAGCCAATCGCGCTGATACATGAACGAAATCGCCAGCAGCAGCACTCCCAGCACGATGAAACTCACGATGCGGAAACCGCGGTCCAGCTCCGACACATCGTAGAGAAACACTTTGCCGATGG
>DATJEO010000154.1:0-5557 GCA_035496515.1 Occallatibacter sp.
TTCCGTCGGAACAGCGGTGCCAGCTCTTTGAAGACACAGCAATGATGCAGGCCTTTGTGCGATGGCAAAAAAGAGAGTGCTTCAGCTCAGACTGGCAGCAATCTCAGCGAGAGATCGTCTCTGGCGCCCTTCAGCCTCGAAGTTCGCCGGATCCAACCACTCTTCGAATGCCGCTTTGCGTGTGGGCCACTCGGTGTTCAGCATCGAGAACCACGCGGTATCGCGGTTCTTTCCCTTCACGATCATGTGCTGGCGGAAGATACCCTCAAACGTGAACCCATAGCGCAGAGCCGCCCGCCGCGAAGGACCATTGTTCGCGTTGCACTTCCACTCGTAGCGGCGATACCCAAGATCTTCGAAGATATGCCGCGCCATCAGGTACATGGCTTCGGTCGCCGCTGTCGTCTTCTGCAGCGACGGGGTCATCAGGATATTGCCCACCTCGATTACGCCGTTCGCCGGATCTATTCGCATGTAGCTGGCATAGCCTTCGGCCTTCCCGCTTGCCCTGGGGACGATCGCGAGAAACACAGCTGCCGAGCCATTCTCTTTTTGCTCGATCGTTAGCCGCAGATCCGCCTCACGATTGAAAGGTCCCTCGCTGAGGTAATCCCACACCTCATCGTGGCCTTCTACCCCCCTCCACAAATCAGCAGTGTGCCTTCGTGCGTTCAATGGCTCGAGCCGGACATACCGCCCTTCCAGCAGCTTGGGGCAGGGCAGTTTGACTGGTTTCCAGCAGGCAAGGTCTTCAGTTTGCGGCACGAACCCAGCGTATCAGTCGTCCTACCAGTGCCCGGCAGACTTGCCAGAAAAGTAACGCCCGGCTTCTCCACATTTTGCTCGATTTCGCACAGCCAAATTCGCCTGAATGCGCCTTGTATGCGCCCCAACCCCGCTCTAGTCTTGAGTTTCAGAACAGACAGGGGCTTAGAGCCGCTTCTGCACTGGATTTTGGGCAAATCAGGCCTCTGAAATCCGCCAGACATGCCCGTTTTGGCGCTTTCCACAGCCTGAATGCCCAAGTTTGGGCCCTTGATGGGGCAATTACCAGCCAAACACAATATGTTGTGGTTTATGGTTGACAGGCCCTACAGACAGCGCTATTTTTGCAACTGCGGCTGTAAAGAGATTGTAATCTTTGCTCCATCGCAGCCCACGCAACACAAGAAAAACCGCGGTCATAAGAAGCCCCGTTTTTTCGTCGCCGCAAGGCTTACCCATCCCCCAGATTCGGCCGTTAAACGCCTCAGGGACAGGTGTTCTTCAAAAAATCGCTAATGGAGAGAAATCGATGAGCGAGGCCCACCTTCAGACAAGTACCGATGCAGCCCTGCAGACTCCCCGGAGCCAGGGTGGCCTGACATTTTCCCGCCGTTTCTCCACTGAAGGGGTGTCTCCCTACGACGAAGTGAAATGGGAGCGACGTACCGCCCTGATCACCGACAGCAAGGGCAACACGATTTTCGAGCAGAAGGACGTCGACATCCCGGTTGACTGGTCTATGACCGCGACCAACATCGTCGCCTCCAAATACCTGCACGGTCCTCTTGGCTCGCCCGAGCGCGAGGGAGGCGTTCGCCAGCTTGTGTCTCGCGTTGCTGAGACCGTTCGCGACTGGGGTATTGCCGGCGGCTACTTTGCCAGCGACAACGATGCCGCCATCTTCCACGATGAGCTGGCGCATATGCTGCTCACCCAGAAGGTGGCGTTCAACTCGCCAGTCTGGTTCAACGTGGGCTGCGACCGCCTCGAGCCGTTTGCGGCTGGCGCCAACTGGCACTGGGATCCCGCCACCGGCGGCGTGGTGCATGCTCCAACCGGCTACAAGAATCCACAGTGCTCCGCCTGCTTCATCAACTCCGTCGACGACTCGATGGAAGGCATCATGGATCTGGCCCGCACCGAAGCTCTTCTCTTCAAGTACGGATCGGGCACCGGCACCAATTTCAGCTCGCTGCGTTCCAGCCACGAAGCCGTGACTGGCGGCGGAACCGCCAGCGGCCCTCTCAGCTTCATGCGCGGACTCGACGCCTTCGCCGGCGTCATCAAGAGCGGCGGCAAGACGCGCCGTGCCGCAAAGATGGCAATCCTCAACGCCGAGCATCCCGACATCATCGACTTCATCGAGTGCAAAGCCAAGGAAGAAGCCAAGGCGCACACGCTCATCCGGAATGGTTACGACGGCTCAGGCCCTGACTCAGAGGCCTTCTCATCCATCTTCTTCCAGAACGCCAACAACTCTGTCCGAGTCACCGACGAGTTCATGCGCGCCTATGAAACCGACGGCGAGTACTGGACCAAGGGTGTAAAAGACGACAAGCCCGTTCATGCTTACAAAGCTCGCGAGATTATGCGCATGATCGCGCAAGCCACGTGGCACTGCGGCGACCCCGGCCTCCAGTTCGACACCACTATCAACAAGTGGCACACGTCTAAGAACACCGCGCGCATCAACGCCTCCAATCCTTGCAGCGAGTACATGTTCCTCGACAACTCGGCCTGCAACCTGGCGAGCTTCAACCTCATGAAGTTCGTCTCATCGAACGGCGTATTCAATATCCCCGAGTATCGCCACGCTATCTCCGTTGTCATCACTGCGATGGAAATCCTGGTCGACAACTCCGGTTATCCCACTGAGAAGATTGCGCGCAACTCGCATGACTATCGCCCGCTCGGCTTGGGATACGCCAACCTCGGCGCGCTGCTTATGTCGTTCGGCATTCCCTACGACTCGGCAACTGGCCGCGATCTCGCCGCCGCTCTCACTGCCATCATGTGCGGACAGGCTTATCTGCAATCTGCTGTTCTTGCCGCCAATGCTCCTGCGCTTGCATCTGCAACGCCGCTCACGGCCAGCGTCGAGCGTCAGGGCGGAGCCTGCCCCGGCTTCTACGTCAACCGCGAGCCGTTCCTCAATGTCATCCGCATGCACCGCGCCGAGGTCAATAACATCGGCAAATCGCGCACGAGCGGCGAACCCTTCATGCTTCCGCAACTCGAGGCCCTCATCGAAGCCAGCCGCGAATGCTGGGACATGGCTCTCGTCTATGGTGAGCGCTATGGCTATCGCAACTCGCAGACCACCGTTCTCGCTCCCACAGGCACCATCGGGTTCATGATGGATTGCGACACCACCGGCATCGAGCCCGATCTCGCGCTCGTCAAGTACAAGAAGCTCGTCGGTGGCGGCATGATCAAGATCGTCAACAACACCGTTCCCGCCGCGCTCTTTAAGCTCGGCTACAAGAACGATCAGGTTGACGCAATCGTCAGCTACATCGATGCCACCGGCACCATCGAAGGCGCACCCGGTATCAAGCCTGAGCACCTGCCGGTATTCGACTGCTCGTTCAAGCCAGCCAAGGGCACGCGCTCCATCCACTACATGGGCCACATCAAGATGATGTCGGCCACCCAGCCATTCCTCTCCGGCGCAATCTCCAAGACCGTGAACCTGCCGAACGAGGCATCCGCCGAAGACATTGCCGAAGCCTACGCGGAAAGCTGGCGTCAGGGCATCAAGGCTGTGGCCATCTATCGCGATGGCTCCAAAGGCACCCAGCCGCTGAACACCAGCATGGACACCAAGGAGGCAACGGCTGTCGACATCGCGGGCCAGCGCGTACTCGCGCAGCTCGCATCCGGCAAGCCCGCCGCCGAAGCCGACCTCAAGACCCTCGAAGCTAAGATCAGCGAGAAGCTTGAAGTCACGGCCAAGTCCGTCGTTTCTGCTGCTGGCGCCTTCCAGCGTGCGCTCGACGAGATCTCTAAGGCGACGAGCGTCCCGCAACTCACCGCTGCTTTGGCAGAGGAGCCGAAAGCGCAGGATCTGAATGGGCCGCCGCGCGCTGTTCGTCATCGCTTGCAGGAAGAGCGTGCCTCCATTACCCACAAGTTCTCCATCGCTGGTCACGAGGGTTACATCACCGTTGGTCTGTATCCGACAGGACAGCCGGGCGAGATCTTCATCAAGATGGCGAAGGAAGGCTCGACCGTATCCGGCCTCATGGATGCGTTCGCAACCTCCATCTCCCTCGCGCTTCAGCACGGTGTTCCGCTGCGAGTGCTCTGCGAGAAGTTCGCGCACACACGGTTCGAGCCCTCCGGCTGGACAGGAAACGAACAGATCGGCTACGCGAAGAGCCTCATGGATTACATCTTCCGCTGGCTGAATCTGCGCTTCCTCTCGGGCGAGCAACTCACGCTGTTTGCAGGTCTCGCTCCGCAGGCTGCGCCGCTGCCTGAGTCGCCAACCATTCTCTCTGACAGCGAACCAGAACAAGACGAACACAATCAGCTCTCGCGGCTCGCAGAAGAGATGGCGAAGCGCTCCTACACCGGCATGGGCAGCACCTCCGCTCCTGGCGGAAGCGTGCCGCCTGAGGCAAATGCCAGTACGGCGTCATCAAGCACTCCGGAATTGCAGGATCGTGGTCTCTTTCATGCCTCTGAAGCGATGCGCAGCATGTACGAAATGGGCGACGCTCCAAGCTGCTCCACCTGCGGCGCAATCATGGTCCGCAACGGAAGCTGCTATCGCTGCATGAGCTGCGGCTCCACCTCAGGGTGCAGTTAAGAATCCTTACTAACGTTTCCGATGGAGGAGCAGACTCCGTTCTGCTCCATTTTTGTGTTTGAAAGTGGACGTGATTCTAACAACTCACAATATTTCTGCAGAGTCCATAACCCGACCAACCGATACTCGTGACCGGGACGTCCGTAATTCTTGCGAAGGCTAGAAGAAAGAGATTTCGCAAATGAGGCGCTGAACAAGTCGACGCTTATGGCTCAGGTCAAGAGCTCATCGCGTGGCGGATTGAATCAGAGAAAAACCGTTGACATGATTACGGTTGGCCAGTTACTTTCGGCTCATTCGCACTTTTCAACTACCATCGTGAATCCCCAGCCCGAGACTCAGGTTACCCAGCTTCTACAAAGTTGGCAGGAAGGCAATCAGCAAGCGCTCGAAGCACTGATGCCCCTGATTTACAACGAATTGAAACGTCTGGCCGGCAGTTATCTTCGCCGCGAGCGCCCCGATCACACCCTGCAGAGTGCCGCGCTGGTGAACGAGGCCTATTTGCGCCTGGTGGATCAGACCCAGACCAAGTGGAAGAACAAGGCCCACTTCTACGGCATTGCCGCACAAATGATGCGGCGCATCCTGGCCGACCATGCGCGCGGTCACAACGCCGCCAAACGGGGCGCCGGCATGCCAGAGCTGGAACTGGATGAGGCAATGGTTCAGACGAAGTCGCAAAGTCTCGACGTGCTGGACCTGGAAGAAGCTCTGCAAAAGCTGGAGAAGCTCGATCCGCAGCAAGGGCGGATTGTCGAGCTGCGTTTTTACGGTGGGCTTTCCATTGAAGACACCGCGAATGTTCTCGGCATCTCTCCCGCGACTGTGAAACGTGATTGGGCGGCCGCGCGGGCGTGGCTTTTCGTGCAAGTGGCGGCGAGGCGTCCCGTTGAATCCTGAGCGGTGGCGGCAAATTCGAGACTTATTCGACGCTGCGCGAGAGCTCCCGGCAGAGAAGCGTCAACGCTTTCTCGA
>DATJEO010000155.1:0-4646 GCA_035496515.1 Occallatibacter sp.
CCTCATTGGCATCGATTTTCCTGAACAGCCGCATCAGCGGGTCGACAAACTTTTTGGCGAAGCCATACGCGACCAGGAAGTAGGCGCTGACGCAAACAGCGATGAGCGTCATCTGCACAGTGAGCGGATGGCGAGCTGCAATGGGGAGATGCATCTGCAGCCATTTCGAAAGCATCGGTGCGACGCCGAAGGCTTCACCGCCGCCAGTGCTGCATGAAGCTGCGAGAAATGCCAGAACGAACAGGCCCATCACGTCGTCGATAACGGCTGCGCCGAGAATCACCGACCCTTCCGTTGAGGTCATCCTGCCGGCATCCATGAGCGTTCGAGCTGAGATGGAGACGCTGGTGGCGGTGAGAGCGCCTCCCATGAAGCAGGCGGTGCTCCATGACAATCCGAGGAGATGTGCGACTCCGGCGCCGAGGAGGAAGGGCCAGATCACGCCGGAGAGTGCGACCAGGAAGGCGGTGACACTCGCCTCGCGCATTCGATCGATGTCGGTTTCAAGGCCGGCCATGAACATCAGGACCAGGCCGCCGATCTGAGCGATAAGGAGAAAAGCATCAGCGGCAGGAGTGCCGCTGAAGAGGCGCATGTGAAGGATATTCAGACAGCCCGGACCTGCGACGACTCCGACAAGCAGCTCGCCGAGAATGGCGGGGATACCATAGCGCGTACTAATGGACGCAACAATCTTTCCCGCCGGGAGAAGTATCGCGATGAGAAGGGCCAACTGAAGGGTTGCGGGCATCCTCTCCTACTCAGAGACAGCGAGTGCAGGTTGCCTTGGCTTGGAAGAGTGCCGTTTGCCAAAGTTTTTGGCCCATGCGAGCACGCCTCCGTAACCGCCGCGTTCGATTCCTTCTCTTTGCATCTGGCGGATGGTTGCGGCCTGCCTCCGGGCAAGTTCCGCCTGCATGTCGTTAGCGGCCAGCCTGGCAGCCTGATGAGTGTGATCCGCGGCCTTGTCGCAAATACGCAGGCGCATCATCAGCTCACCCAGCTTGAGTTGCGCAATGTAGCACGCCGGGTCCTGCTCAACGGCTTCGCGCAGACGTGTCATGGCCTCCTGTGCTCGCAAGTCGACGCACAATGCCATTCCAAGCATCACGCGAACCTCAGGTACAGCGGGGAACATCTCGACCGCCTTTGAAAGAGATGCAACCAGCTCGCCGCGCTCATCGGACTCGAGGACGCGAGGATCGCGAAACATCTGCTGCAGGGACTTCGTAGCCTTTGGCCCTAGTGTTTGTTGCAGCGCCAGGGACGTTGCAGGCACACTCGCGGCTGCGTCTGAAGATTGTTGAATGGAGATCTGCGCCTGATTCATCATGTTGAACTCCAGAATCGCGATTCGAAGAAGAGGGCAGCAAGGTGAATGCCCGGATTACCTTGTTGCACCGAAAAAATATGTGATCTGCCGCAGACTGCTGGAGCTTGCGGCAGATCAATATCGCTCAGGCAACTGCGGCAGCAGGTGTAGCGGTTCTCATGATTTCCGGTTCAGCGGCGAAGACGAATTCCGGATAGCCGAGCTGACCCATCTCTGGAAGGTCGAGACCAGCAAGTTCGCTTTCGGCGGAAACGCGATGTCCGAGGAAGATATCGAGCACCCAGTTCAAGGCGTAGCTGAAGCCGAAGACGAAGCCGACCAGGGTTGAGACTCCGACGAGCTGGGCCACGAGCTGGCTGGCATCGCCGTAGAACAGCCCTGTAACGGATCCGCTCACGCCATTCCATGCTCCGCCGTAGTTGCTGGTACCGTCAGCGAAGAGGCCTACGGAGATCACTCCCCAGAGTCCGCAAGCGCCGTGGACAGAGATGGCGCCGACCGGATCGTCGACCTTGAGCGTGTTCTCAACGAAGGCGACGCTGACACAAACCAAGACTCCAGCAATCAAGCCGATGATGCCGCTGCAGATCGGGTTGACGAAGCCGCTGGGTGCGGTGATGGCAACGAGGCCGGCGAGGAGGCCGTTGGCGCTCATCGAGGCGTCAGGCTTACCCTTGATCGCCCACATGTACAGGAGAGCGCCGAAGGTTCCGGTGCAACCCGCCAGCATGGTGTTCACTGCGACGGATCCGATGCGAAGGCAACCTGCTGCCGACGCTCCGAGCGTGCTGCCGGGGTTGAAGCCGAACCAGCCGAAGGCGAGAATGAAGCAGCCAATCAGTACGGCCGAAATATCGTGACCGATGATTGCGTTGGCTGAGCCATCGCGATTGAATTTTCCGATGCGAGGTCCGACGATCAACGCAACCGCAAGAGCAGTAACGCCACCTACGGAGTGCACAACCCCGGATCCCGCGAAGTCAGCATAGCCCTTGCCCAGACCGAGGTTCGTGCCGAGCTGCGCGAGCCAGCCGCCGCCCCAGGCCCAGTTGGCGAACAAGGGATAGGTGATGGCGCCCATGAGTACTGAGGACACCGAGAAGGTGAGGAACTTCCAGCGTTCAGCGCAGGCTCCGGTGACGATGGTCAGTGCCGTATCCATGAAGACCATCTGGAAGAGGAAGATGACCATCACCCCCACGTCGTAGCTGTGACCAGAGAGGAACATGCCGCTCTGTCCGAAGAGGCCCCACGTTTTTCCAAAGAGGGAGACCGTGTGTTCGCCTATGAGGGGTTGAAGTCCGCCGAGATTTCCATTGCCGGCAGCACCGCCCATCTGAATAGCGAAGCCCATGATCCAGTAAGCGAAGAGACCGCAGCCATACACGAAGAAGTTCATCATGTAGGTGTGGTTGGCATTCTTCACGCGACACAGGCCAGCCTCAACCATGGCGAAGCCAGCCTGCATGAACATCACAAGAAAGCCGCAGATAAGGGTCCACGTGAAGTTGATGCCGATCTTGTTTTGTCCAACCTGGTTGGCGACGTCGCCGAGGCTCAGGCCCGCCTTCGAATCAGAGACCGGAACGTCACTGACGGTTCCGGTGATTGTGCCGGCGGGATCCCCGGCGGCGAGTGTCGAGGTTGTGGGTGCTTTGGAAGCAGCGTCTTTCAACTCGGCCGCGGACGCAGATGGAGCGGCGTCAGCCCGAGCTACTGAGACCGCCCCTGCTGCCAGCAGGAAAGCGAGGGCGCATGTAGCCGATGCCATACGGAAAATTTTCATCAGAAATCTGTCTCCTTATGTTGTGTTCGTCGCCGAGGGAGGTTGGTATTCAGCGGATGCGCTAGGACTTCCAGATTGCGTTCTTGTTTGCAGCCACGGGCAAGAGGATCAGAGCCCCTGCGAGCGAGACCGCAATGCCGACAAGCGTGGTCACCATCCGCCCTGAAACGCTGGTGGAAAGATTCAGACCGAACACCGCAATTGCCCAGCCCGCAAAGGCTGCCAGAACGCCCGCCAGTCGCATTGCAGCCGGTTGGCCCTTGTCAGCAACTTCTCCCTCATCCGGTTTGATCTTGAGGAAGATGCCAAACGAGACAGCCAGGACTACCAGCCCTCCGATGAGGGCGAGCTTCCCGCTGCCGGTTGAGAAATACGCTATTCCGGCTGCGGTAACTGTGACTCCCAGCATGAATAACGTGAACGATCTGCCCTGTGATTTTGTTGCGGCCATGTACTCCTCCTGGATTGAAGATCAACAATGTGAAATGGGATAAGTGCTGGGCTGAAATGTGTTCAAGGGCGAAGGGGAACGTGTAAAGAATGTTTCTGAGTTGGCAACGCAAGGAAGACTAGAAACTGAGCAAGGCCGGTCAGCTCCGCGACGATAGGTGTCTGCATCTGCATCCGGCTAAAGACAAGCAGAAGCACCATCGAGCACCATTGCCAGCGCGTGCGGCGGAGTCGCTCCAAGCGGTCGGTGAGAAAGAGAAGATCCTTGAGCTTCTCCTCGTGTGCATCGGCCGGCCGCGCTTTGAAGCATGCGACTGCGAAAAACCCTGAAAGGAGAAGTTCCAGCAGAATCGATTCTTTGCTCATACACTCCTCCGTTGTGGCGCAGGCTTCCTGCCAGCTTGCGTCAGCTGCTTTAGGTAGTTTCTGAAAGTTGCCCGAACGTCTGGTTGATCAGTGCTTATCGGGATACTCACAGGCTAGATGTCGAGCGATGAAGATGAAATGAAGAGACCCGAAAATCTTCTGACGAAACGTGGCGCAGCCGTACGTGTGTTGCTTCCGGCCGGTTGGATTGAGCTCAACCGGCCGGAAGGGAACGCATTATCGCTTGGGGGCGAAGATCGCGATGAGGCCGATGGTGAAGGTGTTCTGCGAGTCGACCATGCTGTCCGCGTTCTTGTGGAAGTAGGGCTGATCTGACCAGTCGTGGCGATATTCGGCGCGGGCGATGAGGCCGAGAGGCCAGTGATACTCGCCAGTTGCCGTGAATTCCTTGACGGTCTGAGCTACGCCGGTGGAGTAGCCGTCGCGATCGTTGAACACTTCGATACGACCTGTGCCGGCAAACTTGGAGCTGATCTGCTGATGCGCGGCGAAGGCAACACCCTGCCAGAGGTTGGTCTTGTTGTCGCCGATTCCGTTGTGAATGGAATCGCTGTTCGCGCCGATGTCGTAGTTGATATAGGCGTTGAACTTGGAATTGGGCGTCAGCAGGACGGTGGTGTCGAAGAGATTGCGATAGCCGTGCTGCTCGGTGTAGTTGGCCGGGCCGGTATAGAAGTCCGCATTCCACGT
>DATJEO010000156.1:0-2399 GCA_035496515.1 Occallatibacter sp.
TTGGCTTCTTCGAACAACCCGGGCTTGTTTGACACCGCCCCCGTGAAGGCGCCTCTCACATGCCCGAACAATTCGCTTTCTAGCAGCGTTTCCGGCAGCGACCCGCAATCGATCACGACAAATGGTTTCTCGCGCCGGCAACCATATTGATGGATAGTCTTCGCGACTAACTCCTTACCAGTTCCGCTTTCCCCTTGAATCAGCACCGAAGCCGAACTGTCAGCGACCAGACAGATCAGGTCGAAGAGCTGCTGCATCGCCGGGCTGCGCCCAATAAGAGCGCCCAAGTGCTCGCGTACCATCGCAGGGGAGATTTGCTCGGGAACAGACACCTCGGGGACTCCACTCAGTTGGGACCACGGCTCACACAACACCAGCATCGAGGCGACTTGCCCATCTTGATCGGCCAGTGGGAAGGCGTGCTGCATCCCGCAAGGGGGTCTATCCGCTTCAGTTGAGCAGACGACATGTTGCACATGAGGACCGTGAAATATTTTGACGGCAGGGCAGGTGTCACAGGGTTCGTTGCGATGTAGAAGTGCCTCATAGCATTTGACCGGACGAGTCACGGGCGAGCCGGAACAGTGTTCTGTTGAGACGTCCGTGTTCGCATAAACGACGTTGAAATCTCGATCCATGACTGCGACACGTTCGCTGATCTCTCCTGCCAGCTGGCTGATCGCTTCGAGCCGTGCCGCCAGAATCGGATCATTCAACGGGCGCGCTGGCACTGATCGAGACCCGCCCATCTCTCCTCCCTCCATCACCTGACCGCGAAGGCATCATCCGCGATTATCACTCAGCAATTCTTCGACCTTGAGTTTCAAGTCCGAGATGCGAACTGGCTTATCAAAATAGGCGCTTGCCCCAGCCTGGAACACCTTGTCCCGTAAACCGGCATCACCAAAAGCGGTCATAACGAGGATCGGACAATGTGGCGCAATTGACCGTAGACGGCGGATGTATTCCGCTCCTCCTGCCGGCATCCGCAAGTCAGTCAGTATCAGATCAGGCTCTGATTGCTGAACCGCCTTCACTGCTTCATCCCCGTCCTTAGCTTCCCGCAACTGGTATCCAGCACTCCAGAACTCGTCGCAAAGCAGACTACGCATCTCTCGATCGTCTTCGACAATGAGCACAGTAGCGGTCTTTTGTGTTGTCATGGGAAACATCCTGGGACTTACCTCATTCCTTCCTGACATATCGCAAAGGGCATGCCGCTCGGCATACAGACAAGAATCCCGGATCTCGAGGAAATTGAAGAGGACGCTTCGTAACGGGCGATCGCCTGGCGAGAAAGACCACAGCCGGAGCATGAGATACTGTTGCAAGATGCCACAGCTCTATAGAACCCACCTGCGACTTACTGTTTGCATTGCTCTCCTCCGATGGCGAGAGTCAGGATATGCCTAGAAGAGGGGTTCTTTGTACCCCGACTCAGGCGAAGTACACTTTTAAGCGAGCGTTGCGCGAACGATGTCGCAGATCTGTTTCGCTGCCTCCTGAGGTGAGAGCTTGGTGGTGTCGATTCGCAATTCTGGATTCGCCGGAGACTCATAGGAACTTTGCAGGCCGGGAACGGTGGTGGATTCGCCGCGTAAACCTTTTTGATAGGTCCCTTTCCGATCCCGCTTCATGCAGAGGGCTAGCGGGCATTCCACCGCCACCTCGATGAAGCGCGGAATCATCGCGCGTGCCCAATCACGATAGGCTTGCCGGCTCGCGGTCGCATCGAATACGACGGTCACGCCGTGCGCGACGAGACGCTGCCCGGTGAAGGCAAGGGCACGATAGAAGAGGTCGCGTTCCTCCGATGAGTAAGTCGCCTGCGGAGTCAGCAGCCGCCTGACTTCGTCCGATTCCAACACGTCCACGGTCAATCCCAAGGCCTCGAGCTGAGGCCGCAGAGCAGAGACGATCGTGCTCTTTCCCGAGGCCGGTAATCCGGTGATCCAGATGCCACATGCTGAAGGCTGAGTCATAGAGTCCTGATCGTTCGGTTACGACCCGCAATATTCATTGACACGGACAGGATCGAAGCGCGGCGCTTCAAGCACATTTTCTACAAACCGAAAAATGCTTCGGCGGACCTCCATGGGTAGTTTGGGATACCAGACCGGGCTGGCAATCACTAATCCTCGGAACGCAAAGAAGGGGGCTACCGCTGCCGTGACCTCCTCGTCTCCACTTTGCTCGAGATAGGTGTCCCAAAACAACCGGAAGAGCACTTCGAAAGGTCCCTGGAGGCGTCGCGAGCGGCACAGAGAACAAAAGATATAATTAATGGCCATGGAGGTCACATCATCGGCCGGCTCACCCCACTCGCCACGCGATCGATCCAGGACAGAAAAATCTGTGCTCTTTCGAAAGAGCACATTCCAGGGATGAAAGTCTCCGTG
>DATJEO010000157.1:0-4992 GCA_035496515.1 Occallatibacter sp.
TGCTGCCGCGTGAATATCTGCAAAGGATGCGTTCATAAGTTCTCGCCCCCTCCATGGGGCTTTGGTTCAGCAGCTAGAAGCTAGTAGCTGCTAGCTGCTCTTACGCAATCGCTCCCGCACGCAATAGCTGCGTCTTTACAGCGATTCGTTGTTCCAGGCTGAGTCCCGAGAGCGCGGCGTCCAGGGTGCGAACATCCACTGGCCCATCTCCGATGCCGTGCTTTGCCAGCATTTCCGAGGTCAATGGCGGCACCGTTTTACGCAGCGGCATCGGCTCGCGAATTGCGGAGGCCTTTAGCTCAGCGATCTCCCGCTCCGCCGCAGCCAGCTTGTCAGCCAGCTCCAGTTCCCGCTTGCTCTGCTCCACAGTCGCAGAGATTCGTTCTACCTCTCCCTGCTTCTCCTGGATCACCATGAGAGCCCGTTCCAGCAGGTTCGCCGCGGTCTCAAGCCGCTCCATCATTTGATTGCTGTCTTCCATGCGTTTCCTTTCATCGTGTAATTTCCAGCCGCCGGCTATCAGCTGATAACCGGTAGCTGAGAGCTGAAAGCTAGCCTTCAACTCGCCATGCGAAAGCTTGTTCCCCGATACGCAGCCTTCTCCCGCAACAGAATCGCCGCCCCCGTAAACGTCACCCGCGTCAGCTTCCAGATCTCCGCGCGCATATCTTCCACCCGCGCATCGGCAAGTTCGTAGCTCATGCCCATGGATTCGGGCGAGTGCGATGCGATCGTTTTGGCAACCTCGGGGAAATCGCGGGCATAAATATATCCCTTCACCATCAGCCGTTTTCCCATCAGGCTTGCTTCAGTAAGCAGCCCAACCTTCCGCCGTGCATCGTGTCCGTCCCACCCTGGCCGGTAATCCACCGCCATGCCCAGAAGAGACGCAAGCGCTTTCTCCGCCGCATCGCGCGTCAGCATCACTCGATGTCCGCGCGCACCCGCCGGCGCTCTGTCGCTCGCGGAATCCACCAGCGTCAACACTCCCTCAAAAGGCACCCGGTTTGGGTGTCCCTCGACATGAGGAATCGTTACTGCCATCGCTTCGAATTGCATTCCCATCACCGCCAATCTCAAAAAAAGGCCGCATCACGATGTCCGACGCAATGCGGCCAAGTCGCCCTGCCACGTCTACCCACTTCAGGAGATTGTTCTTTCTGCTTTCCGAATCTCGGCGAGCGGCGCCAGCCCTCGCATCGCGCGCACTTCGTCAACCGTCAGAACTCCCGCTTGCAGCAGTTGCACCTGCACAGCCAGTTCCGTCGATTCGTCACGCGCATTCAGATCGTTGAAGACAAACTCAAATTCGCGCCATCCGATGCACTTCGCGAACAGATCGCGCGTAATGTGCCCCGCTAACAACTGAGCAAGCGGCAGAACCGCGCCCCGGAACGCCTCATCCGCCAGTTCGGTCGCTGTCGATCGGTTCACGTCGCCTTCGAGCCCAAGCAGCAGCGGCGGTAGTCCGAATGCATTCGCAACCATGCGAATCAAGAATTCCTGCCACGCGAGTCGCAGATCCGCATCCGTTCCCTGCGCGAATCGCAAGATCTCCGGCTTCTGCTGCGTCGAAAGCACTGGCACGCGCCCGGTCCCTTCCACATCGTCCTGCCACCAGCGAATCAGCCGATCGTGTTGCGCCGGTGTCGCCTCGTTCAGCCACAGCGCATATTGCGCCACCGAGTTCGCCGCCAGCTTCCCTGCAAATCGATGCGCCGATAGAAACTGATTCACCGATTCGAACGCGACTTCAAGCGGCCCCAGGCCGAAAGGTGTAAAGCTGCGCGGATTCATCCGAACATAGATCAACTGGTCATCGCGGAGCTCGATGCCGCTCGAATCCAACTGCCCTGGCGCAACCTGCGCATAACGCGGCGAACCGGGCTGCCCGTCCCATCGCGGGTTGATGCGAATTGACGCTCCGTCCACCGCCCACAACATCGCTGGCCGCTCCGCATCCCCGGTCGCCTCCATCTCGATCGACCCATATCCGCCCGTCAACGCATCCTCGATCACCTGCTCAATGAGCGTTCGAAAGCTGTCCACTTCGTTCGGCTCTTCCAGTACGCGGCGCAGTGCCATCACCTTCGCATCATCCGCCGCACGGTCGCCGCTTGCACAACCCCGTCTCACACGCACCTGCCAGTCCATCGCCGCGATCCGATCCTTGATCACGTTGATTGCCCGCCGAACAATCGGTGCCTCCGCAAAGCGTCGCAGGTTGGCCGGCGTCGGCTTCGGCAGCGACTGTCCCGGGAACTGTACCGGACTTAAGATCGCAGGCAGCGCCAGCGTCTTGCGCTCTGCATCCTTCTCAGCGGCCGCATTCGTACTGCCGGTCGCCTGCCGCCATAAATCGCGCAGTTGTTCTCGAACCTTCACGCCTCGCCCTTTCTTGTGCAAACAAAAAGGCATGATCCTCTGGATCATGCCTCGTGTCCTGGGTAACCGTGCACGGCATCGCCGGCCGGTTCTGATTCTTCACTTCAGAACGAATTCTTCGAACTCGCCCTCAACACAATTAATCTTACAAAATCTGCAGATATTAGCCTGCAAACTTCTACAAAGATTCTTCTTCCCTCTAACTTCTTTTCAAATCGAGACTTGATTCCGTCGCGACACACAGAACCCGCTGCAAACAAAGCTTGACCTGTTCTCAGACGTGCAATTCTCGGCGTGCCGTATCCGCCACCCGATTCAAATCTGCAGTCGTGAGCACCCGGATCTGAGCCTCCTCCATCGTCTCCAGCCCAAAGCGATACATCGCGAGGCGTTCAGCGTCCTGGTCCTCTCCCGCAATCTTCGAAACCGGCTCTACAATCGCTGTCAGTTCCAGCCCTGCCCTTTCGACCCGTTCCACGCCCTTCCGCAATCCGGCAGCCGAGAAAGCCAGAACCTTGGCAAGATCAAGACCGGGCTCGAGGCTCACCGCATGGAACATCCGGATCATGCCATTCGGCCTGTACCCGGCATCAATCCGCAATGGATCTCCCGGCCGAGTATAGTCCGACGCAGGAATGCGCTTGCGCAGTAAATCCCAGACACCTGCATGTTCAAACTCCGAGCGCATCTGCGTTTGAATAGCAGCCCTCCCGCTCAGCCGCGGCAGTCGCTCGCGCTTCGGCGGATCGACATAGAGTCGCATCAGTTCTTCAATCCCCGCTGGAAGGCTCTCGGCCAGGTACCCTTTCGGTTCCGTCAACTGCACATTATTCGAGAACGACTCATCCACAATCCGCCTCAGCTTGTCGTTTGCATCATCTCCCAGCCGGTTGCGCAGTTCATTCTCCATCCCCTCCAGCGCCGCGGTGTCGGCGTCCGGATCAAGGCAGCGAAGGCGCCGCCAGTCGCGTGTGAAACGCAGTTCCATTCGCGGCTTTCCGCTTTCCGCGGCATTCTGCTCCCATAACAGAACGCCAACCTGTACGAATTCGTCCCGCATCGGATTAGGCGCATACCGGATCACCTGAAACAGACAGTCGTGACGCAAGCTCGCACCGCTCATATTCGTACGTTACCTCGTCTATCGGCCCCGTCCACCCCTACATGATCCTCTCCGAGATAGTAGCTCCCCACTGATCTCGTTGCCACGGCTTCTCCTCCCTCTCGCCCGGAACCGCGCCCCATTTGGGAAATGGCTTCCGATCTGAATTCCGGAAATCCTCAATCATCTCCCGGATCCCGCTACGCCGCGACAATAACTTCGCAACCAGCACTTCAAGATCCTCGGGATCGCCCCCGTACCATTGTGGCGGTATGTCGCGTGCCGACGCCCACACAGTCTCAGCCGGCATTGTCTCTATCCGGGACAGCCAGGGCTCAAACGCCTCCCATCCCCCAATCCAGCGATATACGTCGTTGCGGTAGTAGACCCCGCGAAGAGGTACATCCTCGAACCTCCACTCTCCCGCGTGGAAGCAATACCCAAAATCAATGAACACCGCCCGATACCTGCGCTCCCGTGCCTTCCGTGCAAAAACCGCCTGACGTCCGTTAGCGTTACCCGTCCACTTATCCAGGGCGAGAATCCCCGCGAATTCGCTGAGGTTCTTGATCGATAGAAGCTGTTCCTCCGGAAGGTAGTCCATCACCTGTCCCGGCATCAGCCCACCCACAAACCGGGATCCGAAGTGCAGCCCCGCCACGCATCTTTCGCGTGTTCGCCCCAGGTCCATCTCAAGTTCCTGCGTGTTTTCGATGAGCCACGGCGTTACTTCCACGATGTCCACTTCCGGAACCGTTAGTCCCGCCGCAAGCGCCAGCTTCGACGCCAGGTACTCGTTCGCCAGCACTCGCATGTGCTGCGGATTGTTCTGGAACTTCACCACATACGCGTGCCCATCTGAACCCAGCATCAACTGGCCCTGTGCCCCGCCCCGCATCCGCCGGATATGCTGCACCGCCTGTACCGCCAAGCCCCAAATCTCCGCTGTGCTGAAGTCTCTTCGATTTTAGCCCCAGATACTCAAGCCGTTCCTTTCCGTGCATTGCTCCGCAAATGAACAGCGTCTTCGCCGATGCTGTTGTCTAAGATCTGAAAGCTCCTTGTCCCTTCTCCAGCAACTCCGCCCGCACCGTCAACCCGATCGCCATCGCCATAACCAGGTCATCATGCGCGCCCACTTGCGCTCCGGTGCTGCCGTCCGGCAGACGCACGAAGCTCCGGCATTCAGCCAGCAGTCTTCGGCTCATGAACTGATCCGGCCGATCAATTAGCGCGGCATTCAGGTGTCCGATCCCCGCGGGTCGGGTAAGCGAATTGGTAAGCCAGCCCATCTGGCTGTTCTGCTCATAGATGCGTGGATAATGACACAGGCTCTGCAGGAGCCACAGCACTCCGTGGCCATGATTGTTGCGTTCCACTGCAAGGCACGCATCGTTGTATTCATGACCAAGGTCCGCCAGAAATTTCGCTGTCTCCAGCCCTCCCATGTGGCCCGCAAACTCCGCGCACTGCAGTCCCGTTTCCAGTTCGATCACCTCCGCAGC
>DATJEO010000158.1:0-26676 GCA_035496515.1 Occallatibacter sp.
CCACGGGCCTCTACTCCTCACTTCAGGATTCACAGGACGAGTTCCAGAAGCTCCCCTTCATCACCTACGACAATGCCCTCGTCTGGCGCGCGCTCACTGACCTAGCCGACATCTACACTCGTCTGAACGATTCCAGTGCCGCCGCTGAAATGAGCAAGCGCGCTTCATCGCTGCACGAAGCCATCCTTGCCCATTGCGTCTCCCCAGCCGCACCCGGCGCGAGCGGTCCCATCTTCGCGTCGGCTACAGATGGAAAAAACTTCGTATTTACTGACATCCCGCCGGGCTCTCTCTTCAAACTCCCGTTGCTCGGCTTCATCCCGGAGTCCGACCCGGTCTTTGTCCGGACTTTCCAGTGGCTGCAGTCGAAGAAATACCAGTACTCATATGGAGACCAGCCTTATGGGTTACCCGGGAGCTATCGCGTTCCCTTCACCACTGCATGGAGCATTGCCGATGAGCTTCGTCTGAAAGCCGGACACGACAAGGCCTTGAAAATCCTCCTCACCAGCAACTGGGACGGGGGCATTATTACCGAAGGCGTCGATCCCGCGACCGCCCGCATGGATCAGGCAGGGCGCGCGTTTGCTACTGCCGCTGGGTATATCGCCCACGCTATCTGCCAGACATCCTGCACTGACAAATCGAAATAGTCTCCAACTGCGTTCAATCAAATCGATGCAAATGCATCCGTCGAGAGAATCAAATGAAAAACGCTGCTCCTCATTTCTCATTACGCCGCCTGATGGTTGCGCATGTATTCCTTTGCACAGTATTTTCTGCCGCGATCCTGTCACCTGCCCCGATCCGCGCTCAGGCGGACTACTACCGCCACGTGATCTTTGACAACAGCCTCACTCACGACACCTACTATCACACCCAGGCTCAGACAAACGGTCAAAGCTTCGTCGAACAGCAAAAAGACCGGCTTCCTGTAGATTCGGAACACTTCCGGACTCCTCCAAACGCCATCCGGCTCACCTGGCAATCTGCTCCTGATAGCGGCTGGAACGCGCAGATCTCCATGTTGAACTTCCGCAACCGCCGTCCTGGTCTCGACGGCCACAACCTGTACTTCTGGCTCTACGCACCGCAGGCAATCGCCGCCTCCGACCTGCCGAAACTCGTTCTCTCCACCTCACCTGAAGGCCTTCAGGTGGCCGAATTCCCCGCCAGCTTCAGCGTCCCTCTGCCGCTCGGGAAGTACACCGGCAATATCCCCGCCGATAAGTTGATCGAAGTCCGCATCCCGCTCGCCGACATCACCACCGCTTCGATCTATCCCTTCAACCCTCAGTACCTGCAAAGTCTCACCTTCCATCAGGACCGCGCCGACAACGTCCGCCACACGCTCATCATCGATGAGATCCGGGTCGCCGATGTTCCATCTGCTGCCGCACTCGGCGCTCCCACGAATCTCCGCGCCACCGGCTACGATCGCCACGTTGAGCTTGAATGGACCTCCGCCGATCCAGCCGGTCTGGCGCGCTACGTCATCTACCGCTCGCTCGACAACGGCCCGTTCAAGCCCATCGGAATTCAGCTTCCCGGCTTCCACCGATACGAAGATTTCCTTGGAAAATCCGGCCTGCGCGCCCGATACAAGATCGCCGCTGCCGGCTGGAACTACCGTGAGTCCGCGCAATCCAACGAAGTCGAAGCCTCTACCCGCGAGCTCAGCGACGACGAACTCCTCAGCATGATGCAGCAGGCCTGCTTCCACTACTCTTGGGACGGTGCCGATCCCCACTCCGGCATGACACGCGAAAATATCCCTGGCGACGACCGCATCGTTGCTACGGGCGCCAGTGGCTTCGGCATCATGTCGCTCATCGTTGGCGTGGATCGTCATTTCATCACCCGCAATGAAGGTGTCCAGCGCCTCACAAAAATCGTCAACTTCCTCGAGCACGCTGATCGCTATCACGGCGTCTGGTCGCACTACATGAACGGCGCAACCGGCCATACCATGCCCGTCTTCGGCATGTACGACAACGGTGGCGACCTCGTTGAAACCTCATTCCTTGTACAGGGCCTGCTGGCCGCGCGCGGGTACTTTCACAATTCAGATCCCGCCGAGCAGTCTCTCTACAAACGGATCACCGCTCTCTGGGAATCTGTTGAGTGGGACTGGCACCGCCAGAACGCCAGCAGCGACTTCCTTTACTGGCACTGGTCTCCGCAATGGGCTTACCAGATTCATCATCCACTGATCGGATGGAACGAGGTGATGATCACCTACCTGCTCTCCATCGCTTCTCCCACGCACGGCGTTCCCGCATCCATGTACTACTCCGGCTGGGCCTCTCAATCCGAACTTGCCCAGCACTATCGCGAAGGCTGGGGCGGCACAAAAGACGGCAATCACTACTCCAATGGAAATACTTATTACGGCATCAAGCTCGACGTTGGCGTCGGACGAGGTGGTCCGCTCTTCTTCACTCACTACTCCTTCATGGGTATGGATCCGCACGCGCTTCACGATCGCTACACACAGTCCTACTTCGACAACAACCGAAACATCGCGCTCATCAATCGCGCCTACGTCACCGCCAATCCAAAGCACTTCGCCGGCTACGGTCCGGATGCCTGGGGCCTGACCGCCAGCGATGGTCCCAATGGCTACGTCGCGCAGGCTCCGCACGAGCCTGACGACATCGGCAACATCACACCCACCGGTTCGCTTGCTTCCATGCCCTACACGCCGGAAGCATCCATGGCCGCGCTCAAGCACCTTTATCGCGATTATGGCGACACCATGTGGGGCATCTACGGCTTGCGCGATGCCATCAATCCAACCTCGAACTGGGTCTCGCCGATCTTTATGGGATTGAATCAGGCTCCCATCGTCGTCATGATCGAAAACCATCGCACCGGAATCGTGTGGAAGAGCTTCATGTCGAATCCTGAAATCACCACGTTGCTCAAGAATCTGGACGCCGCCACGCAGGCCGTTCAGAGCCCAGAAAAATAGGCGGGTGCCCCGTCCTTGGCTTTTTGCGCCAAGGGTGGGAACCAATCCTGTCGGAAGAAGCAAGCACACAGGATCATCGGACGTGCGCGTAAGACTCCGACATCAGCCGCGGACCGAAACGCGATTCTCTACCTGCGCCGTCCACTTCGGTGACAACTCCCGCGCCGCGATCACTACGGCCGGAATCAACATCACGATTGAGTTCAGCACCCACATCTCCGCCCCCGCTGCCACCTGATCCTTCAGCGGAGTCAAAAAGCAGACTCGCGGGGCCTCGGCGTACTCCACATAGAGCACCTTGCCCGCAAACGCCAGAGTCGCAGACAAAACCGTGTTCACCACATCCGCACTCAGCAAATACGGAATCATAGTCCAACGCGGCCATCTCGCCCGTGCCGGCCACGGCTCTACAACCACCCACCAAAACATCAGTGATGTCGCAAAAAAGCACAGGTGCTCAAAGTCGTGAATCCGCTCGCTCTGAAACGTCAATTCAAACGCCGCCGGAATATGCCAGCCCACATACGCTACGTTCATCGCGAGCCAGGCAGTCAGAGGATGCAATAACGCGCGTCCAGCCAACCGCAACCAATTTGCACGAAACAGAGGCCGTAACACGGCTATCAAAGTCCGCGGGAATCCGCGCAACATCGGAACCGCCGGTGCTCCCAGCGCGATCAGCGGAGGAGCAACCGACATCAGAATGAAGTGCTGAATCATGTGCGCCGTGAGCAGATAATCGTCCAGCGCATCAATCGGTGAGGCCACCGCAATCCACAACGCAACAACGCCACCGACAAAACAACCAGCCCGCCACACCGGCAGTTCATCCTGTCGTGTCACACGCGCCAGCCGCCATCCACGCAGATACAAAACCAGCGCCACAACGAGCGCAATCAGCGGCCCCACCGGCATGCTCCACGTCTGCAGCAACTCGCCCAGTGCAGGCGTTCCGCCGATATCCGCATGTATGAGCGTTAGCATCATCGCCACAAACCACGCATACGGCCTCACCGAACCGGAGTCTGCCCGGCCCCGCGCTCTACCGTGGAATCTTTCGGAACCTTGCCGCCCTCGCCAACCACATAGCGCGATGCATCTTCCGCCGCCGGCTGATATCCCGGATGCAGCGTCTCCAAGTACCGTACCAAGGCCGTGCTCTCCGCTGGAGACAGCGCGCTCCCGTATGCCGGCATGTTTCCACCACCCAGCAAAATCTGCCGATAAAGTTGATCCTCCGTCAGGCGCGTGGCCACCTCATCCAGTGCCGGTCCGCGCTGACCTCCCTTTCCGCCAAGCGCATGACAATTGCGGCACTGCTTCTCCTGCAGCACATTTGCGCCCTGCCTCTCCAGTGGAGTCCTCCCATGCAGCAGCTCGGGTGGGACCTCCGCGCCGCTCCACGCATTCATTACGGGACTCCACGGCGTATACGTTCCGAGATGCGTCCACGTGCTCCAGCACACTGCAATAAACATCAGAGAGAACACCGCAACGGGCCGCCGCCACCAGCTCTTCTCTCCCACGCCCGCCACCAGCGGCAGAGCAATCAAGATAGCCACCGCCACCACCGGCGCAATCAGGATGAACGGCGTTTCCATATCTGCCGGCAAAAACGACAGCACGGTGTAGATCCAGAGAAAGAAGAAGTCCGGCTTCGGCACAGTGTTGATGATCGTCGGGTCCGGAAATCCCTTCGGACCATACGGCCCGAACACAGCCGCGCACACTGCTACCGCAAACAGAATCGCAGCCGAGAAAACGAGATCCTTCCAAACAGCGCCCGGCACGAACGGAATGCCATCTTTATGCGCCAGCTCGTTGTACTCCTGCACATAGGTTTAGCGCCGGACGATGCGCCCCGGCATCGGCCACTCGTTGATGCCCAGCTTCAGCACCATCCACACGTGCAGCCCCGTCAACGCCAGCAGCGTTCCCGGAATCACAAATACATGTAGCGCAAAGAATCGGGTCAGGGTCGCCCCACTGATAATCGGCCCACCCAGCATCAAGTGAACAAGCTGACCGCCGATCCACGGCACGCGCCCCATGATCGAAGCGCCGATGCCCAGCCCCCAATACGCGTCCTGATCGAATCGCAGCACCTGCCCAGTGAAGGCCATGCCCAGCGTCATCAGCAGCATGAACACGCCCACAATCCAAGTCAGTTCGCGCGGGTACTTGTACGACCCAAACAGAAACACTTGCGCCATGTGCACCAGCACGACGGCGACCATAAAGTTGGATCCCCACCCGTGCATCGCGCGCAAAAACCATCCCAGCGGCAGCTCGTGATTCAGCACCTCGAGCGAGGTCCACGCATGCGCAGCGGAAGGCGCATACACAAGCCCCAGCAGGATGCCCGTCACTACCTGCAGTATCAGCAACACCAGGCTTGCGCTGCCGAAGACGTACCACCAGCTTGCTGTGCTTCTCGGTACAGGATGCAGAGCCGCATCTTTGATGGGCCCTTCAAGTTGTGCGCGACGCTCTATCCAATCGTAGAGTCGCTTGTACCAGGGCCTCGCTGACATGACTCAATCCTCGCAACAAGCTTCGGCGGCTCTGCGGTTGCCGCACCGGGGCAATCTCTGCTCGCCTTGTTCTGTAACGTCGGCATCTGGCCCGCGTTGATAAGCAGCTTTCCGTTCTCCACCCTCAACGGATATGTAAACAGTCCCCGTTCCGGCGGTCCCGAAGCTCTGCTGCCGTCCGCGTAGTACACCCCGCCGTGGCAGGGACACATAAACAGCTGAGACTCTGAAAACCACCGCACCGGACAATTCAAATGCGCGCAATTAATCGCAAACACTGTGAACTCATTCGTCGCCGAGTGCCTCACGTACGCTGGAATCTTCGACGTCGCGCCATCCCAGTCGTCCGAGAACGGATTCTGAAACGAGATCAGCTTGGTTTCGCCTTCAGGAAAATCATTCACATTCCCTATCGGCACCCATGAAAGATATTCCTTCCTGCGCAGCACCGGCCCCAGCACATAACCCACCACCGGAGTCGCAATGGCGAGCGCCACCAGCGCATTCAGCGCGATGCCCACATTCATCAAAAATGTCCGCCGCGATACCCGCTCCTCGCGCAGGCGCTCTTCCTGCTCCTGGGGACCTGGTGGCGGCAACTTCTCGTCCATTGCGTCTCCTCTATTTCTTGATCGCCGAAGGCGGCTCCTCGCCCGGCTTCGCCGACAGCGGAGCTGTATTCGGATACGGCTGTCCCGGCAACTCCGGCTTCTGCGACATCAGCCACGCACTCACGTCAGTCACCTCGTCATCCGTCATTGCGCGCCCCGGAATATGACCGCGCCAATCCGGTTCTCCGATATCAGGCCTTCCCGCCACAATCGTCGTTCGAATCGTCTGCTCATTCACCAGCGCCAGGAACGATCCATCCAGAATCGTTCCCGCCTTGCCCGGATGCTCGCGAGTCATTCCATGGCACCGTCCGCACGCGATCGCATACACTGTTTTTCCCTTACTCGCGTCGCCCGGGTGCGCAGCTCGATATGCCGGTGGCTTTTCTCCGCCAAACGGGTCTCCATGATGCCACCTGTCGCGCATTCCCTTCACCAGCGCATCAATCTGTTGATCGGTGAGAATACCCCCGCTCTCGAGCGCGAATCCCGGCATCAGCGAGCCCTTCTCTCCTTTCGCGATAACTTCGCGCAATGTCACATCATCGATCCACGCCTGATACTCCGGGTTGG
The DNA here is from genome assembly GCA_035496515.1 of Occallatibacter sp. Taxonomy (GTDB): domain Bacteria; phylum Acidobacteriota; class Terriglobia; order Terriglobales; family Acidobacteriaceae; genus Telmatobacter. The sequence goes on from DATJEO010000158.1 coordinate 6,693, forward strand.
CAAGATTCGTAGCAGAGCCGTTTCTTCCATCCACTCCGTGACACCCGGCGCAGTTGTCTCCATACAGTTTGTCGAAAGCCATGACTTCTTCCGGTCTCGGCACCTCCGGCCCCGCTTTCGGCTTGCCGGGCAGATTGCATCCCTCGGCCGCCAGCAGCGCCAATGCGCACAGTCCTCCAGTCGCGATCCACGTTCTCATCGCTTGGGCTCATCTCCATCGCGCTCGTGCATCAATCCCGGGGCCTCCACGCCGAGACGCACCGCCAGCGGAGCCTGACGCAGCCGCTTCAGCTTCCCGCGCTTCATCACCACATATCCAGCAACCAACCCGAAGATCACTTGCGCCGCCGCAAACGACCACCAATCGATATGTTCCGCCAGAAACGGATTCACAATTCCAATCACGCTGTGCAGAAGCCCCGTCCACGCCGCAGGGGCGATGATCCCGCCCAGCAGCATCGGATGCCGCGGCCATATCGGTAACATCGCACCGTAAAGCAACCCGACCAGCAGCGTCGTCGCACCCTGAATGATGTTCGCCGTCACAAACGCGCCGAAGTTGAAATGGCGCATCTGCTCCACCGTTGGATTTACCCACGTTCCCACGCCCGCGCCCCCGAGCAGATTCACCACGTACCAGACGCTGTGAAATCGGATGATTCCGTAGAGCTCCGCCGGAATCACCATCGCAATTCCACCCGCAATGCCACCCACGATTCCACTCGTAACCGGAAACGTCTCCAGCGGTAGCTGCGCGCGATGCGTCTCATCCACCTCGATGCGGGCCACTTTATCGCGCGAAGGCACGATCGTTACCACTTCATCCGTCACTGGAATATGCTCATGTTTTTCGTGCGGCAGCACCTCCCGGAACCACCCCACGACTGACACGACCGTCAGTAGAGCGCCAAGCATTCCGATTGCGGCCGTAGTCACCAGTGATGCGAACACCAGCGTCAATCCGAGCGCCATCATGAAGGGCCATGCCGTCGGAGCAGGCAGATGGATCGTGTGCGTGTGCACCTCTCCGTGATCGCTCGTCGTTATCGGCGTATTGCTTTGCGTCATCTGCCCACCACGTAAACCACCGTGAACACCACTACCCACACCGCATCCACAAAGTGCCAGTAAAGCGCCAGGACCTTCACACGATAGCTGTGCTCAGATCTCAAATGCCCTGTCAGCGCGAACGCAAGCGTAAGCAGCATCATCAGCATGCCGACGATCACGTGCGAAGCATGCAGACCCACAAGCGAGTAAAAACATGTCCCGAACAGATTCGTGTGGATGGTCAGGTGATCCCGCGTGATTAGCTTCCGCCACTCCATCCCCGTGTCTGCCAGAAAGATTGCACCCAGCAGGATCGTCACGCCCCACCAAAGTCGAAACGCCGCCATTTTTCCGTGCTCGATGGCGCGCTCCGCCAGCATGATGAACCCGCTGCTCGAGAGCAGGCACACCGTGCCGAAATAGGGAATCTCCAGAACCTCTTTGGGCGTCGGCCCATTCACATCGCGCCCGAGATAGTAGAGATACGCGACCACGAAGATCAGAAAGATTGACGACTCGGCAGTGATCAGCCCGGCCATCGCCACCATGCCGCGCGAAGGCAATCTCCACTCGCCCTCATCCTTCAGATGTTCCAGCGGTACGGTCGCCATCATCTCCTCATTCAAATGCTGAATCCGGATCTTCCGGATGCTTCAGATCCCACAATGGCCTTCGGCTCGCCACCACTGGATCAACAACAAAGTTGTAGGCAGGCGGCGGCGATGCCGTAGACCACTCCAGCGTCCATGCATCCCATGGATCCGGCCCGGCAAGCGCCCCACGAAAGTACGAATGCACCATGTTGTACACGAAAATCAGAACCGCGATTGCCTGGATGAATCCGCCTACCGAGACAATCTGGTTCAGCAGCGTCCATCCGCGATCCGGCTCGTACGTGAAGATCTGCCGCGGCATCCCGAGCAGCCCTGGGAAATGCATCACGTCGAACGTCACATGAAACCCGATCACCATCAGCCAGAAATGCAGCTTCCCCAGCCGTTCGTCCAGCATTCGGCCAGTCATCTTCGGGTACCAATAATAGATCGCTGCAAAAATCATGAAGACGATCGCGCCAACCAGCACGTAGTGAAAGTGTGCAACCACGAAATAGCTGTTGTGCAGCTGCCAGTTCCAGGCTGAAACCGACAGCATGATCCCCGTAAGCCCCGCAATCACCCACTGGAACAGGAAGGCAATTGAAAAGAGCATGGGCGTCGCGAACCTGATCTTGCCGCCCCACAAGGTCGCCAGCCAGTTGAACGTCTTGATGCCGGTCGGAATCGAAACCAGCATCGTCGAGAGCGTGAAGAACGCGTTTCCAAACGAAGTCATCCCGATCGTGAACATGTGGTGCGCCCACACACCCAGGCTGATGAACCCGATGCCCACAGACGCAGCCACCATCGCGGGATAGCCGAAGATCGCTTTACGCGAAAACACCGGAATGATCTCATTCGCAAACGCGAAGGCCGGCAGCACCAGCACATAGACCTCCGGATGACCGAAGATCCAGAAGAAGTGCGCCCATAAAATCGCCGAGCCACCCATTTGCGCATCGAAGAAGTGGCCACCAAGATAGCGATCGATCAGCAGCATCGCCTGCGCTGCCGTCAGGGGACTTACCGCCACCAGAACAAGAAACGAAACGGTTGCATATAGCCACGGAAGCAGTGGAATGCGCGATAGCGTCATCCCCTTGCATCGCATGCAGAAGACAGTCGCCAGGATGTTGATCGCCGTTCCAATGCTTCCAATGCCGTTGGCAAGAATCGCTACCGCCCAATAATCGGTCGAGTGCCCCGGCGAGAATGCCTTCTCCGTTAGCGGCGCGTATGCGAACCAGGCCACATCTGGCGCAGATCCCGTTCCATACAGACCCACTCCACCGATGAAGCTGTAGTAGAGCAGCAACCCGGCTAGTGCGCTGATCCAGAAGCTGAACGCATTGAGGCGCGGAAACGCCATATCCCGCGCGCCGATCATCAGCGGCACTAGATAGTTGCCAAATCCGAACAGAATCGGCATGCCCACCAGAAACACCATGGTCGTCCCATGCATGGTGAACAGGCGGTTGAATGTGTATGGCGAAACGAAATTGTTGTGCGGATAGAAAAGCTGGATCCGAATCAGCAGCGCTTCCGATCCAGCCACCAGAAGAAATACCAGGGCGTAACAGATGTACAGGATTCCCAGCCGCTTGTGATCCACCGTCACAATCCAGCTGTGAATCAGTTCCAGGTAAGTCCCTGGCCTGCTCACTGCCTCGGTGCGGTCGAGCCCCGTCTCGATCCCCTGGGGCGCCGGCATGCTGTCTGTACCCATCTCCGCTCCCGCGCTATTTCAGCGTCAGCAAATACGCCGTGATCTGCTGGTTCTGCCTGTCACTCAGGTGCATCGCCGGCATCAGCGATCCCGGCTTGATCTGATTCGGATCCCCAATCCACCCGAGCAGGTTCTCCTTTGTGTTTGGCACGGCTCCTGCGGCCAGTGTCTCTCTACTCATCAAGTGCGTAAGATCCGGCCCATACCTGCCGGTAGCCACCGTACCCGCAACCGCGTGGCAGCTGATGCAAGCCTCGTGCTCAAAGACATACTGCCCGGCCCTTGCCGAAATCTCCTGCGATTCTCCAAGGCTCGACACATTCCCCCGCGTCGTCGGAGAGTTCGGTGAAACTTTGTTCATCGCCGTCTGCACCACTCTTCCCTGGTTACCAACATTCGGAGCAGTCTCATTCGCTTTTGCCTGCCCATCCATAGAGACCATGGTCAACTCGGGCTGGGTCTTCTGCTGGCTCGCGATCCACTCCTTGAACTTCTCCGGAGTGTCCACGTAGACACGTAGCAACATCTTGGCGTGCTCCGCGCCGCAGAACTGCGCACACTGTCCCACAAACAATCCCGTCTCCTGCGGATCGATCCACATTTCGTTTACGCGGTTCGGCAGCAAATCTGTTTTTCCATCCAGTTGCGGAACCCAGAAGCTATGCATCACGTCCGCCGACGTCAACTTCATGAACGCAGGCCGCGGTGCTTCCTTCGTGCTCACCGGCAGATGCAGCTCGTTCGCTGTCACCACGTTGTATTGCGGATATCGAAATTCCCACCAGAATTGGTGACCCACCACAATCACATCCACTGCGTCCTTGGGCTTCTGCGCATCCTGCACGCTGAACAACACGCGGGCGGTCGTTAGAAACAGAACCACAATGATCAGGATCGGAATGATGGTCCACGACAGCTCAATCTGCATGCTGCCGAAAACCTGCGGAGGCTCCGTCGTATCCCCCTTGCGCGCTCGGAATTTCACAATCGCATACACCAGCAGGCTGCTCACGCCCACGAAGATCAACCCCGTGATGCTTAGCACAAAAAGCGAGAGATCGTTCAGTTGATGTGCCGGTGTGCTTTTGTTGGAGAAAATTGATGTTGACGACTGCCCTCCCCACGAGGACACACACGCCAGTAGCTGTGCCGTCAGAACAATCCACCGTCGACAGATGATCGGTCTCGTCTTCACGCGAATCCGCAAACCTGAAATGAACCTGGGCTGCCGGTAAAAAGTCTGTGATGCTCACTTCGATTTACGAAGTTGGTTGCCGCTTGTCGCGGCTACGCCAGAGCGTTTCTCTAACTTCTTCTGAAGCCTCGGCCTCAAGAGGGGTCGCCGAGGAAAGCTAATGATAGCACCGCCAAGATTGCCGCCGCGCTTCATGGCGGAACATCATCCTCTGACGAGCTTGGAAGTTTTGTTCAAAGACTGGGAGTCTACCCTGCAAGACTGCGCTCGCACCAGGGGCCCTTGTTATTCGTCGTGCTGCAGGATCTGCACTAGCTTCACTTTATATTTCGCACGTCGACCAGTTTTCGGCTTTTCATCCACCACGCGCGCAGGCTTCGGCTGCCCCACGCGCTCGCGGGCATTCGCCTTAACGGCCTTGGTAGCCGAAAACTTCGCCGGCTTTTTCTTTGGCATCGCGACTACGAGTATCGGACAAAGGGAGCTGCGCTGGCTATGGCATTCGAGTTGCTCAGCACAATCTCGCAAGCCGCAAGGCAGATCTTCGGTCTACAGATGTCGCGGAGATTCCGTTTTCATCGAGTAGCTATATGCTGCAGACTTTGCGTGCACCGGCCCCGGCAGCGCCTCTGTCTCGGGTGAGCTTTCATCAGGGCCGAAAAGTTCGCGAAAGTCCTCGACGAACGAAATGACAATCACCACCGCTGAACCCGCCATCCCTACAACGAACAGGGCCACAATCACATCGATCAGCAGTTTGCCTATCGCGTACATGCGCCCATTGTTCCGCCCAAACACGTAGCGAGAGCTAAAGGCAATGTAAGGGATTCATAAGCAGCTCTCTCCTGTATGCGCTCTCACAGAGCTATTTACGCCGGACCGCAGGATTACTATGGAAAGGTCCGGCCAGACTCGAATGAGCCAGGCCGTCATCCCGAGAGTTTCGCCGTCCCATTTTCGGCGAACTACTCAATATCCGGAGTTCCAGCAATGGAAGAACGCGACTTTTTCAACGAGACCACCGAAACACGAACCCACAACCTTGTCTGTCCCAAGTGTGGACAGGCCGGAGACTACAAGGTCACCTGGGTGGTTCGTCGAAAGCGCGCTCAGCTTCCCCGTCATGCGGACGAGCGCGATCGCGCCAAGTTCGCCAAGGCGCAGTCCTATATGGTTCGGCGAGATGACAAGCTCTCGTGTATGAACATCCGTTGCCGTAAACCATTTGAAATCACGAGCCTGCAATCCCTGGCTTTCATCAGTGAATAGCTGCCCAGAGCCGGACGCCGGTTCTGAATCACGGATCAGTTCGGAGTAGTCGCACTCCCTTTTCACCACACTGCAATTCGCTGCGTCGGCAGCATCTTTCCCTGCACCTTAGTGGAACCGCCCTGCCCTCATGTGATTGAATCGAAACAGTGAGAAGCCCGTGGCCAGCCTGGCCGATTGTGGCCTCCCCAGGAGACAGACTGATGGCCAATTCCCTGCTTCCCCCCGAAGAACGCAATCTCACGCCAGACCAGGTTGAACTTCTCGATAAGCGCCGCGAGTGGGGACATACTCTCCTTGTCATTGCCTGCCAGTTCGCCGTCATCGCCACGGTGCTTCTTCTGTGGGTTGGTCAGGACTTGCAGTATTCCCCCGGCTGGGTGCATCCCATGGCCTTTTACTTCGCCATCGCTTGCGGCCTCGTCGTAGTCCTGGGTCTTACTGGGCTCATCCTTCGCTCCGGAACCCCGCGCATCGACTGATGCGTAGTCGAAAGAGCAATTTGCATCCACTGAGAGCCGGCTTCTGCGCCGGCTCTCGCATTTAGATCGACTGCAAAGCAGGACAAAACGGTATAGCCTGAGAGTGTGCTGATGGCTGCTACTTCCCCAACGACATCCGGCGAAACCTCCACCACCCGGGGTCCCCAGGGGGACACTCGTCGCCTGACCGACAGCCACGGTCGCGTGATCCACGATCTTCGTGTATCCATCACGGATCGCTGCAACTACAAGTGCATCTACTGCCGCACCGGAGAATACGGCGCCCAATATCCGGAACTCGCAATCGAAGAGTACCTTCGCCTGATCCGACTTTTCGTCAGCCTGGGCATCGAGAAAGTCCGCCTCACCGGCGGTGAACCCCTGCTGCGCAACGGCCTCATCGAACTCATAAAGGAACTCGCCAGCCTCCGCACCGTCTCCGGCGAGCCCCTCGACATAGCCCTCACAACCAACGGGCATCTGCTGGACAAGATGGCCGCACCGCTCAAGGCCGCTGGTCTCAATCGCGTCACCGTGAGCATGGATGCCGTCGACGCCCCAACCTTCGAGCGCATTACCCGAGTCCCGGGCAGCTTTAATAAAGTGCTCGCCGGAATCCGAGCCGCAAAAGCCGCCGGTCTCACGCCGCTCAAAATCAACTGCGTACTACTCCGCGGATTCAACGACAACGAAATCGAAGGCTTCGCCCGCTTCGCCCGCGAAGAAGATGTCATCGTGCGATTCATCGAGTTTATGCCGCTTGAAGAGGACCGCCTCTGGTCTCCTGAGATCGTCGTCCCGCTCAATGAAATCGTCGCCCGCATCTCGCGCGAGATGCCGCTCGTCCCACTGGCTCCTCGCGAGCCCAGCGAAACCGCAAGGCGCTACACCTTCTCTGACAGCATCGGCGAAATCGGCATCATCGCGCCTGTCAGTCAGGCTTTCTGTGGCGCATGCAGCCGCGTTCGCCTCACCTCCGACGGCAAAATTCGCACCTGTCTCTTTTCCCAGGTCGAGCATGACCTGTATGGCCGCATGCGTGCCGGCCAATCCGATGCCGAACTCGCCGAATACATTGTCCGCACCATCAATGAGAAGGAAGCGCGCCACCACATCGGCGAACCCGGATTTCTTAAGCCTTCACGATCCATGGTTCACATCGGCGGCTGATAGTGTCCTCCCTGATCCCTGGCGAGTAACTTTAGTACACCCCCACCCCGACCAAAGATATCCCACGTTCGTAATTTGCGCGCTCGCATATGCCAAAATTGCTCAGCAGGCGAAAACTTCCCTTTCGTGAGTAGATGACTCAGTCGACAGAAAATCGAATCCCCCTCGATGACCTGATGGTTTTTCATCAGCTTGCGCGCTCCCTCAACTCCAGTCTCGACCTCGACACCATTCTTCGCACCATCCTCGAGCAAATGGAGCGGCTCATCACTGCCGATATGTGGACCCTGCTCATGATGGATGACTCGCGCACGGAGCTCTATTACGCAATCGCTGCGGGAAATGGCGAAAACGCTCTTCGCGATCTCCGCGTCCGCGTCGGTGAAGGTGTCGCCGGTTGGGTCGCGGAACATGCCGAGACTTTGATCGTGCCAGAGTCGGAAGACGATCCGCGCCTCCATCAAACGCTCAGCGCCGACCAGCGTGTAGTTCGCTCCGTAATCGCCATGCCCCTCCGCGGCCGCAAAGGCGTTCAGGGTGTCATCGAAATCCTCAACCCTCGTGCCAGCCAGATGAGCGATTACACCATCGCTTTCCTCCACATCCTTTGCGACCACGCCGCCATCGCCATCGAAAATGCACAGGACGTCGCCCGCATCCAGCAGCTAACCATAACGGACGACACAACCGGCCTCTACAACGTTCGCCACCTCTACAAAGTACTTGAGCAAGAAGTCGACCGCTCGCATCGTCACGGCAAACCCGTCAGCCTGGCTTTCATTGACTTGGACCGGTTCAAATCAGTCAACGACGCCCACGGCCACCTCGTCGGCAGCGAACTCCTCGGCCGCGTCGGCGCACGCCTCAAACAGATCGCGCGCCCCAAGGATATGTGCTTTCGTTACGGCGGCGATGAGTTTGTCGTGATGATGCCCGAAACGTCCGCGACCGAGGCACTCGGCGCAGCAAGTGAACTGCACCAGCAGCTGATCCGCACCCGCTTTCGCATGAGCGACGGTCTCGAGCTCACCGCCAGCGCCAGCGTGGGTCTCGCCACCTGCCCACCCGAGAATGCCGTCCACGCCATCATCGGCACCGCCGATGCCCGCATGTACGCCGTAAAAAGCCACGGCCGTGGCAAAGTCCGAGGCGCGTGAATCACGTCTCGAGTTCCTAATCCCTAATCCCTGTCCTCTCCCAGCTTCTCCATCTGCCTTCTCCAGTCGAGCGACTCCACAAACGCCCGCGACTCCCGCCAGTTCGGCTCCACGATCACGTGCAGTTCCAGGAACACCCGCGTCCCCAGCAGAGACTCAATCTGCTTCCGCGCGCCTGTCCCAATCTCCTTCAGCTTCGCGCCGCCCTTCCCGATCAAGATTGCTTTCTGCCCATCGCGCTCGCAGTAGATTGCCGCCGCGATCCGCGTCAGCGGCAGCTTTGTCGGGCCTTTCTTCCTCGGTTGCTCAACTGGCGGTTCCTCGAATTTCTCAATCACCACCGCCGATGCATATGGAACCTCCTCGCCGGTCTCGACCAGGATCCTCTCGCGAATCAACTCCGCCACCATGAACCGCATGGGCTGATCCGTGTACTGGTCCTTGGGGTAGTACCGCTCGCCCACCGGCAACGCGTCCACGATCTTGCGAACGAGAATCTCCAACCCGTCCTTCTTGCGCGCACTCACCGGAATCACTTCTGCAAAACTGTACTGCTTCGTCAGCGTCTCGATCAGCGGGAGCAGAACGTCCTTCGCCACCAGATCGATTTTCGTCAGCACCAGGAACACCGGGCAATCCAACCCCTTGATCAGCGAGAACAAAAACTCATCCTCGCTCGCCCAGTTCGATGATTTATGTTGATGCGCCTGCGCCGGCTCTCCCGCCGCCTCGAGCTGCACGCGCCGGCTCGCATCGATCAGTACCAGCACAAGGTCGCGCGTCTCGAGCGCCTCGTGCACCTCCTGCAGCATCCGCCTGTCCAGCTGCGAAGCAGGTTTATGGACGCCGGGCGTATCGACGAAGACGATCTGCGCTGCCGGGTGAACCTTCTTCTTCGCTGCCACCTCGACAACGCCCGCGATGCGATTGCGCGTCGTCTGCGGCTTGGCGGTAACAATCGCCACCTTCTCGCCCGTCAGCGCATTCAGCAGCGTGCTCTTCCCCGCATTCGGCCGCCCCAGTATCGCCACAAATCCAGACTTCACGATTCCTCACTTCACCTTGAGATTACGACAATGCTGGGTGCCCCATCCATTCCGCGGTTTCATCGCGGAATGGGTGGGAAATGATGACATTCAACCTTGAAAGTGTTTACTGTAGGGCCGTCGCTTCTTCCTGCGCCGGCGGATAAATCCTCAACCGGTCCACGCGCCGATCCGTCGAAGCCACCACCTGAATCCGCAAGCCGCTGTGCTCAAGCAGCACAACTTCTCCGGGCAGCGGTATCCGTCCCTCTACCTCGCTCACCAGCCCGCCCACCGTCGTCGCCTCATACTCCTCATCGATCTCGAGCTGATCCCCAAACAGCCGTGTCAACTCCCCTACCGGGAAATCTCCTGGCACCACCCACGCTCCGCCAGGCTCGCGTTGCGGATCACCGGTATGCGCATCTCCCTCGTGCTCATCGCGAATGTCTCCGACAATCTCCTCGAGCAGGTCCTCGATCGTCACAAGCCCCGCCACCCCGCCGTACTCATCGATGACGACCCGCATATGCTGCTTCTCGCGCTGCATCTCGCGCAGCAGCTCATAGCCGCGCTTCGTCTCCGGGACAAACACGGCAGGCTGCTGGATACTTTCCACCGTCCTGCTCCGCGCCTCTTCATCGCTGATCTGCAGCAGGTCGTGCGCAAATGCAATTCCGGTGATCGAGTCCAGCGTTCTGTCGTACACCGGCACGCGCGAGTAGTTATGCTCTTTCAGCTTCTCTAGAAAGGTCTCCAGCGTGATCGACTGCTGCACTGCGAAGATCTGCGGGCGTGGCGTCATCACCTCGCGCACCAGCTTATCGCCGAACTCCACCGCCGATCGCACCAGGTCGCGGTCGCTCTCTTCCAGGATTCCTTCTTCTTCGCCCGCCTCCAGCAGCGACTCCACATCTGGAGATGGTTCGTCGGCTGTCTTTGCTGGTGCCTCCGCCAACGAGGCAAGCGAAAAGAAGAACCGAATCACCGCCGTGATCGGAGTCATCAGCCACAGCAGCAGTCGAATCGGCCACACCAGCCGCGCAGCCCACCTGCCTTTGGTATGCGTGAACAACAGGTTCGGCAGAATCTGGTTGCAGAACAACAGCACCAGCAGCACCACCAGCACTGCCTGCGTAATCTCGGCAAACGTCGGTCTCGCCGCATGCGGTTCCCGGTCGAACAGCACCGCCCCAATCGCCAGCGCAATCGTCCCCAGCGTCAATTGCTGAAGGACAGCGGCGCAAAGCGCGGCATGCTCGCGTGTAAGCCCGATCAGCGGCTCAACTTTCTCTTCCCATTCGTCGAGATTGTCCTGAACCTCGCGCGGCAGAATCTTTCCAAACTCGGAGTACAACCGGCTGATATACGCAGCGAACGTATCAATCGCCGCCACGAGCACGAGCAACAGAATCGTCGTCCAGCTCATGCGCGCACACTCCGCTCAATCAGCCCACGTGACCGGGTGCCCCTTCCATTTCGCGCAGAATGGGTGAGAGACGACGAAGCCCCCGACCTCGCGCCCTCAACTCGCTCAATCAGCCCATGCGGTAACCGCAGCTTTGTTCTCAGGCTCTCCTCCAGCCGCGCCATACCTCCGTCATCCGTCTCGTGATCATACCCCGCCAAATGCAACAGCCCATGCAGCATCAGCACCTTGATCTCCACCGCAAGCGCATGCCCCAAAGTCCGCGCCTGCTTCCGAGCCGTATCCACACTGATCGCAAGATCCCCGGCCAACTCGGGTGCCCCATGTCTCCCGGTTTTGGAGACGTGGGAAACAGAACTCGGGAACGAGAGCACGTCCGTAGCCTTGTTCTTCCCCCTGAATTGCCTGTTCAACCGCCGGATCGCCTTGTCCGTCGTCAGCAGAATCGAAACTTCGCCCCGCAGCTTCACCGCAGTCTGGGCCTCATTTAGAAACCGCGCCAGCACTCGCGCAGACGGAACTCGATTGTTGCGGGATTGAGCCCTGGGGGTTCGGGCCGCTGACCTCGTAAGCGATCGGTCAGACTCCAGGTCTGGGTCTAGGATGATCATCGTTCGCGGGATCGCACTCAAGCGATCCCGGTCCCTACATTTTATGCGACGGCCGCCTGCCACCGAGATTCAAAGCACGGTTGCCAGTTTCCCCACAACAATGTCGCCGTAATCGGGGTCCTTTATCGAGAACTGCGCTTTCCCGGCCACTGGATTGAAGTTCAGAAAGACCTCTCCTTCATCCTGCCCTTCACTGACAAAGATCTTCATCGCTGTCCAGTTCCCTCCCGGTCCCGGGGAGAACCCACCATCCTTTGCTTGCACGTTGTGTTCGCCCAAGATCACATAAGTGAAAGGCAGCCGCGATGCTCTTTGTACTTTTTGCGGGACCTTCTTCGCTTCGAGCGCCTTGGCCAAAGCAACCAGCATTGTGCTCGCATCCGATCCCTCTTCGGCCGCAATGAAGCCGTGGCCGGATGAAATCTGCAGCCCTGCTTCCGGTTCCATCCGCTTGGAAAGATCAAGTTGGATTATGAATCTGGCTGTCTTCCCCCGCTCCGAATAGGTCGCGTTCCATCGTCGAGTTGCATCCTTGCCGGGATAGGCCGAAATATCGAATCCAACAGAATTTGGATCGGAGACGTAAGTCTCAGTGCTCTGTGCAGCCTGAGCTGAGTCTTTCCGGCATGCATCGACGCTCAAAAACAGAAGAATGCCAATGCAGCCGAGCGGAACAAAGCGTATGAGCTTCACAATACCAGCTCGCTTCTTCCCTGGGCTGAGTCGTGTCTTCACGCCTTCATCAACCCCGCCACGTAGGCATAATCCAGCTTCGCCGCCTCCAGCGCCGTCTTCCCCTTGAACGGCGGATCGTGATCCACAATGAAGTACTCCACACCAGCCTTATTCGCCGCCTCATACGCAGCCTTCAGCGGAGCTACTCCTGTCCCAAGATCCACAATGTGTCCTCCGGCTGCTGGTCCCAGTTCATTGATCGGCGGAGTCACAGTGCTGAAATCCTTGAAGTGCATCAGCTTCACGCGGTCGGCATTCGCCGCAATCAGTGCCGCCGGGTCTGCTCCGCCCGCGGCCATCCACCCCGCATCGACCTCGAGCTTCACCAGCGCCGGATCGGTCTCCTTCAGCAGAATCTCGTACCCTGTCGTCCCGCCCTCCAGCTTCTTGAACTCCACATTGTGGTTGTGGTAGGCAAAGACAAGCCCATGCTTCTTCGCACTCTCTGCGATCTGGTTCGCGGTTGCCGCCATCCCCTTGAAGTCATCCGCCGTCAGGTGGTTCATCTTCTGCATAATCCCTGACGCACCGCCCTCCTTCGCGGGCCCCGGCGGCAGCACCGAGCTGATCACATACTTCACTCCGAGTTCCCCAGCCTGGTCCAGCACCTTCTCCGTCGGCATAAAGCCAAACCCGAAATGCCCTGCCGGACATCCCAATCCCGCGTCCGCCAGCATCTTCTTGAACTCGGCGATATTACTGATCGCCATCGCGAATGCTTCCACATACCCATACCCAATCGCAGAGAGCTGTTTCAGCGTCCCCGCCGGATCCTTCTTGAAATCCGCAGCCACCATGTACATCTGCACTCCGGGCTTCGACTTCTCATCCGCCGCAAACAGCCGGCTCACACCGGCAACCTGCGCACCGGCAGCAACCACAGCAGAACGAACCAACAAATTGCGTCGAGTCAGTGACATCTTTATCTCCCAGGTCTTTCGCACGCGAGTATACAGGACAGAAAAAGGGCGGCGACAGTCGACTGTCCCGCCCTTCTCGTTTCGTCTTCTTCAACCGCTACTGCGGCTTCACCTGATGTGCCGTTGTCTGCTGTTGCGTCCCCTGCTGCTCCGCCGAAGCGTGCTCCATCACCTCGCCCATCGAGAGCGGCAGCTCCTGCTGCTGCGGCTTGCCCGCCTCGTACGCGCGCACAATCCGCTGCACCAGCGCATGCCGCACCACGTCGCCGTCCGCGAAGTGGCAGAATGAGATCCCTTCCACCCCATCGAGAACGTTGATCGCATCCAGCAGCCCCGACTTGCGCGGATTCGGCAAATCGATCTGCGTAATGTCGCCCGTGATCACGGCCTTCGAGTTGTTCCCCATGCGCGTCAGGAACATCTTCATCTGCTCGATCGTCGTATTCTGCGCTTCGTCCATGATGATGAAGGCATCATTCAAAGTGCGCCCGCGCATAAACGCCAGCGGCGCCACTTCGATGATGTTCTTCTCGAGCATCTTGTCTACCTTCTCCGGATCGAGCAGGTCATACAGCGCGTCATAGAGTGGCCGAAGATACGGGTCCACCTTCTCCTGCAACGTGCCCGGCAGGAAGCCAAGTCGCTCGCCCGCCTCCACCGCCGGCCGCACCAGCACGATCCGGCTCACTTTCTTTGCGTTCATCGCCGCCACGGCCATGGCCACCGCCAGATACGTCTTACCCGTACCCGCCGGCCCCACGCCGAAGACCATATCGTTCTGCTCGATGGCTTCGATGTACTTCCGCTGGTTCAGCGACCTTGGCTGCACCGTGCGCTTGATTCCGTTCGAGCGTGCCTTGCCCGCATCCGCCAGCGACCGCAGTGTGACCGCCGGATCTGCGACCACCAGCCGCAGCATTCCATTGAGTTCGCCGTTATGAGGATTGATGCCTTGGCGACGGAGTGCCTCGAAGTCCTGAAATATTCGCTGGACCCTGGCGACCGCTTCGTCCGGCCCTTCCACGTGCACGGCGTCAGACCTTAAATCGATTCTGACTCCGAGTGAATCCTCCATCAGTCTGAGGTTTTCATCGCGGGTCCCAAAAAGGGGCTCAAGATTTGGCGTGATCTCCAGATCAGCGTTCAGAGTTCCTCCATTGATCTGCCCAGGGGGCAGAATGCAGCTTTTTATTGGATGATTGCACGGGTGAAATGGGTGGACTTTCTTGGCGGGAACCCGCCTCGGCACACACGGGGCGCACTCGACTGGAGGCCTTGGCAAGAAACTTCGTATTGGCGCAGGCAACCAAAGTGGCGTGTATGGGGAGAGAGTAGCGCCGGAGTCAAAATCCGTCAATCCCGCCCGCCATGAACATCCCGCAAATTAGTCACCATCTCGATACGTGCTGTGTAAATGTGGCTCACAGCTATAATTCGGCGGGAGGTTGCCCATGCCCGCCATCCACGAAATCGCCCCAGACGTCTACCGCATCTCCGTTTACGTTCCCGAAATCAATCTCGCCTTCAATCATTTCCTGGTCAAAGATGAAGAACCGCTCCTCTTCCATGCCGGCCTCCGCGGGATGTTCCCGGTTGTGCGCGAGGCCGTCTCAAAACTCATCGATCCCGCCAGCCTGCGCCACATTGGCTTCAGCCACTTCGAGTCCGACGAATGCGGTGCCCTGAATGAATGGTTGGGCATCGCCCCTCACGCTCAACCGGTCTGCGGGCTCGTGGGTGCGCTGGTCAGCGTAAATGATTTCGCGATCCGCCCCGCCCGGGTTCTCACTCGCGATGACGAATTCTCCACCGGCAAATACCGCTTCCGGTTCATCCCCACACCGCATGTGCCGCACGGCTGGGACGCAGGCGTCCTCTTGGAGGAGTCGCAGAAGACGCTCTTCTGCTCCGATCTGTTCCATCAATGGGGCGATCACGAGCCAAGCACGTCCAGCAGCATTATCGAGCGCTGCAAAGACGCCTTAATTCAATCGGAAGCTGGCCCATTTGCCAACTACGTTCCTTACACCCACCACACTGGTCTCGTGCTGAACAATCTGGCGGAGTATGCCCCCACGACTCTCGCCGCGATGCACGGATCAAGTTATCTGGGAGACGGAGCGCAGGCGCTGCGGGATTTGGCTGTCGTTATGCGCGAAGTTCTCGGGCCCAGAGCGCAACAGGGGACCTCGGCACTCGGAACCGTCGGTTCCTGATCGGCGAAATGGGGTACCTACTTGCAGTTGTCGAGCGGGCCGGCCGCCATGATCATTGCCTAGCCCTCTTCTACTGTTTCGGCTACTGTTTCGGCCGAACTCACCATTCCGGCAGTCGTCGACAGGTTGCGCCGAGCAACGCGTGCAAGAACAACTCCCGCCGCCAGGCACGTCACAATCCCGATCGCCGCGTCAACAATCAGCGTCCCTGTGATTCCCGCCTGCGCATACGCACGCCCATCAATCAGGGTCACGTATGTCACCGGCACATTCGTCGACGCTGTAAGAAGTGAAAAGGTTGTCGCTGCCAGCGGGTTGTCCGGCCCAATCGCCTCAAAGATGATCCCGATCTGAATCGAGAACGCCACCGCCTGGAACAGGTACTCGCCAAACAACGCGGTCGCGAAGGTCCCAGTCGTGTGAGGCATCACCGCGAGGCTGAGCGTAAACAGACACCCCAAGATTCCATTTCCCAGATAGAAAAAGCGCAGCGGAACCTTTCGCGCGATAACCGGAAAGACAAAACAGCCCAGCAGCCCCGGTATGAACGCTCCCACACCACCCCAGAAACTCACTGCCCGCGCCGATGCGTGAAAGTCTGACCCTAGCCCGCCCATCAGATTCGGCATAACAAACGAGCTGCACGGCGAAAGGAACAGCAGCAACACCACAACCACCTCGCGCCGCTTCAACATCGCGATCACCTCGCGATTAAACTGCGCAAAGCTCTCACCAGCCAGCCGCCGGTCCGGCCCCGGGGCGGGGATGAGTGGAAACGCTACTGTAGGCAAGAAAACAAGCAGGCCCAGCAGCACCGCTGCCGGAACGATCCCCAGCCCGCGGACAAGTTCTCCGCCCAGTCCCACAATCAATCCCGTTCCGCTCACCAGTGCAATGTTCATCCACTTGCTCAGCGGATTCTTATGCTCATCCGGCACGATGTTCGAGAGCCATCCGCCCAGCGCCGCACTCGACATCATCGCTGCGGCATTGCACACCACCATCGCCATCTGGAGCACTGCCAGGTGATGCAGACTCAACACCGCAACTATTGCCGCCGAGCCGGACATCCCCGCCAGCAGGGCCGCATACCAGCGCCTGCTGAACCGCACATCCAGAATCGGCCCGAACAGCACGAACCAGAAATTCGGTGACACGGCAATTGCGGTGATGAGGGCGATTCTCGGCTCAGGAACATGCACGCTCGCCATCAACTGCGGCATCACGAAGTTCATGATTCCGCTGGCGAACCCCAGCGTGCCGTTGGCCAGGCCCATCACCCACAAGGGCGGAAGACGGCGCATCGTGCTCAGACTCGAACCTCCGGGAAGTGTCTTCATGCTACCCAGACAAGGTCGGCCTGACCAGCAGATTCCGAGAGGCGTTTCGCTTCTCCTTGATGGAAGAAGCCCGATGAAAAAAGCCCTGTCATCCCAGGGATGACAGGGCCTTGGCGCGCGAAGTTTCCCTACGGCTTCGGAATCATCACCGCCGTCGTATTTGAGGGCACGCTCTCCAGCCCCGCACCATCCAGGCTCGTTACGTAGTAGACATACGACGAACCGCTCTGCACATTTCCATCCATAAACGTTGCGGCAGACACTGCGGCGGAATTCACCCGCTGATACCCCGTGCTTCCGCTGACAGTTCGATACACGTTGTATCCCACTACTCCGCCTGACGAAGCAGCATTCCAGTTCAACTGGACTTTGTGCCCGTATCCGGTGCCGCTTAGCGCGATCGCAATATTGCCGCCGCTCGCGTTGCTGGCGATTGTGATCTGCCCCGAGAAGCTGCCCGCTGCGGTGGGCGTGAATTGAACATTCAGAATTGCGGTCTGGCCTGGATTCAGAGTCATCGGAGCCGTCACTCCCGAATCCGCGAAACCCCCGCCGGTGATCGCAATTGAACTGATTGTCACTGGCGAAGTGCCGGATGACGTCAGCGTGATCGACTGTTCCGCCGGCGAATTGATCAGAACACTTCCGAACGGAATGCTCGACGCATTCGCGGTCAGCAGTGTGCTGCCCGGCCCCAGCTGCACGCTGAAACTCTTCGCAATTCCATTTGCCGTCGCAGTCAGAGTAGCCGTCTGGCTTGTGCTCACCGCATTCACATTCGCAGTGAACGACGCGCTCATCGCACCTGAGGGCACTGTCACCGAAGCGGGCACCGTGACGGAAGAATTGTTACTTGCGAGCGAGACCGTGAATCCTGTATCCGGCGCAGCGCCGTAGAGACTGACAAGACAGGAGTTCGTGCCCCCACCTGAATAGGATTGCGTGTTGCAGGTCAAACCGCTGACCGAAGGAATGCCGCTGGCGGTCATATTGATAGTCGCAGCACCCGGGGCTGAATTACTTGAGATCGTCACGATGCCCGTGAAGGAGCTCGTGTGGTCCGAATAGAACTGAAGCGACAGAGTTGCGCTCTGTCCGGGATTCAAGGTTAACGGCGTGGTAACACCCGTTGCCTTGAATAGCGAACCAGCCACGGATATCGACGATATCGTCAGCGGCGCATTGCCGGCCGACGTAATCATCACAGATTTCGTCGCAGTCTGCCCCACGCTCACCGATCCAAACGACACGGTTGTACTGCTGACCGAAAGAACCGGGCTATAAGCGTTCAACTGAATTGCAAAATTTGCGACTGAACTACTTGTATTCGCTGTGATACTCGCCGTCTGAGTGGTGCCCACCGCAGCGACGGCCGCTGAAAAGCTCGCAGTTGATGCGCCAGCTGCCACAATGACCGAAGATGGCACCGACATGGCCGCGTTGTTGCTGCTCAGAGCCACGTTGACGCCTCCGCTGGGAGCTCCCGTGTTCAACGTGGCAGTGCATGCCGTCGTTGCCGCCCCGGTAATGGTCGAGTTCGCACAGCTTAGCGATTGCAGCTTTACCTGCTTGCGAATTCTCAGCGACGACAGGGATTTGACTGCTAAAGCGGCTTCAGTGCCTGGGTAGATAGATGCTGTCTGGTTCAGAGCCGGGCCGTCGCGATGCGAACGTGGCTGGTGGCTGTTTACGACTGCCTCGCCAGTCGCGGCTATATCGTACGAGGGAGAAACTGATGCCCTGCTGCGATCCATCGCACTAGAGCTGTTCGCCTCTTCCAGTGCAGCCTCACCAGCGGCGGCCCGTGTCATCCCGGCGTAGGTGTTCACCCCGCAGCCCAAGAAACCTGCGCTCGTTCCCATCAGAGCAGTTATGACCAGGCTCTGCGCCAGCCGATTTGCTTTTTGTGGTTGAGAAGAGACGAAATACGAGAAATAATGATTTAAGGCCCTTATAACGTGCAATTTACATTACCCCTTAGCGTAGTAGCGGGCGTATCTGTCCTGGAGCTTCCTCTGAATCGAGAAATGCGCAGACAGCATCGGACCAGCGAGGGTAATCCTAGACGGGGTACTCTTATTGCCCTGTGAAGCGGGTCACCTAGGTGTTAGATATAAGTTACCTTAGTGTTATTAATACTGTTTTGGGAACGCTATGCCCTCAGACGCAACACATCCCCGGCGTCTGCACCGTCCGCGGAATTCAGCGGGACAAGTTCAGAGCTTGCCACCGGGGATGCTCAATGGCTGTGCCGCTATCGACCTTGAGGTTCGCCCTATTTCGAAAACATGCCGGAGCCGCTCCGGCCATATTCCGCCGAAGCTTTGTGCGCTGCCTTCTTCAGCATCTTGCTCAGTCGCTTGCTGCCGATTACCGGAGGTTCTGGCTCCTTGAAACCGGGGTTGGGAGAATTGTCGGCCGCGCCTTTCTCACTATCGCTGCGGAGATTTAGCTGAATAAAGCGTTCCATGGCTTAATCCTCCGCCTCCTATTGTGGCCCCAAAGCGAGTCGCCCGGTAAGAGAAAATGAACTTTTTCGACGAACTCCTGCTTCCGGACGGCCGCGCCAGCCTGGTGCCAGTCAACTACCAGCCAACTGATTGACCGGTCTCGCCGTTTCCCGTAAACTAGCAACTTGCGAGGGTTGTCGTGTCGGTGTTCTGACCCGCGCCTGGATCCGCATCGGGGCAAGCACCAGGCCCAACCACTTTTCCCTGACAATTCAGGGCTTTAGACGAAGGAAGCATATGGCAAACCATGTATCAGCGCTGAAGCGCGCCCGCCAGACCGAGAGCCGCACAGCGGTTAACCGCAACAACCGCACCCGTGTGCGCACCAGTCTCCGCGCCCTGCGCGAGGCCATCTCCAAGGGAGACGCCAAGGCAGCCCAGGCGCAGTTCCGCGAGACCGTCTCCGCTCTCGACAAGAGCGTGCAGAAAGGCGTTCTGCACAAGAACACCGTCTCCCGCTACAAGGCTCGCCTCAACGCGCGTCTCAAGGCGATTACCGCCAAGGCATAACTCTTTTCTGGAAGCCGCATGGCAGAAGCAACAACGGCCGGGA
>DATJEO010000159.1:0-22260 GCA_035496515.1 Occallatibacter sp.
AATTCAGAGCGCTGCCGGTGAGGCCGTTGCCGTGGATCGCCGTCCGAAACTGAACGACCGGCTGCTGCATCGCATAGCGAGGACTGAAATGACTGAGATTATTGCAATTCGGGCACGCGAGGTATTGGATTCGCGGGGAAATCCGACCGTCGAGGCCGATGTAATTCTGGAGAGCGGGCAGCTTGGCCGCGCGATTGTGCCTTCGGGCGCTTCTACGGGCGAGCACGAGGCGGTGGAGCTGCGCGACGGGGATAAGAGTCACTACCTGGGCAAGGGTGTTCTGCAGGCAGTCGCGAATGTAGAGACGGTGATTGCGCCGGAGCTGGAAGGCATGGATGCGGCAAACCAGCGGCTGATCGACCAGACGATGATCGCGCTGGACGGGACGCCGAACAAGGGGAAGCTTGGCGCGAATGCGATCCTGGCGGTTTCGCTGGCTTCAGCTCGAGCGGTTGCGCAGACGCTGGAGGTTCCGCTCTACCGTTACCTTGGAGGCGTGAATGCGAGCGTGCTGCCAACACCTATGCTGAACGTGCTGAACGGCGGCGCACATGCGGACTCGAACGTCGACTTTCAGGAATTCATGATCATGCCGGTGGGGGCGGAGCGGTTCAGCGATGCGCTTCGCTGGTCGGCGGAGACGTTTCACACACTGAAGGGCGTGTTGAAGAAGAAGGGGTACAACACTGCGGTCGGTGACGAGGGCGGATTTGCGCCTTCGCTGAAGTCGAACACAGAGGCGGTGGACCTGATTCTCGAGGCGATTCATCAGGCAGGGTACAAGCCGGGTGAGCAGATCTCGATTGCGCTGGATCCAGCCTCGAGCGAGTTCTACGACAAGGAAAAGAACAAGTATGTCTTCAAGAAGAGCGACAAGCGCGAGCTGACCAGTGAGCAGATGGTGGACTTCTGGGCGGACTGGGCGCGGCAGTATCCGATCGTGTCGATTGAGGACGGCCTGGCAGAAGACGACTGGGATGGCTGGAAGAAGATTACGGATGAGCTTGGGGAGAAGATTCAGCTCGTCGGCGACGATCTGTTCGTGACGAACGTGAAGCGCCTGCAAAAGGGAATCGAAGAGGGAGTCGCCAACTCGATTCTGATCAAAGTGAACCAGATTGGCACGCTGACAGAAACATTGGAGGCGATCGAACTGGGACGGCGTTATGGATACACCTCGGTGATGTCGCACCGCTCGGGTGAAAGCGAGGATACGTTCATTGCGGATCTCGCGGTTGCGACGGGCGTGGGGCAGATCAAGACGGGTTCGGTGAGCCGTACGGATCGTATTGCGAAGTACAATCAGCTGCTGCGGATTGAGGAAGAACTCGGTGCCGGAGCGGTGTACCTGGGACTGGAATCACTGAATTACGAAGACTAGGCAAACCGGAAAGCGAAGGCTGTATGGATGCGGAAGGGGCGATGCTCCTTCCGCATCCGCGTCTGGTGGTGCGCGAAAGGGTGAAACTTTCGTGGTACCCCAGTGTTGACATTCGGTGCTGGAACAGGTCGAATCATCCTACACTGAAAACAAATGCGCCTCCTGACAGCTTTTTTTCTTCTGCTGAGTTTTGTGACTGCCGCAGCGCAGACCGCCCCTGTTATGTCCCTGCGTGATCTGAAGGAGGCGGAACAGCTTGGGGCGGATCTCTATACGAATTCAGGGGCGACGGGCCTGGTACTCGTGGTGGTGCGCGGCGATCGGGCATTCTTCCATGGCTACGGCGAGGCGGTGCCCGGGTCACATGCGGCTCCGACACGGGAGTCGGTAATCCGGATCTGCTCGCTGACGAAGATTTTCACGACGGACCTTCTGGCGAAGCTGGTTTCGGATGGAACGGTTCGACTGGACGATCCGCTGAAGAAGTATGCGCCCGAGGCAGCGATTGTGCCGGAGCGCGACGCGCCGATCACGCTGGAGGATCTGGCAACGCACACCGCTGGACTGGAGCGCGAGATTGGGACCGCGCCGAGGCATACGCCGCACTTCACGTATCCGAACTACGACACGCGGTGGAACTGGCTGGCGAGTGCGCGACTGAAGTTCACGCCGGGGACGCAGGCGCATTACTCCAACGTGGGTTTCGATCTGCTGAGCGATGCGCTGGCCGCAGCGGCGCAGACGCGCTATGCAACGCTGCTCTACAAACGGACGCTTGCCCCGCTGGAGATGTGGCAGACGACGTTCTTTCCGACTCCAAAGCAATGCGAGAAACTGATGACCGGCTCGCATGATGAGGGTCCGTGCACGATCACGGAGGACACCGAGGGCAGCAGCGGACTGTATTCAACGCCGGCCGACATGGAGAAGTTTTTGAGATACCTGGTTGGCGCCGGCAGCAATGCGCAGGCGGAGAACGCGCGTCGCGTGTATCTGTTGCCGTCGAGCCTGAAAGGGCAGTACGGGCTCGATCATGCGGGACGCCCGAGCGGAATCGGACTGGGATGGATGCATTTGGGTGGAAGGGATGACGTCAATCACGTGATTGAGAAGACCGGGGGTGGAGCGGGGTTCACGACGTACATTGCGATTCATCCGGCGAGCCACACGGCGCTCTTTGTGGCGATGACGGAGGGAAACTGGCGAGACAGGACGCCGGGGTTCAATCTGTTCAAGGCATCGAACAATGGACTGCTGGCGCTCGCGGGGCTGCCGCCGTTTCCCGACCGGCCGAGCCATAGGATGAGATCGCGACACGTTGCGCGAGCGGCAACGACAATGAAAGCTCGCGGGAAAGTGCCGGGACGGCGGCGACGGAGAGCGATGTTGACGCAACCGGGAGTGGGCGGTAACTGAGCTTACGACGCACACTCACTAATGAGCTTCACAGAACTCCGTTGAAAGTCTCTCGATGTGATGATTACCACCCGGATAGGACAATCTCAGCATTTATCCTTGTAGTACATCGAACTACTACGAGGTGTTCTCTTCGTGGCTTCAACGAAACGTCCTATTGTTCTGACCGTCCTGGATGGATGGGGTTATCGGGCCGAAACGTCCAACAATGCGATCGCACTGGCGCGCAAACCAAACTACGACAAACTGCTGCGTGAATTTCCGAATTCGCTGATTCAGGCGTCGGACCATTTTGTTGGGCTACCCGACGGACAGATGGGAAATAGCGAAGTGGGTCACCTGAACATCGGGGCGGGCCGCATCGTGCAAATGGACATCACACGCATTGATGCGCTGATTGCTTCAGGGCAGTTTCAGAAAGAGCCTCAGATCGTGCAGGCGATGCAGAAGGCGCGGGATGGGCGAAAGCAACTGCATCTATTCGGGCTGGTTTCGGACGGCGGCGTGCACTCGCACCAGGAGCATCTTTATGCTCTGCTGCGGACGGCGCGCGAGAACGGACTGCAGCACGTGTTTGTACATGCGTTCATGGATGGACGCGACACGGCACCGGATTCGGGCGCGGGGTTCATCGCAAAACTCGAGCAGAAGATGCGCGAGTATGGCGTGGGGAAGATCGCGTCAATCAATGGGCGGTACTACGCTATGGATCGTGACCGTCGGTGGGAGCGCGAGCGCAAGGCGTTCGACGCAATGGTGAATGGCAAGGCGGAGGGGGGAGCTTACCCAGATCCAGTTGCGCGATTGAAGGAGAGCTACAACAACGGTGTGACCGATGAGTTTGTGGTTCCGTTCGTTGTGGTGGATGCAGCAGGGAAGCCCGTCGGGCAGATTCGCGATGAGGATGTCTGCATCAACTTCAACTTCCGCGCGGACCGTGCCCGGCAGATCACGCGTGTGCTGGCGCGCGAGAGCGGATTGAATAAGGACGGCGGGCGGAATCTGGAAGGATGGGAGTCGCTGGATGAGACGATTCCGCGTAAGGAGATCCCCAAAAATCTGCACTATCTGTGCATGACGCAGTACGACAAGCTGTACGAGCTGCCGATGATCATCCTGCCGGAGTCGATGGATAACATCCTGGCGAATATCCTGACGCAAAATCATCTGCGCAATCTCCGCGTGGCTGAGACGGAGAAGTTTGCTCACGTGACTTACTTCTTCAACGGCGGAATCGAAAAGCCGTTTCCGGGCGAGGACCGTACGCTGATTCCCTCGCTGAAGGTGGCGACGTATGATCTTGCGCCGGAGATGAAGGCGGAAGCGATTGGCGACACGATTGTGAAGGCCGTGAGCGACACGGCTTTCGACCTGGTGGTCGCGAACTTTGCGAACGCGGACATGGTGGGGCACTCGGGGAAATTGGAGCCGACGATTAAGGCGATTGAGACTGTGGACGCTCAACTTGGCCGGATCTACAAAGCAATAAAAGAGCGAAACGGAAGCTGGCTGATTACGGCGGATCACGGGAATGCGGAGATGATGGTGGATCCTGTGACGGGCGGGCCACACACGGCGCATACGACGAATCCGGTTCCCCTGTTCTACATCGCGGAAGATGCGAGCCACTATCGGTTGCGGCCGGATGGATCGCTGCGGGATATTTCGCCGACGCTGCTGGCGCTGTTGAACCTTGGACTGCCGAAGGAGATGACGGGCGGCGATCTGCGCGTCCCGATCACGAAGTAGCTTCGGGTAGTATGCGTGAAGGCGAGGCTGGAACGCCTCTCCTCAGACTTCTAACCGAACTGGAAACCGTGCCCTAGTCGGTGCGGAGGGCGCGTGCCGGGTCGACGGTTGCGGCGCGATGAGAAGGAATGACTCCAGCAATCGTGGCGACGAGTGCGATTACGAGTATCGCAAAAGTGTAGACGAGAGGTTCGGCCGCAGAGACACCGAAAAGCTGGCTGCGAATGGCGCGTGCGGCAAGTAGTGCGATTGGAATACTGACGCCAATCGCCCATGCAGCGAGGATTAGCACTTCGCGAAGGATGAGGCCGATCACACTGTTGCGATTGGCGCCCAGAGCCATGCGGATACCGATTTCGCGCGTACGCTGCGCGGTGGAGTAGGCAAGGATACCGTAAAGGCCGATGCCTGCGAGGACAGCGGCAAGAGCACCGAACGTAGTGGCGAGGAGCGCGATGGTGCGCTCCGCCAGGATGTTGTTATCGATGTCGTCATCAAGGGTACTGAGAGCATCAACGATCAGCCTGGAATCTATGTTGGCGATTGCCGACCGAATCTCGTTCTCCGCTGCAAGCGGATTTTGCCATGTGCGTACGTAGTAAGTTAGGCCGGTCGGCTTCTCGGCTTGAGAATACAAAGTGTACGCCATTGGGATCGCCGGAAAGCGCACTGTTACGTGCTTTACATCTTTAACCACTCCCACAATCACTGCATCAGTAGATGGCCGATGAGGACGGCTGAGGTGGTGCCCAAGAGCTGCCTGCGGCGTTCCAAAGAAATGTTTCGCGAAGCTTTCATTCACGATCGCGACCTTCTGGGAGTTGGCAGTATCGGATAGGTTGAAGAGCCGGCCCGTAACGAGCGGAACGCCTTGAGTCTGAAGATAGCCATTGCTGATCCAAGGCAACTCTACGTCGAATTCCTCATCAGGCTTCGGAGTATAACCGGTAACAATTACGTCGCCATTTATGTCGTCATCGACCAGTTCAGGATCGTTCGTCGCGCCTACGGAGCGAATGCCTGGAAGGGCAGCAAGGGAATCGAGGATACGTTGTTCAACTGGCGCGATCGCGGACTGCGCGTATCCGGCCATTTGCGGCGCAATGCTGAACGAAAGCAGATTGTCAGTTTCGAATCCTGGATCGACTTCGCGGAGATTTCGGATCGTCTGCACGAACAGCCCGGCGGCTACGATCAAGAGGAGACTGAAGCCGATCTGGAGGGCAACGCAGGTCCGGCGGAAACGCAGAAGGCCGCCGACGCCTGTGCCAGATTGCTGTTTGAGCGAGTCTGAGAGGCGTGGATTCCAGAACTGCAGGGCAGGAGCAAGGCTGAATAGAAGACTGGCTACTAACGTGGCTGCGATGGTGAACAGCACAACCCTGTAATCGAGCGATGCAGAGAATGCGGGTTGAGCGGCGGATCGCCCGGACATCCAGTGGATGAGAAGCTTCAGCGCCTGTGGGGCGATCGCCAGACCGATCGCAGCCCCTGTGATGCCGAGAAGAAGTCCTTCCGCGAGCAATTGACGGCAAATCTGAGCGTTGGTGGCGCCCAAGGCATAGCGCATGGAGAACTCGCGCGTTCGGGTGGCGGCTCGAACGAGTAGTAGGCTGGCGACGTTTACGACGGCCATGGCGATTACGAGCAGAGCCATGCCCATGATGATTTTGAGCGGTGTCTGAACCTGATCGCGCAATGGCGAAAAGCCCTGCGCACCGGTCTCCAGGTTGAGGTGGGCACTATCGATGAAGCTCTTGCGCTCTCGCTCGGAATGATCGCGCAAGTTTGGAAATTCGGACCTGCGCAGGTCGCTGAAGAGGGCATTCAAAGAAGCAGCGGCGAGAGAAGGCGAGATTCCTGGTTTTAATCTGCCGACGAGGTTGAGCCAGTAACTTTGATGATCCTTGAGGTAAGTTCTGTCGGGCTGAACTACGCGCTGCATGGTGATGGGTATGAAGACGTCGGGCATTTGTCCCCAGACGGTGCTATGGAACCCCGGAGCTGAAACTCCGATAACGGTAAAAGCAGTGCCATTGATCAGGAGTTCCTTGCCGACGACAGGTGCTTCGCCCAGGTGCGTTTTCCAAAAATCGAAGCTAAGTACAGCAACCGGATTGGCACCTTCAGCTGTTTCATCGCTTGCGAGAAACAGGCGTCCTACGGCGGGTGGCACTCCCAGAGTTTCGAAATAGTTTCCGCTGACCATTGCGGCACCTACAGCTTCGGCGCGTTTCTCCCAGACCACGCCCACGGTCGCCGGAGCTGCGGCGATGAGTCCGTCGAATGCGACGTTCTTCTCGCGCAGGTCGCGGTACATCGGATAGGAAAATTCGTGAGCATGTCCTGGGGTATTTCCGCCGCTGGAGTGCGTGTGCCCTGGGTGGCTACCCGCATAGCTGAGCACGACAAGCTTATCCGGATCATGAACCGGAAGAGCGCGGATAAGGGCCTGATTGAGGAGGCTGAAGACAGCGGAGTTTGCGCCGATGGCGAGCGCAATAGTGAGTACAGTGACGAAGGTGAAGCCGGGATTTTTAACGAGACCGCGAATGCCATACCGCAGGTCCCGCACGAGGGCCTCGAACGGAAAAGAGGGACGCAGTTCGCGGCACTCTTCACGGGTACTCTGCCGGCTTCCGAAGGAGATGGCGGCTTGGCGTCGAGCTTCGTGGAGCGACATGCCATCGGCGAGATTGGCCTCAATCTGACGTTCGAGGTGAAATTGGATTTCATCGTCGACGTCGCGGCGCGATTTGCCGGTGCAGAAGAAGCGGACACGGGAGAGCCATTCATGAATCATCGAAGTGTCTCCTGCTAGATGCCTTCGAGGACGAGATTGACGGCTGAAGTGAGGCGTTGCCAGTTTTCAAGTTCGGCCTCAAGTTGCTTGCGACCGGCGGCGGTGAGGGAGTAGAAGCGGGCTTTGCGGTTGTTTTCGGAATTTCCCCAGTGTGCGCGGATCCAGCCCCTATATTCGAGGCGGTGGAGAGCTGGATACAGTGAGCCCTGACCGACCTGTAAAACGTCGTGCGAAACCTGTTGAATTCTTTGCGCGATGGCCCAGCCGTGCTGGGGTTCGCCGGCGATGGCTCTGAGAATGAGCATGTCCAGAGTTCCCTGAAGTAGATCTGTGGATGGCGGCATCTTCCCCTCGAGGTTCGACAACAGGATGAATTCGCTCTTGTCGATTGTCAAGGGGAGAGTGACGAGATGCTGGTCAGTCCGGAGTGGATCCGATCTTTAGGAGCTCAATCTTGGTAGTCTTAGACTGATCCCATGATGGTTGTGTCTGTCTGAGTACAAGCGCAAATTTCGAGTTTCCCGAGAGCGGTATTGGGCTCGAGCATGAGCCGAAGCCGAGGCATTCGGAAGCGGCGGCGGTTGGCTTTGCAATCTGCGGCTTCACATTCTGGGTGCTGACCGATACGGTGATGAAAATCGTCGGCCGTTCAGTGTTGCCGGCATACGAGATCATCGGGTTTCTCGGCCTCTTTGTCTGCGGGTTCCTGGCGCTATATGCGCAAGTTCGGCACGAGCTGGCAGTGTTGTGGCCGACACAGCCGAAAAGGCAAATGGTTCGCTCATGCCTGGACCTGACAAACAACCTGTGCGTAGTCGTGGCGCTGAGGCATGTGAGTCTAACGCTGTTTTACATCCTCGTGTTCCTCTCGCCGATGTGTATTACGTTTCTTGCGGCTGTTTTTCTGCACGAGAAGATCGGCGTCAGGAAAGGCATGGCTATCGTCGCGGGATTTACCGGTGTGGTGATCGCGGTCAATCCGTTTGGAACTTCACGACAGGGAGACTGGATTGGGTTTGCGGCGTGCATGGTATGCGTGTGCTGTTTTTCGGTGAATATGGTGTGGTCGCGGGTGCTGACGCGAACCGAGTCACCCGAAAGCCTGGTGTTCTTTTCAGGAGTCGTGATGGTCATCGCTGGAGGGGTGGGGATGCTGTTTCATGCCGTTCCGCTGAACTGGATGGCGGTTGGGGGACTGGCGGCGATGGGAGCGTTCTGCTCGGCGGGCGCGATTTGCTTCTTTGTGGCCGTCAAGCACACGTCGGCCTCAACGGTGTCGCAGTATCACTACACACAATTGATCACTGGAGCGTTGGTGACTTTTCTGGTCTGGCGGGAACTGCCGACGATCTGGATGTTGATGGGGGGAACGCTGATTGTTGCGGCGGGCTTGTACATTGCAGTGCTCGCGAAGCGAGCGAGATAGAGCGCCGTTCAGGCCGAAGCGGGCTCCACGCGCAGATCTGGGCAGGTTACATCTTGAGCCACGGGGACCGATTTCCGCACGGGAGAGGCTTATTCCGAAATAAACTGTGGAAGATCCCCAAGGAATGTAAATGTCATCCTCACAACTTGCAGCGGAGCAGCGTCCCGAGATTACAGGCGATAGGTTGCTTCCCTGGTACTTTGCGTTCTTCATCATCTCAGGTTTCTGTGGACTAGTTTACGAGGTGATCTGGGTACGACTAGCAATGGCCAGCTTTGGCGTGACGACTGCGCTGGTTTCGATTGTTCTTTCCATCTTCATGGCGGGGCTTGGCCTGGGGTCGTGGGTCGCTGGTCTGGCTATGCGAGGATCTGGAGGAAGAAACGCATACCGATCGCTCTCGCTTTACGCGATTGTTGAGTTGCTTATCGGGTGCTCAGCGGTAATTGTCCCGCTTGAACTCAAGTTGGGACGAAACCTGATGCTCAAAGCTGTTGGGTTTGGTGGGTGGCAGACGTGGCAGTACTACCTTTTGTCCGCGACATGGCTGCTCATTGCTTTGTTGCCATGGTGTTCCTGTCTGGGAGCCACATATCCGCTGCTAATGTCGGTAATCAGGCAAACTAATCCCGAAGCTGCACAACGCTCATTCAGCTTTCTCTACTTAGCGAATGTAATTGGGGCGCTCATTGGCACCCTTGTCTCGGCTTTTGTATTGATCGAACTGATTGGTTTCCGCCGCACTTTGTGGACGGCTGGATTCTTGAACGGGATACTGGCGTTCATTGTGGTGATTATTCGGCGCCGGATTCGGATATCAAGTGCGAAGAAATCCGCCGTCGGAACGAGGAAGGAGCAGGCGAGGTCCTCCCTTCCGCGGTGGGCATTGGCTTCCATGCTTTTCGTGACGGGCATGGTCAGCATGGGATCTGAAGTCGTCTGGATGCGGGAATACACTCCCTATCTAGGCAACTTTGTTTATGGTTTTGCTCTGATTGTCACGATCTATCTAATTGCAACAAGCCGAGGCGCTCGTGATTATCGTAAAACTGCATTCTCAGCGGATCCGGTTCAATCGGCAAGTGTCTGGAGCATTCTTGCGTTCGCGACCCTGCTACCGGCTTTTGGGGCCAACCCTCTTCTTCCGTTTGACTTTCCTGGTTTGAGCGGAATTCGGTTGATTGCGATTTTTCTATTCTGTGCGTTGACGGGATTCGTAACTCCCATGCTTGTGGACGATTGGTGCAAAGGAGAACCGGATCAAGCAGGCGTAGCATATGCGTTCAATGTTTCCGGCTGCATCGTCGGGCCATTGATCGCTTCGTTCGGTCTTGAACCGTGGATTGGTGAGAAGTGGACTCTGCTGGCACTTTCTCTACCAATTTTCGCTGTTGCTGGAGTCCTATCATTTGGATCGGCAAGCGCCGAGGTACCTGCCACGATGGCCCGGAAGGCGCGAACTAGTTTCTTTGTCGCGATTGCTGCGTCCGCAGTCTTGTTGTATTTCAGCCAAGACTACGGGGCACGTTTCAAGAACCGGCAACTCCATCGAGACTATGCAGCTACCGTGATTGCAACCGGCACCGGATTTCAAAGACTGCTGATGGTCAATGGAACTGGAATGACCATCCTCACTCCAATCACGAAGTACATATCTCACTTGCCGCTGGCTTCGATGAAACAGAAGCCGAGAAACGGCCTGGTTATCTGCTTCGGTATGGGAACCAGTTTCCGTTCGATGCTGTCATGGGATATTCCGACAACGGCTGTGGACTTGATCCCGAGCGTGCCGAAGACATTTTCCTATTTCCACGCAGATGCGGACAAAGTTGCAGGATCGAAACTGGCTTCGATTGTGATTGATGACGGCAGGCGATTTCTGGACGGGTCCAGTGAAAGTTATGACGTAATTGTTGTCGATCCGCCGCCGCCGGTCGCCGCTGCTGGATCCAGTCTTCTCTACTCGAAGGAGTTCTACCAGGTTGTCAAGCGACACCTTGCGGAGGGTGGCATATTCCAGAACTGGTACCCACAGGTTGATGGGGACGACGCTTCAACGGCATCGATTACAAAAGCGCTGAAGGAGTCTTTCCCGTATGTCCGAGCATTCAGGTCATACGACAATAATTTCGGCATTCATTTTTTGGCAAGCCTCAGGCCTATTCCGGTTGAAACGGCTGATGTCCTCGCCTCGCGCGTGCCAGCCAAAGCGGCGACTGATTTTCTGGAGTGGGGACCTGAGTCCAGCGTTCAAAAGGAATTCGATCTGGTGCTTTCTCGCGAGATCTCACTGCAGAGCTTGATTGATCTGGATCCGACTGTCCCTCCGGTTACGGACGACGAACCGATCAATGAGTACTTCCTGCTACGTCATCGCTTTCACACTGCAAGATAGCGCAACCGCCGACTTAAATAATGCCGAACGGGTTAGAGCTGACAAGGCCATAGGTCTCCAACGAGAGGATCCTTTGGGCTTGATGATGGCTGAATCAACGCGGGCGCAGAGACTTGATGGCGTTCGGGAGGCGTTCCATGGCTTCGGGGAAGCGCTCTTCGAGGAGGCGCGCTCGTTCGGCAGCGATTCCGCCGAGGTAGGACGGAACAGGCGTCGCCGTCAGCACGAGGACGAACGCAATTACAGAGAAAAGAACTCCGGCAACGGCGGCAGAGACGAGCATGTGATATGCGTCAGCGACGTCGAGCCCCAGGACATTGAAGGCAACGTGTTCGAGCGGCTTGACGTGGCGAAGGGCCGCCAGAGCAAAGAGAGAGAAGAACACAGACAAAGAGGTGAGGACGACGAGCGCGACGTCGAGGCCACGATGGAATTTCAGGCGGGAGCTGCAGCGGGTGCAATCGGCGAAGTGTTGCTCATAGTCCTTACGCATCTCGGGCGATATTCCCGAGATGTCATACCGCCAGCTTGCAAGAATTGCGCCTACTACACGGTCGGTACAATCGGTTTTCGCCATACGGATGTACTCACCTTGTGATTAATCTGCCCGAACCCTACAGGTCATTGGCCCTGAACTCAATGGGTTACCGGCTCTTTCCCCTTGGATGCCCCGCTGTTTGCGGGTGATGCAACTTCTTATCCAAGCGCCTGATTCATCAACACTTCGACGTCAGGGATCGCGTGCTGACGTCCATCTGGGCAGTCAATCCTATTTATGATTGTAACCGAGTTTGTTCAAAAACAGATGGCTGACAACGGTTCATGTTGCGGGGCGAGCAACAGCCGGTTGGCCAAGAGGCTTGCGCGGCCGTTGAGGGCTCGTTCGGCAGAAATGCGGGCAAGCTCGGGAAGATTGTTGCTCTCAGAGAGATGTCCCAGGACGACATATGTGGCTTGGCCGTCATACTCGGCTTCGAGGTAAGTAGCGCAGGCCTCGTTGGAGAGGTGCCCAACGCGGGAAAGCACGCGTTGCTTAACGGACCAAGGGTAAGGCCCGTCGCGGAGCATTTCGAGGTCGTGATTGGATTCGATGTAGAGGAGGTCGACGGACTTGAGCTGTGCCTTCACGTTGGGCGGGATGTAGCCGAGGTCGGTAGCGAAGGCCATGCGAACGCCTTCCGCCTGAAACACGAACCCAACGGGGTCGGCGGCATCGTGGGGAATGGTGAAAGGGCTGATGGAGATGTCGCCGATCTGGATGGGCTTGCCGGCTTCGAAGTACTGGATGGAGGGAAGCGCGGTGGGATCTTTTTCGGCGGCGGTCTTTTTCTTCTTTGGAGCAGGAGCGGAGGATGAGGTGTTGTCAGCGCTGGCTGCGAGGTCGTCGACGGTGGTGTCGGACTCTTCGGGGTCGCAATCGTCGGCGGTGGGTGCGTCGGCTTCAGCCATGCGCGCGGCGGCCTGTTGGCGGCACTGCTCAAGCCACTGCGCGTAGGTCATCTGCTTACGAGGGGAGAGCCAACGGACCCAGGCCCGATGGGTGGCCTGCGTGAAGTAGACAGGGATGCCGAGCTTGCGGGCGGTGACCGCGAGCCCTGAGACGTGATCGGAGTGCTCGTGGGTGATGATGATGGCGTCGAGGGTTGCTGCGTCTTCACCGGCGAGCTTCATGCGGCGGAAGAGTTCGCGACAGCTAAGGCCTGCATCGACGAGGATGCGCGTTTTGCCTCCGGTGACAACTGTGCTGTTGCCCTTGGAACCTGACGCGAGCACGGTGAACCGGACCATGGTATGAGCATACCGCCGCCGGCTGTGTATAACGAGGATGCGGGTTAACGGGGAAGGCACCGGGCCCGAACTGAGAAATCACTTGTTATCGGGGAGAAACTCAACGTCGTTTCTGGGGAACTCACACATAATGCCGATGGTGTTGGACTCGGTGTCGTTGACGAAGACCATCCAGAGGTCGTGGTCGGGCATTTTGGCGACCAGGTGGGGCACGTCGATGAAGTTGACGCCGCGCCGTTTGAGTGTGTCGAAGGTGGAGTGGATGTCGGAGACCTGAAAGTAGAGGATAGTGCCGCCGCGGGGTCCGGGCTTGTCGGATGTGGAGAGCATGAGGCGGATGTCGCCGCATTTGAAAAAGGCGAGATTGCCCGCGTCGAAGAGGAACTTCATGCCGAGGGTGTTCTGGTAGAAGTCGCGTGCGCGGGGAAGGTCGTCGACGGTGATGGCGATCTGGCCGATCTTCTCCAAGCTGACGGCAGGGGCGGCATCGGGGTGAGACATGGCGAAGAGCTCCAAAATAACGATAGCAGGGGTTGGGCCTGTAGCCGGTGGCCCGTAGCCGGGAGCGAAAGGTGAGTCTGAAGCTACGGGCGTGCGAACTGAGCGATACGATAGACAACAGCCTTGGCGGATAGATTCGTATGCGGAAACAGGTGCTGATATTCGGTCTGGTAGGTGGAGTGCTGATCACTCTGCTGCAATGGACCGAGTTTCACTTTATTGTGCTGGAGCATTCCGTGGCGATATACGGGGTGCTGATCGCGATTCTGTTTGCGGGCGCGGGGATTTGGCTGGGAACGAGGCTGCTGGCTCCCCGGGGCCGGGTCGGGGAAGTTGCTGTCCCAGGGCCGAGCAAAGCGGATTCGATTCCCGACGATCGTGCAAGGGAGCGACTGGGTATCACGCCTCGTGAACTGGAAGTGCTGCAACTGGTGGCGCGGGGACTGAGCAATCGCGAGATTGGGGAAACGCTGTTCGTGAGTGAGAGCACGGTGAAGACTCATTGCAGCCGGGCCTTCGACAAACTCGGCGCACGACGGCGGACAGAGGCAGTGAGGCGTGGCAAAGAACTTGGCCTGATCGGGTGAGGAGATCGTTCTTTCGCATGAATTCTGATAGTTTCGGACAAAATCATACGAAAGAATGACGCGCGACGGCTGGCAGATAGGGGAGGCTGAGGGCGTTGGCGGCTGGGGAGCACGCGTCGACTGGTGGGGGACGGGATGAAGAGGGCGGTTTGGAAATACGGGTTGCTGAGCGGGCTGGTGCTGGCGGTACTGTTGGCGCTGACGGTGCCATTTGAGCATCACACGAGCGCGCGATTTGGCATGGTGGTGGGGTACACCATCATGGTGCTCAGCTTCCTGATTGTCTTTGTGGGCGTGAAGCGCTACCGGGACGTGGAGTGCGGAGGCACGATCAGTTTTGGCCGCGCTTTTGGGGCAGGTGTGCTGATGATGCTGATCTCGTGCGCGTGCTACGTGGCCATGTGGGAGGTTCTGGTAGCCACGGTGGAAAAGAACTTTGCGCACGACTACACAGAGGGTATGGTGAAGCGGGCGCAGAACTCCGGGCTGCAAGGGGCAGCTCTCGAGGCGAGGATTGCGGAAATCCGCAAGTTTGAAGCGACATACTCTAATCCTGTTTACAGGATGGGGATGACATTGCTGGAACCACTGCCGGTAGGCATTGTGATGGCGCTGGTGACGGCGGGCGTGCTGCGCAGGCAATCCGAGAGTGGAGTACCTGGTGCGGCGAGTGCCGAAGCTTCGTAGCAAAGCTTAACGCTTCAAGAGCAGGAAAAGGAATACTCAGAGGAGATATTAGATGGGCTCAGTGACCGGAATTGGTGGGGTCTTCTTGCGCGCGAATGATTCAAAGGCGCTGTATCAGTGGTATGAGAATCACCTGGGGCTGGTGAAGGGCCAGGGAGCGTACTCGTTTCCTACTCCGAAGCAGCGCAATGAGGTCCTTTTCTGCCTTTTCAAGCAAGAAGACCAATACCTCCCTCAGGCGCAGAAAGCGATGCTGAATCTGATTGTGGATGATCTTGATGCATTGCTGGATCGGTTGACGAGCGAGGGTGTGACGGTCGATCCGAAGCGCGAGAGCTACGACTTTGGGAAGTTCGGCTGGGTAACGGATCCAGAGGGGAATCGCGTGGAACTCTGGCAGCCTCTTGGCGAATAACGGCGAGTAAAACATCCATTCAGATGTGGGCTCTGACACCTTATCCCAGGTCTCAGAATCGAGACCTGGGCGCCCGGCCAGCTTAGCGGCTGAGACGAATCGCTAATTGCATGACACGCGGGTCGGTGGTGGTGCTGGTGATTGTGCCGAAGGCGGCTGAGCCGAAGCTGCCGTTGGGCTGAGCGAATGCAGGTGTATTGGTTACATTGAAGAGCTCTGCGCGAAATTCTAGTCCGGTCTCGTGAAAGAGGCTTGTGTGCTTCACGAGGGCGAGGTCGAGATCGCGATAGGCCGGTCCGCGAACTGGATTGCGCGATGCGGAGCCGATGGTGAACTGAGGTGCGGTGCCGAATGCGGCGGTATTGAAGAAGTGGTATGGAGATCGGTCAGCGGGTGAGAGTGAAGGCTTGCCGAGAAGGTTGGGACGCTGGATGGAGAAGCCGGCGAAGGAGTTGAAGTTTGTCGCTTGCGTCACAGTGACGGGCATTCCCGATTGCAGAGACAGGATGGCATTGAGCTGCCAGCCGCCGAGTAGGGCGTCGAGAAGGCCGCCGGACGCGAATTGGTGTCCGTGGCCGGCGGGCAGTTCCCAGGTGCCGCTGAACGAGGTGACATTGGGCATGTCGCCACTTGAGGAGTCGCGCTCGAGCCAGGGACGATAAGTGTCGGCGGCAATGAGGCTGCTTGAATTCGGCGAGGACAGCACGGTTGTGGAGAAGACCGCCGAGGCGTCGTCGATGAGCTTGGAGTGGGTGTACGCGAAGAGTAGTGAGACGCCGTGGGAGAGGCGCTGTTCGACTTTGGCTTCTAGGGCGTTGTACTTGGTCTGACCGCTGTTGTGGCGATAGGTCGCGACGTTGAGGAATCGCGGATAGGGCTTGAAAAGCTGAGCACGCGTGATGGTCTTTCCGCCGAGGGAGCTGGAGGAGGGAATCTGACCGTAGTAGGGATTGGGAACGGTCTGGAGTAGTGGTGCCCCCTGGGTGAGCTGGTCGGCAGAGAGCTGGTTGAGATTGGAATCGGGAATGCCGACGTGGATGATGTGCGATCCGACGTAGGCGACTTCAGCGGAGAGGTTGTTGGTGATTGCATGCTGGGCGGCGAGGTTCCACTGCTGAGAGTAGCCGGAGCCTGCCTGGCGAGCTGCGGTGTAGACGCTTTGGCCTAGCCCCGCATCGGGCGTGAGCGGGATGGGCGCAACGGATGGACCTTGGGAGAGAACGAAGGCGGGGCGCAAATTGTCCTGCGTTTTCTGCTGGACGTTCTGGATGAATGGGAATTGTGGTGTCGTAAACGGTGTCGTGATACCGGATTGGTCGATGAAGACAATTCCAAAGCCGGAGCGAACGACGGTTTTCGGGGTGAGCATGTACGCGAGCCCGATCCTGGGCGCGAGGTTGTCGTAGTGAAGTTCGCGCGCGCTGTGGGGCAAGCCGTTCTGGCCAAGGTAGTCGAGCTGTTGTGTACCGAGGTTGAAGACGGCTCCCTCGTCGTTCTTTTCAGTTGAAGGGAAGTGGAGCGTGTAGCGCGCGCCGAGATTGAGGGTCAGGCGGCTGGTGAGTTTCCAGTCATCCTGAGCGAAGAACTCGAAGATGCGATCGCGGGGTTTGATTTTGCTCTGCTGCAGGTCGATCTGAAAGGTGTCGACCTGGCCGAGGAGAAAGCTGGCAATGGGGTTTCCGCTGTTGGATACGCCCTGCTGATTGGTGCCCGTGGTGGTGAAGGCGAAGGAGCCGGTGGGGTTGGAGGGCGCAACTGCGTTGAGTTGATACCAGCGGAAGTCGAGGCCGAATTTGAGCTGGTGCGAGCCCCGCGTGTACGCCACGTTGTCGACGGTCTGCCAGACTGCGGTCTGGTATTGCGAGAAGGTGTTGGGCGAAGGGCCGAGCTGCTGGAAGCCGGAAAACGTGAAGAGGGGGAGGGCATTGTCGAATGCGGCGTTCGTGGGGATGCCGGGAATGCCAAGCGAGGCGGAGGCTGTGTCAGCCAACTTGGTTCCGTTGATGGTGTTGCCGCGGCGTGTGTAGCCGATGCGAAGATCGGCTAGCAGGTGCTGGGAGAAGATGTGGGTTTCGTTTGCCACCCCCTGCTGGCCGAGGATGTCAGATAGGCCTGCTACGCCTCCCGTCCCGATGACTGCGCCAGTGATGGATCCACTTCCTTCAGGAAGCGGGGTAACGGGCTGTTCGATTTCGTTGTAGTAGGAAAAGCGGCCGAATGCGATGTCGTGTCTGCCCATGGAGCCGTCGATGCGGAGATCGAACTGGTTCTGGTGGTCGGCATCGTTGGCGGTGCGGGTGTAATTGTTGGCTTTGGTGGTGAGATCGGTGGGCGTGGGGAAGCGAGCGAGCAAAGCCTGGGGGGCGGGGTCGAATGGAATGTTGATGACGTCGTCGGGGAACTCGGCGCGGACGGTTACGCCGTCGACGACGGTTGTTGATGTCGGATCGTAGATGTGGGAAACGCCGGTGAAGATGCCCTGACGTTCTGACATAGTTGGAATGGTTGAAATTCGCGTGACGCCGATCAACTGCTTCACGCCCTGGTAGGCACCGAAGAAGAAGAGGTGATTGGGGACGATGGGGCCACCAATGGTTCCGCCGTAAAGGTTGCGGCGATATTCGGGCTTTCGTGCTCCGACATTCGCGAAGAAGTTTCTAGCGTTGAGGTTTTCGTTCCGGAGGAACTCGAATAGAGTTCCGTGGAATGCGTTTGAACCGGATCGAGTGGCCACATTGACGACGCCACCATTGAAACGACCGAACTCGGCGGAAACGTTGTTCGCTTCGATGGTGAATGCCTGAATGTCATCGATGATGGGGAAATAAACGACCTGGCCGGGTTCGGGCTGCAGGGCTGATATGCCATCGAAGAGATATTCATTGGTGCGGGGCCGTCCGCCGTTGATGCGAGGAAGCACGGTGCCGGGCGGCAGCTCGACGCCGGGCGCCAAAGTTGCGAGCTGAACGAAATTGCGGGTGTTCAGCGGCATTGCCATGACGGTGGATCCGCTGATGTTGGTCTGTACGTTGCTGGTCGTGGATTGCAAGAGAGGAGCGTCTGCCGTGACATTCACAGTCTGCTGGTTTGCAGTTACGGCTAGTCTCAGATCGACGTTGACGGTTTGACCGATGATGGCATGGACACCAGCGCGGGTGAGGTGTGCGAAGCCAGGCGCATTGACTTCGAGAACGTACACGCCGGGACGGAGATTGATGAATGAATAGTCGCCGGAGCGTGAACTAAGGGTGCAGATGCGCGCGTTGGTGCCGCTCTGGGTGAGGTCGATGGTGGCATTTGCAACTGCGGAGCCAGCCGGATCGAGCACGCGGCCTCGCAGGTCCGCAGCGATCTGGGCGCGTGCGCAGAGCGCGCAGATTGCAAGAATCAAGACGGGCAGCAAACGCCGGATCACTATCTGTATCCCTCGGCATGCAGACGCGGCGGTCACCAGCCGGTCTGCCCGAATAAGTGGAGAACCAAGGTTGGGAGGGCTCTGTTCCGGTAGTTTCCCGGCGTACTATCGAATTTATATGTTTAGAATCGTATAGTCAAAGAGCGTGCAGCCAAGTCAGCCTGCTTCGCTGTCGAGGCGTTCAATCATCACGTCAGTGGATTTTATGAGGGCCGCTGCAGTGTCACCCTTTTTCAGGTTGAGTTCGCGAGCGGCGCCGGCGGTGATAATCGCCGTCACATGGGTGTTGCCGATGGCCAGGATAACTTCGGCGAGGAGCCCCTCGATCCTGACGCTAACGACTTTTCCGGCGAGCTGGTTGCGTCCGCTGACCCGGCGGTAGCGGGCCCGGGATTCGGTTTCCGGGCGCGAACCATCCGCATCGAGAAAAGGCTTGAGACTGGCTGCTGTGAGACGGTGGTGTCCGCCGGGCGTGAGGACGGTCTTCAGCTTTCCACTCAAAATCCAGTTTTTGATGGAAGGATAGCTGATGCCGAGCATGCGGGCTGCTTCACGCGGCGTGAGAAGCTGGCGTTGTGCGCTCATGCTCTAACTTGTAGCACCTTGGGGGCGCGCAGAGCTGGTTTATATTCGCGGCCATAGTCGTTGCGAATCGGCTATAGCCGCTGAGGTTCTTGGAACGCGCAGTGGTGGACTTCATTCGATGCGAAGAGCTTTGACGGGGTCGATTGATGCGGCGCGCCGGGCTGGGATGATGCCCGCGATAGCAGCTGCAACGATCAGGACTCCGATGGCGAGGGACATGACGGGCACATTAACCCTGGTGATCTCGTAGAGCTGCGATTTGACGTATCGAACGCAGAAGACCGCGACCGGGATTCCGATTGCAAGGCCAATGGTGGTTTGCAGCATGGCTCCGCGCATGACCGAGCCGATAACGCGGCTGCGAGCCGCGCCGAGGGCCATGCGGATGCCGATCTCGGGCGTGCGGCGGACGACGGTGTATGCGGTTACGCCGTAAAGGCCGATGGCGGCGAGAAGAAGCGCGAGCAGGCCGAACAGAGACGTGAGGCGCGCGATCAGGCGCTCTTCGATGAAGCGATCGTCAATCTGCTGCTGGAAGGTCTGGAACTTCACGATGGTGAGGTTGGGGTTGATACTTGCGAGGGTGTCGCCGACGAGTTTTTCGAAGCCGGGCATTGGCCGGCTGGTCTGAATGATCAGTGCTCCGGCGAACATGGAAAGATCTTTATCGATGGTGTCATCGGGGTCGACGCCGTTGCCGGCACGCTGGGTAAGCGGCAGGAAATACATGGCGTGATTCTTCCAATAGACACTGGTGTAGGTGGTGTCTTCGACGACTCCGACGATTTCATGTGCCGCATCGCGGCCTCCGGGGCCCGGACCGGAGTAGCCGAAGTGGTGTCCGATCGGGTTGCGCTTGCCGAAGAACAGCTTCACAAATTCCTGGTTCACGACGGCGACAGGCGTTGAATTCATAGTGTCTTGCCGCGTGAAGCCGCGGCCCATGACGACGTGGGTCCCGACGGAGTCGAAGTACTCGGCGGTGCCTTTTACCCAGGAGGCGCCTTTGTTGATGTCGGGGTCGCCCTGAATTTTGACCCCGGAGCCCCAATTGTTTTCTTCCATAGGAGTGTAGGTGGAGAGCGAGACATGAACGACACCGGGGATGGCGTGGAAGCGATCGATGATGGTCTGGTAGAGAGGCTCGACTTCAGTGTTCTTGTATCCAGCTGCCTGGGGGTTGATATGGGCGATGTAGCGGTTGGTGGCGTCGAGTTTCATGTCGACATTCTGGGCTTTGTTGAGACTCTGTGCGAAAAGGCCGGCAGCGACAAGGAGGACGAGGGACAGCGCGGCCTGCAGTACGACGAGGGAGCGCTGCAGGATAGAGGCCCCCTGCGCGGTGGTGCGCGAGTTAGAGCGAAGCGACTCGACGGGCTGAGTGCGCGCTGCCATCAAAGCTGGGGCGAGGCCAAACAGGACACCCGTGATGAGCGAAAGCACAAATGCAAACCCGATGACCAGCGGTGAAGGTGATGCGTTAACCGGCATGTTCTGCTGATTGGGGAACGCGAGCGCGAGTAGAGCGTGGGCTCCGAGGTAGGAGACAGCGAGTCCGAGGAGGCCGCCGACGCCGGAGAGAAGGATGCTTTCGGTAAGGAGTTGGCGCACGATGCGGCTGCGCTGCGCGCCAAGTGCGGAGCGGATGGAGAGTTCCGCGCGACGGCTCATGCCGCGGACGAGCAGCAGGTTCGCGATGTTGGCGCAGGCGACAAGGAGGACCATGGCTGCTATCCATTGCAGAAGCCGTAGATGATCTTTGTAGCCGTCCTGCATGTTCTGGATGCCGCCGCCACCTGGTGTGAGGACGACGTGCGTTCGGGGAAGAACCTTTTTGGCACGCTCATCGGTGAAAGTCTTGAGCGGCGCGAACTGCTGCTTGAGCAGTGTGCTGGCCTTTGCCTGCAGGGCGGACAGGGAAGTGCCGGGCTTGACACGGCCAATGATGTAGGCCCATTGAACATCTGGATCAGTGAAGTAAGGCGCACCGCTGACGAAGTCCATGGTATTCATGGGCAGGAAGTACTTCGGCGGATTGGTGTCGATGCGGTCGCCGTAGAAGCCTTTTGGAGCGACGCCGA
Organism: Occallatibacter sp.; assembly: GCA_035496515.1. Lineage (GTDB taxonomy): Bacteria > Acidobacteriota > Terriglobia > Terriglobales > Acidobacteriaceae > Telmatobacter. Next base: position 21,230 of record DATJEO010000159.1, read on the forward strand.
TGATGGTAGCGGGCTTGGTGTTGATGTAAAACGCGCTGCCGATCACACTGGAATCGCCGGAGAAATCCTGCATCCAGGTGTCGTAGCTCATGACTGCGGTAACGGGCGCGCCTTTCTGATCGTCGGCGTCGGTGAGCAGACGGCCTGCGGCGGGGGAGAGGCCAAAGACGCGGAAGTAGTTGCCGGAAACGAAGGTGGCGGTTACGGATTTGGCGATTGTCTGACCGCCCGCTGGGCGAACGGTGAGCGGACGCCAGGCGTAGCCGGATTCCATTGCGGCGAGTTCTTCGAACTCCGGCAGGTTCTTTTTGAACATGTAATAGGTGTCGGTGGCGAAGAGAGAGTAGTCGCCCTCGTCATTCCAGCCGCCGTTGACACAGCAATCATCTTTGTCGCCGATGCGGACAAGAGTTTTGGGATCCGTGACGGGGAGATTATGCAGGAGGATGGCGTTAACCAGTGTGAAGATGGCGGCGTTTGCTCCGATGCCAAGGGCAAGAGTCAGGAGCACGGTGGCGGTGAAGCCCGGCGTTTTGCGCAACTGGCGGAATGCATAACCCAGATCCTGCAAGAGAACTCTCATACTTCAACCTCCACACGTCGGCCTGTGAAGGTAAGAGCAATTAATGGGCCGAGAAGGGCCTCGGTTATGCAAGAGGAATCAGTAACTTAGGGGTGAGAGGATGAGCAGGCTGCGTTCACAACTGCAAACAGGTGTCCGAAGTCGGACGGTCGGAGCAGCCGTGACGGGAGAGACTGTGCGATTCCGCCCAGTATTCGATGAGGGCTGCGGAGGTTAGAACCTGGCCTCAGTCGTTAACGACTGGGAGCGCGCGCCAGCAGGAAAGACGCTTTCCAGGAATTCATCACTCCAATAACCGGACATTCCTCCGTTTCCGATGCTGAGAGTCACGGTGGCTCGGACTGTGTAGGGATGATTCAGCTGGAACTCGGGGAAGCGGGCTCGAACTTCGGATTGACGGACAAAGATTCGAAGGTTGGACTTCTGATCGAGATAGTAGCCGTCAGAG
>DATJEO010000160.1:0-4478 GCA_035496515.1 Occallatibacter sp.
CGACGAAGCCTTTGAAGCCGAAGTCCTTTTTGAGGACGTCGGTGAGTGTGTAGGGATTCTCGCAGCTGTAGGTGCCGTTGATGCGGTTATAGGAACACATGATGGCGCCCGCGCCGGAGTCGCGGAGGGCGATCTGGAAGGCGAGGAGATCGCTTTCGCGCATGGCGCGCTTGCTGATGATGGAGTTGGCAACGATGCGGCCGGCATCCTGATCGTTGACGGCGTAGTGCTTGATGTCGGTGATGATGTGGAGGGCTTTTTCGGCTTTCAGTTCCTGACCTGCGAGAGTGCCGGCGAGGAGCGGGTCTTCGCCTTTGTACTCAAAGGTGCGGCCATTGCGTGGCTCGCGAATGAGGTTGATGCCGGAGCCCAGGGACATATTGAAGCCGAGAGCGCGAACTTCGTGGCCGATCATGGTGCCGATTTCATAGGAGAGCGCGGGATCCCATGCGGCGGCCTGCGCTTCGCCGGAGGGGAGAGCTGTGGCGTAGCGGCCTTTTGTGCCAGCACCGGACACGCCGACGACGCAGTCAGTCATCTGGAGATCGGGAACACCGAGACGCGGAACGCCGGGGATGAAGCCGAGGACAGAAATGGCGCGAGTGAGAGGACCAGATTCAGGGGCTGAGAAGATCGCGTTCCAGCCGGGCCCGTGGAGGAGCTGGATTTTTTCGTCGAGTGTCATCTCTTTGATGACCATGTCGGCGCGGGCGTCTGGGGAAAGGGACTTATCGGACCATGCGTAGTGCTTGGGTGCCGACATGCCGGGGAATTGGGCGAGCGCGGTGGTCGGAGCGACGAGGGTGCCGAGTAGTGCAAGCGTGCAGATGAGGTGTTTGGTCATGGCCTCAGGCGCCTTTCTTAAGACGCGGAGAGAGTAGCACATGAGCATGCCGTGGAATGTGATCTGTTGCGGTGCGAAGAAGAGCAAAGCAGGGGCACGAAAAGGTCAGGCCGGGATTAAACCCGGCCTTCGATTGTCGATTTTGCGAGCGGTTGAGTGGGAGAGACCGCAATCTGTCGCGGAATTCCCGGAACGATCATGGGGACTTGTTCTCGGTAGGATGCGTATTCTGGGTGTTCAGCCATCAAGTCGCGTTCTTCGAACTGGATTGCGACAAGGATGTAAGCCGTGGTGACCAGCGCGAAGAGCAGATGCGTGATAGTCATGTTTGGCGTGCACCAGAAGGCGATCAGGAAACCGAGGTAGAGGGGATGCCGCACCACGCGATAGATGATGGGCGTGGTGAATTTAGTTTCCGCCTTCGGCTTGTTCTGCAGTTGACGCCACACCTGTCGCAGGCCGAAGAGATCGAAGTGGTTGATCACGAAGGTCGTCGTCAACACTAGAAACCAGCCGAAGACAAATCCTGTATACAAAGCCCATTGAGCGGACTCGTTCTGGATATCCCATATCGTTCCGCCGATCGGTCTCCATTGCCAGAACAGGAATAGAAGAGTGGTGCTGGCTGCCAGTACATAGGTGCTTCGCTCCGCCTCCTCAGGTATGACTTTCGTCAAGAGCCTTTTGAAGGCGGGACGCGCCATGATGCTGTGCTGCAACGCGAAGAGCGACAACAGACCCAGATCGACAAGCAGGGCGGTCTGCCAGGGTTGGGTCGCAGCGGAATCAAGGGTCTTGGGCACGGCAAAATCGCCGACAAAACCGATCGCGTACAGAAACGAAACGAGAAAGGCGAGATAGCTCGCAGCTCCATAGAGGAAGATCAGAGTTCTTTTCACTGTGTTTTGCTCCTTGTTGGGGATTACAGGGGGAGTATTCCTGGCTCACTACCTCATGAACCATCGAGTTACAATTGTGCAGCTAACGTGCTGGTGCAACCATGCCCGGGCGTCCGTGAAACTTGCCTGATCGTCCGCTTTGATCGATTTCATTTGCTTAAGCCGTGCAAGCTTTTGCAGAAAGCCCGGGGGAGATGAATGGATGCGCTCTCGGAAATTCTGGCTTCGGTCAAGCTGAATGGCGCGATCTTCTTCACTGCGGAGTTCTCAGCTCCGTGGGGGATGTCTGTGCCGACATCGGACGTGACCGCCAGTGCGGTTGCTCCCGGAGCAGAACACCTGGTGGTGTACCACCTGGTTCTGGACGGCGGAGCCCGTATCGAGCTGACGGAAGGACCCACGCTTGAACTCTCGCCCGGGGACATTGTGGTATTCCCCCTAGGCGATGCTCACCGCATGAGCAGTGGTGCGGACGCAAAGCTGCCCTACGCCGACTACGGGATCAGAAAAAAGATTCTGTCGCGTGACTTATGTCCTCTGCTTGCGGGCGGAGGTGGGACCGCATCTCGATTTGTGTGCGGATACATGTCGTGCGATCCGCACTTGAGCCGGCCCGTGCTGAGCGGACTGCCGCGAGTCTTCAAAGTGAACATCCGGACAGACCGCTCAGGGCATTGGCTCGAGAATTCGGTCCTTCACCTGGTCGATGAGGCGGCGTCAGGGCGCGTAGGCAGTGAAGCAATGCTGGCGAAGCTCTCCGAGGCATTGTTCGTGGATACGCTTCGGCGCTACATCGCGGCACTCCCCGAGCAACAAATTGGGTGGCTTGCGGGCGCGCGCGATTCGATTGTTGGCAAGAGCCTCGGTTTGCTGCACGGGCGAATTTCTCATCCGTGGACGATCGCGGAACTTGCGCGTGAGGTTGGCAGCTCCCGCACAGCTCTTGTGGAGCGTTTTACGCGATACCTGTCGGAGCCTCCGATGACTTATCTGACGCGATGGCGGCTCCAGCTTGCGGCGCGGGCGCTCGAGAGGACCTCGCGAGGAGTGATCGAAATCGCTGCCGAAGTGGGATATGAATCCGAGGCGGCGTTCAATCGCGCTTTCAAGAGGGAGTTTGGATTGCCTCCGGGCCGATACCGTGACCATAAGCGCCAACAAGCCGAGAACAACGCTGGCGGATCTGAGGCGAGGATTCGTCCTGGTGAGGCGGCAACAGAATCTGCTTAGGGATCAGTTTCTTGAACTTCGAGTTTGGCTTTTAGCTGTTCAAGGTCGGTGCGGATGGCTCTCTTCATAGAAAGTAAGATCGGAGCGAGCACGAGATAGCGACCTTTGAGCTGAAAGAGTGCCGTGCAGAAGACTCGGCTGCCTTCTCGTTCGGGTTCGACGCGGAAGCGCCATTCCGCGGATTTGAAGTAGCGGGCGTTGCCGGTGGTACTGGTGAGTTGAATGGTGCAGCCGCGGACGGGGTCGATGTCGGAGATGCGGCAAGACATTTTGCCCCATGCACCGTCTCGGGAGTGGCCGCGGGGATGAGCGTAGGTGTCGAACTCGAAGCCAACACCGGTCGGAGTATCAGGGGAGGCTTCGGTGCGGGAGACGCCGCGATCCCAGGCGGCGACATTGGACACATCGCCGAGATATATCGAGACATCCTGAGGGGAGCGGCGGATGTGGATAGAGGCGTCGAGGCGCATGGGATATGAGACGTTTGAGGCAGCGGAAAAATTGTAGTGAAAGCCGCTGAGTGCGAGTTTCGTCCGGGAGCTTACAATGGAGGCGATTCCCTGGGCTCTGAACATATGGCTTTGATTCCGTCTCGAGGAGGTTTCTCCATGAAGAAGTTAATGGTGTGTGCGATTGTGCTGTTGATGGCGGCTCCGGTCTTTGCCGCGAAGGATGAGCGCGAAGAGGATCGCGTGAAGGAAGCGGGGACGGTGTTGAAGGAGATTTTAAATGTTCCCGACGACATTCCGCAGGATCTGTTGAATAAGGCGGAGTGCGTGGTGATTTTGCCTTCGGTGAAGAAGGCTGCGTTTGGGGTGGGTGGAAGCTACGGGCGCGGGGTGATGGTGTGCCGGGGCGGCGCGCACTTTACCGGCAGATGGGGCGCTCCGGCTATGTACGCGCTGGAGGGGCTGAGCATCGGGTTCCAACTCGGCGGGCAGGCTACGGATTTTGTGCTGCTGGTGATGAATCAAAAAGGCGCGGAGTCTCTGCTGTCGAGCAAGGTGAAGCTGGGAGCGGATGCATCGGCAGCGGCGGGTCCGAAGGGGCGGACGGCTGAGGGCGCGACGGACATCGTGATGAATGCGGAGATTCTGTCGTACTCGCGGAATAAGGGGTTATTTGCGGGCGTGTCGCTGGAGGGATCGACGCTGCGCTCGGATGGCGGGGCGAACGAGAACCTGTACGGAAGAAGGCTCAGCGCGAAGGAGATTATTCGCGAAGGGAAGGTTGGCGTTCCGGCGAGCGCGCGTGAACTGGATGGCCTGCTCAACAGCAAGTCGCCGGTAAACCGGTCAGATCCGAGATCGCTAAAGTAAGGTCATTGCAAAGTCCCCGGTCCCCAAATGCGAGGGACCGGGGGCACCCGCTCTGGGGCACCCGAAATCGATCGGAATCCGAGGTCGCTGAAGTAACCGACAGAGATCAGGTGTCAGTTGTCCATGAGTGCGAGGTCGAGATTGGCGAGGGTCGTACGATCGCCGATAACGTCGATCTCGCTGATT
>DATJEO010000161.1:0-5291 GCA_035496515.1 Occallatibacter sp.
TCCGTAGCCGGCAGCCCCAGCGGCAGCCACGCCGCCGAACAAAGATACAAACTCCCGGTCGAAATGTACGACTCCGCGATCTCCGGCTGATGCCCCACAAACCCCACCCGCAGCCATCCGTGCTCATCGAACGTCCCCGGCGCGTCTACCATCCGCCGCATCACCGCAGTCAGCCCCGACCGCACCTGCGCCGCAGCCACACTCTCCGGCAGCACCTTCCGCCGCGCTACCTCCGCCAGCAGATGAAATGCGCCAAATCGATAGCACAGGGAACGGCCGATCGCCGGAAAAGACCCATCCGGACCGATCATCCTTTCCTGGACCGCTGCGTACCGCTGTGCTCGCCGCATCATCTCCGGCTGCATGCTCTTCCAGTTCGGCTCAGCATTTGCCGTTGCATCCAGCACCGCCAGCAGCATCGGATGAATCACGAAGCTGTTGTAGTAGTCCCAGTGAAACTCCGGCCCATCCCCATACACGCCATCGCCCTTGTACCAGGTCTCCATCGAACGCATCGCATAATCCACGCGCATCGAATCCCAACCCGCGCCCATCTTCAGCAACGCCACCTCGATCGTCGCCGAAAACAAAAGCCAGTTGCTATAAACCGGCAAGATCTTCCTCGTCGACTTCAGCGCGGCGATCACATTCTGCTGCGCCTTCGCGTCCAGCTTCTTCCAAAGCTCATGCGGAGCCCGCAAAATCGCCAGCGCCAGAAACGCCGCATCCACCACCGGCTGCCGGCCTTTGTCGAAATTCATGAAATCCGGCGACCCGGGATCCGTCCCCGCTGCAATCGCCTCACGCGCCAGCTCCGCATACTCCGCCCGCAGCGCACTCTCATCACTACCAGACGATCCCGCCTCCAGGCCCAGTTCCAGCCACGGCGCGATTCCAGCCAGAAGCCGTCCCATCGCCTCCAGGTGTGAGTACTGCCGCCGCTCCTCAACATGGAGCGCCTCAACCGGCATCAGTTGTTTCAGTTTTCTTTCCTTGAGAGCATGCAGCACCGGATCGGAAATCTTTCTCAGAACCTCGATCCAGTACCCCCGATCATTTCTCTCAACTGGCTCTGCAGAAATCCCATCGGCCGTCCCCAGCACCGACCCCGCCCCCACCAAAGCCCCAGCCGAAAGAAACTCCCTCCGATCCATCCAAAGTCCCTCTCAACTCAAGCCAGGAGGAAAACTAGCAACTACCGGCTACAAGCTACCGGCTACTAGCAGTCCCCTAATCCCTCGTCTCCCCCGTCTCCCTCTTCAACTCCACCAGCCGTTTCATCAGCCCGTACGCAGCCGACAAAATCGGCCCTCCCATCGCATCCTGGTTCAGCGCCTCCACCGGGCCCTGCCCCAGGTGAATCCCGCTCGGCGTCAGCAGATTGATTCGCACATTTCCCCTCTTCGGCTCCGGAGGCTTCGCCTGCGTCCACGGCGGAATCGCCTTCGCCACCACGCTCCCCGCCTGCAGCAGCTCATCAATCAGCCCATCCAGCGAGTCATCCCGTCTCTCCCACAACACACCCGCTCCGCTGTAGTTGAAATACCGCGCCCGGTGATCGCGATAGGCCGCCACAATATCCAGCCCCTTCGGCATGCCCACCTCAACCACGATTCCCAACACTTCCGTCGCCCGATCCGCCGGAGGCCTCTCGCCCAGCTCGCGCAGGTTATGCCATGCCTGCAGGAAGATCCGCGTCTCCAGGTCAGGAATCTTCACCACCGGTCGCAGCTCCCGCTTCGCTCCCTCCACATCCCCTGCATCGCGCAAATCCCGAGCCCGCTGAAACGCTGCCCACGGCTCCGCCAGCGTCATCTTCGGATGCGCCCGCACCACATCCTGCAGAGGCACATCCCCAAACAGCGTATTGCGAATCTCCCGATGAATCGACTCCGGCTTGAGTGCTACAAAATCCGACAACCCGAACCTCCCGCCCCCAACCAAGGCCCGTCCCTAATTCCTAATCCCCAATCCCTAATCCCTAATCCCTAATCCCTAATCCCTGAAAACGCTATCCCACGCTCATCCGACTCTTCAGTCTCTTCAGCACATTCGGCGGAACCAGCCCCGCCACCTCGCCCCCAAAACTAAACACTTCCTTCAGCATTCTCGAACTGACAAATGAATACCGCCCCGCCGGCTGCAGAAACACCGTCTCAATCTCCGGCGCCAGCCGCCGATTCATCAGCGCCATCTGAAATTCATGCTCGTAGTCCGAAATCGCGCGAATCCCCCGCAGCACCGCCGTCGCCCCAAGCTGCCGCGCGAAATCCACCATCAGCCCGTCGAACGTCGCCACGCTCACATTCCCGATCGCCGCCGTCGACTCGGTCAGCATCTCCACCCGCTCTTCCACCGTAAACAGCGGATTCTTGATCGGATTCTTCAGCACCGCAACCGTCAGATGCTCAAACAGCTTCGCCCCGCGCTGGATCAGGTCGATGTGCCCGTTCGTCGGCGGATCAAACGTCCCGGGATAAAGCCCCTTCACACTCATACCCACCGCTCCACCCTGATCCTACAGCACTTTCCCGCACCCAGAACCAGCCCACAGGTACCGAACCAGGTGCGCACGCCGAACACCGGATCGCAGCATCCCTCGCATGCCCATGGCCCCGCTTCTGGATACAGGCCAATCAGCCAACCTCACCACCAGATCTCGGCCTCATACCTAAGTGGTTTGTCTCTCAATTGGAGGCGTGGTGGCTGACAAAACGAACCACGGACCCGCCCATCGTCAACGACTCAACCTGAAAGGAGAACATCACCGCATTACCGGAGCATTCCTCGCCCTTCCGCTCGTTCTACTTCTGGGCTGCGGACAAAAGCAGGCATCTCGACGTGAAGTGCAATCAGCGCTTCTCAAATCCATCTCCCTCGCCTCCGAGAGCGAGATATTCATTCAGTACCTCGGCCAGGAACGCTCGACGTCCAACTTCGCCCTCGGACACCTGCAATACCTTCGAGACGAAATAACTCGCACCATCTCCGATAATTCCAAGCTCAACACCCCTCCTTCCCCTGCCCCTTTAACCAACGCGCTCGCTATCGACAACTTCCAACTGCGATCCCTGCAGCAGGAGGTTGACGCTTCCCGCCAGAGTTCAGGACAGCCGAGTGCCCTCGACGCATCTGCGCAACGGATTCGAGAGATTCGCATCACTCTCCAAAAGGCGAACTCTTCGCTGTGAAGAAGCTCCTCGGTATAACGCTCGGCATCATGACAGCTCTGGGCGGTTTCGTCGATCTCGGTCAGATTGTCTTCACCACCCAGGCTGGCGCACTATTCGGCTACCAGCTCCTCTGGGCAATTGCTCTCGGAACCTTCGCCATCATTGTCTATATGGAGATGTGCGGCCGTGTCGCCGTCGTCGCCCACGAGCCTGTCTTCGCCACCGTGCGGACCAGGCTTGGCAACCGCCTCGGACTGGCAACACTCATCGCCTCCAATCTCCTCAACCTGATCACCTGCTCCGCGGAATTGGGTGGCGTGGCAATCATCATCCATCTGCTCACCGGCTGGAATGAACGCCTCGCCCTCATCGGTGCCACCATCATCCTCATAGGTTTCGTCCTGATATCCCGCTTCCAATGGATCGAGCGCACCTTCGGCCTATCCGGCCTTCTCATGATTGTCTTCGCCGTTTCCGCAGTCGCCCTCCATCCGGATTGGCATCAACTCGCCCGCGGTTTTGTTCCAGGACTCGAATCGTCAGGTTCCAATCGCGGCCTGCTCTACGCTTATTTCGCCGTAGGAATATTCAGCGCAATGCTGATGGAATACGAAGTTCATTTCTACTCTTCAGGCGCGATCGAAGAAGATTGGAAACCGAAGGACCTCGGCGAGAACTTCATGGTGGCTTCCCTCGGATCCATCTTGGGCTCCCTCCTTACCGTGGGCCTTCTCGTCCTGGGCGCGCTGCTTTTTCTCCCGCGTCACGTCTTTCCCGAACTGTTGAGTACGGCGATTTTTGCCGGGGCCTATCCGTTCGCGCAGAAAGCCATCGTCTTCGCGCTACTTGGAACATTGGCCTGCATCACCGGAGCCGCTGTCGAAACAGCGTTGTCCGGCGCCTACAACGTCTGTCAGTTTTATGATCTGCCGTGGGGCAAGAATCTGCCGCGAAGATCCGCTCCAATCTACAACCTGGGCTGGATCGGAATGTTCGCAGTGGCTTCGATCATCGTGCTGACAGGATTGCGGCCGCTGCAACTCGTCAACTTTTCCATCATCTTCGGCATGGCAGTCATGCCCTTCACCTACTACCCAATCCTGCGCGCCGCCGCCGACCCGAAAATCATGGGCAAGCACGTCAACACCAGGCTTGAAAACGTGATTGGGACAGCTCTACTGGTGCTCATCATCCTGTGCGCTATCTCTGCATTTCCGCTCATGATCCTCACCCACGCAGGACAGCCATAACTCGCTCATAGCAACGAATCGGGTGCCCCATGTCTCCCGACTTAGGAGACATGGGAGACCACACCGGTCGTCCCCGCAGCTTTTCGAAAAGCCGGTTCCACGACCAAACATCGGGTGCCCCATGTCTCCCGGTTTTGGAGACATGGGAGCCGACACATCCAGATTCACGTGAGCCCGCTTCCACCACAACGATCGGGTGCCCCATGTCTCCCGGTTTTGGAGACATGGGAGACCGTCCCACCCCCCCAGAGCTATCCTTGAAACAAATGCCTCGTGGACTCGTTCGTCTTCACCAGACAGGAAATTTTCATTTCCTAACATTCAGTTGTCACCACAGGCTTCCCTATCTGAATACCCCCGAAACGCGTGACCTGTTCGAATCCGCTCTTGAAGAGATCAGAAGAAGATACAACCTTCTGGTTGCGGGTTACGTAGTGATGCCCGAGCACGTGCATCTTCTCGTCAACGAACCTCGCAGAGGTTCCTTAGCTCGAACCATCCAGGCGCTCAAGCTCTCAGTCTCTGTCCGCCATACCGAGCGGCCCTTCTGGCTCCCGCGCTACTACGACTTCAACGTACAAAACGAAGAGAAGCGAGTCGAAAAGCTCCGCTATATGCACCGCAATCCAGTCGTTCGCGGCCTGGTCCGCAAGCCTGAAGATTGGCGCTGGTCCAGCTTCCGCCACTACGCAACCGGAATCGAAGGAACCGTGAAGATCGAATCACCCTGGACCGCAGCGCAACGCGGAGACAAACTGCCGACGGGATACGAATTCAAGACCAGTTGAGGTTCATTGTCTCCCAAGGTTTTTGAGAGCAGGTCTTACAACGCTGACCGGGTGCCCCATGTCTCCCGCCTTTGGAGACA
>DATJEO010000162.1:0-14428 GCA_035496515.1 Occallatibacter sp.
ATCTGCCGGGTCGATTACCTTGCCATCGCGAACCACGTTGTCGGCGATGATCATCGTCCCTGGCCGAGACAACTTAAGCGACCACTGGATGTAGTCCGGATAGCCGGATTTCTCTGCATCGATGAAGATGAAGTCGAACGGCACAGTCTTTTCCGCAACCAGCGTTGCAAGCGATTCCGAGGCCGATCCGATGCGCAAATCAACTCGTTCCGCTACTCCAGCGGAGTCGAAGTTCTGTTGAGCAATCTCGGCATGGTGTCGATCAAGTTCGAGCGTGACTATTCTGCCGTCAGGGCCTAGAGCACGCGCCATCCAGATCGTGCTGTACCCGCCGAGTGTCCCAATCTCGAGAACCCGTCGCGCACCGGTCGCCCTAATCATCAACTCAAGAAATTTGCCTTGCAGGGGAGTGACGTCGATTGCGGGCAGGCCAGCCTCGCGATTAGCTTCGAGTGCGGCATCGAGAGCGCCGTCGGCGGGGACGAGTGCCTCTGCGAAGAAGTCGTCGACGCTCTTCCAGAGTTCCAGTGGTTTGTCAGCCAAGGTGACTCTCCCGGAAGTGAAATTCGCAATTGCAGTCTTAGGGTTCGAACCTCACTTGTCGCGTGCGACCACGAAATCCGGAACCCACAGCAAGGCGCGCTTGAAATCGGAATCAGCGAACGATGCAAGAGCATGCCGCGATTGCTCGGCATAGCGATCCGCTGCCGCCATGGCGTACTCCACCGATCCGTTACGGCGCAGGATCTCGCGAATCTGCTCGCGGCTTACGTACTCGAAACTGCGGTCATCAAGTACTCGCTGGATCGTCTGCCGCTCGCGCGCAGTGCCGTGATCGAATGCGTGAATCACAGCAAGTGTCGTCTTGCCTTCGCGCAGATCGCTGGCAACCGGCTTGCCGAGAACCTCTTCAGTGGCAGTCAGATCGAGCACATCATCGACAATCTGGAACGAAAGCCCCACGGCCCGTCCATAGGCAGCAAGCTTCTCTTCCTGCGCTTCGGTCGCTCCGGCGAGCACAGCTCCGAGCCGCATTGACGTTGAGAACAGGCAGGCCGTTTTGCGGAAGATGAGGTCGTAGTACTCGGCTTCTGATACGGCCTTGCCGAGTTTCTGAATCTGAAGCAGCTCACCCTCGACCATCTGCTGGGTGAGGCCGATGAGGAGTTCAAGGACGCGCAGATTCTTCTCTTCGAGAGCGACTTTGAAAGCTTGCATGTAGAGCCAGTCGCCGGCGAGGACGCATTTCTCGTTGCCCCAGGTGGTATTTGGTGAAGGCCGCCCACGGCGAATCTGCGCACCGTCAATGATGTCGTCGTGCACCAGAGTTGCGGTATGCACCATCTCGACCACTGCGCCAAGGCGAATCGCGCTTGGGCCGGCGTAGTCGAGCAGGTGCGCGGTGAGCAACAGCAGCGACGGGCGTATGCGCTTGCCGCCTCCCTCGCGCAGATATTCGGCGATCTCGGTGATGGTGCTGACACTGGAGGCAGCGTCACGCCCGAGTTCCTGCTCAATGGCTACGAGGTCTTCTCGCAGCAGTTCGAAAACCTCTTTCGCCGTCGCTATCGCCAGGGTGCTCAAGGTCGCAGTCGTCTCGCGTCTCTAGTTTGTGCGGTAATTGGTGAACGTCAGCTCTACGCCGAGATCCCGCCCCCGCAGTGTTGCGATGATGGCCTGCAGGTCGTCGCGATCTTTGCCGGATATCCTTACGGTATCGCCTTGAATGCTCGCCTGCACCTTCTTTTTTGAGTCTTTGACGATACGGACAATTTCCTTGGCTTTTTCGGTGGGGATACCCTGCTGCAGAGTGATTTTCTGCCGCACGCTCTGCCCGGCCGCCGGCTCAACCTTTCCGTAGGTCAGATTCTTGAGCGAGACACCGCGTTTAACGAGCTTCTGGCCGAGGATCTCCTTCACGGCCTCGAGCTTGTATTCGTTCGCGGAGGCCATCTGGATGGCATCGTTGCCCTCGAGATTGATCTCGGAGTGGCTGTCCTTCAGATCGAAGCGCTGGCGTATCTCTTTCATCGCCTGATCGATGGCGTTGCGCACTTCCTGCATATCGACCTTGCTGACGATGTCGAATGAATTGTCCTGGGCCATGAATCCGTTCCTTAGTTGGCTGGGTTGCTGTCGTTACTCGCTTTTGGCGGTGCAACATTATCAGTTTCCCATGCCGGGCGGAAGATTGAACAATCGGCAGAAGTTTCTGGTTGTTGCGGTCGCTATCTCTCGGGCAGAGACATCGTGGAGTTCAGCCATCGTTTGCGCTGTTTGAGCTACAAACGCGGGCTCATTGCGCTTTCCGCGTTGACCGTTTGGTGCCAGCCACGGTGCGTCTGTTTCGACGAGTATGCAATCTAGCGGCACGCGTGCTGCTACTTCGCGAAGCGGCTGCGCTTTGGAGTACGTTATGTTTCCTGCGAAAGAGATCAGAAAACCGAGATCGAGCGACCTCTTTGCCTGCTCCCAACCCCCGCCGAAACAATGCATTACGCCACCCAGACCAGTTGCGGACCAATGTTCATCAAGCACTTCGAACAGATCGTCCCATGCGTCAGCTGTTTCATTTGTGCCACGGCAGTGGATGAGGATGGGGCGTTTGCGCTTGGCCGCGATCAGAAGCTGAGCAATAAGCCCTTCCTTCTGAACGGGATGAGCAGCTCCCTCGTGGTAATAGTCGAGCCCGATCTCCCCGCAGGCGATCACCTCTGGCTGAGCCAGCAGACCATCCAGCTTTGTCAAGGCAGCTTCGTCAGCTTCGGGCGCATTGTGTGGATAGATACCGGCGCTGGCGTAAAGTCTGGGCACCCCGGGCTTGCCGTTGTATTCGCGGCATATTTCAAGAGCCCTGTGCATCTCCGCCGGGCCCTCGCCGATGCCAACAGAGAGTATCGCGCCAACTCCCGCCTCTGCTGCTCGGCGAAGCATCTCTTCGCGGTCTTCGTCGTAACGCGGACTATCGAGATGCGCGTGCGAATCAATCAGCAAGCAGGGTACTCCTTATTTCAAGTCTGCGAGCCGCTTCAGCTCGAAAGCAGAGGACACACTGAACGCTGAAGATTTTATTTCAGCCGGGCCCCAAGCGGCACATCTTCCAGGAACCCAGCCAGTACCGGAGCGCCGTCCGGCGGCAGCGATGCCGCCAGCAGCATGCCGTTTGATTCCAGTCCCCGCATCTTGCGAGGCGCGAGATTGGCGACGATCACGATCTTGCGGCCGATCAGCTTCTCCGGCTCGTAGTACTGGGCGATGCCCGCCAGGATCTGACGCTTCTCGTAGCCGAGGTCTACTTCGAGACGCAGCAGCTTATCCGCTTTTGGAATTCGCTCCGCCACTAACACCTGTGCTACCCGCAGCTCCACCTTGGCGAAGTCATCGATGCTGATGTGGTTTGTCTGCGCCGGCTGTGTCGGCGCCGTGGGAGGGTTTCCCGCATTCTCCTGCGAGTCGAGCGGCTTGCCTGCAGGGGCCGCGGGCGGAGCGGAATCGAGACGGCTGCTCGTCAGCTCGGCGGGAACTTGATCAACCTTCGCTGTCGGAACGGGCCTCTGCGATCCTGGCGCCTGCGTTGCTGGGGTGGGCGCGGATTCAGCCGTTTTGTCTTCGGTGCTTGCGGATGATTGCACCGATGTGGAAGCGGGTGCTTCCTTCACTGCTGCCGTTGCGATCGGTTGAGGCTTGACTCCCAGCGCGGATGACGGCGCCTCGGGAGCAGCCGGTTCCTTGCTGGTGGCGGCGGCCTCGACCGCGTTCTTATTGTTTTCGTCTTCAAGATTCTGCATACGGGTGACGGCGTCCTTTTCAGCGCGCGGAAAGAGCGGTACGGGCTCGCCCAGTCTTGTTCCGGGTTTCAATCCGCCCCACGCAACGTTGGTTAGAAATGCATGCTTTGCGGCGTCGACGATGGTGCCTTGGCCAAGCTGCTGCCACACCTTGGATGCGGCGTCCGGCAGTATGGGATAGACGAGTGCGGTGATGACGCGGATCGCTTCAGCGGCTGTGGTCAGAACACGTGCCTGCAATGCGGCGTGGTCGGCTTCAGAGCGATCGGCCGGGCGCTTCCACGGCGCATTTGCGGTCAGATATCCATCCGTCTCCGCAACGAGGGCCCAGAGGGATTTGAGAGCCTCAGAGAAGTTCAGCTCCTCGAACAGCGGGTTGAATTGCCCGATTGTGCGCGCGGTGCTTTCGCGCAGCGCGGTCTCCGCGGATGTGTCTGCTCCGGGCTCAGGCACGACTCCAGCGAAGTACTTGTGCACCATGTTGACGACCCGGCTGACGAGGTTGCCGTAGCCGTTGGCGAGATCTCCGTTATAGCGCTGCACCAGTGCATCAAAGCTGAAGTTGCCGTCCTGGCCGAAGGGGATTTCGCGCAGGAGAAAGTAGCGCAGCGCATCGACGCCCAAAACCTCGCGCACCGTGTCCGCCCGCACGATATTGCCGCGCGACTTCGACATCTTGCCCTGGTCGAAGAGCAGCCAGCCATTCGCCTTGACAGAGCACGGCACCGGAATCCCCGCAGCCATCAAAAATGCCGGCCAGTAGACGCAGTGGAAACGGCTGATCTCCTTGCCGATGAGGTGAATGTCGGCGGGCCAGAACTTTGCGAAACGCTCCTGATCGGCCGGATCGTTCGAACCGTAGCCAAGCGCGGTGATGTAGTTGGCCAGCGCATCGAACCAGACATAAATCACCTGGCTTTCATCGTCTGGAACCGGAATGCCCCAGTTGAAGCTGCTACGGCTGATCGACACATCTGCAAGCCCGCTGCGCACGAATGAGAGCACCTCGCGTCGCGTCGACTCCGGCTGCATGAACCCGGGATTCTCCTCGTAGAACTCCAACAGCTTCCGCTCGAAGGCGGAGAGCTTGAAGAAGTAGTTCTCTTCGCTCACGGTCTCGGTGATTCGGCCGCAATCGGGACAGGGCGCACCAGGAGGCACATCCACCCAGGCTTCGTCCGACACGCAGTATTGTCCGGTGTACGAGCCCTTGTAGATGAATCCGCGATCGCGAAGAGTGGCGAAGAGCTTCTGCACGCCGCGCTTGTGCCGCGGCTCGGTGGTGCGGATGAAATCGTCGTAGGTGAGGCCGAGGCGGTCCCAAAGAGCGCGGAATTCACCTGCGATGTGGTCGGCGAAATCCTGGGGCGTTCGGCCGGCGAGCTTGGCTGAGCGCTCGATCTTCTGGCCGTGCTCGTCGGTTCCGGTAAGAAACCATGTGTCGATTCCCATGGCTCGCTTTCGCCGCGCGATCGCGTCGCAGACGATCGTCGAGTAGGCGTGGCCGAGGTGGGGCCGCGCGTTGACGTAGTAGATCGGCGTTGTCAGGTAGAAATGGGCTGAGTTGGAATCGGTCTTGGCCATTGAGTCAGGGCCAGCTTCAAGCTGAGAGTCTGAAAGGCACCAGAAGCTGTATCCTCTTCATCTTACGGCATGGAGACTGTCGCGATTTTCAGTGTGCCGGGGCCGCTTCGAGGGGATCGCCCGTCTGGTGATCCGTGATCTGGAAACGAAGGAAGTCGTGGATCGCCGCCCGCGCCACTGCATCGTCTGATGAGACGGAGACACGACCGCCGCTATCGAGAGGCTCGTAGGCAAAGTGGATCTTATCCTTCAGCAGCTTCATCGTGGTCACCCCCGGCGGAATGCCGTCGTGAACGAACATAGGGATGGAGAAGTCTCCTTCGCTGAACACCTGGGCGATGTGCGCTAGATGCATGCGGATTGCGTCGATGTTGGCGGTGTCCGTGGGATGGTCAGCCGTCACTTCGATCGCACCGCCGTTCTCGGCGAGCCGGAAGTGATGCGTAGTCTTATCGTGCGGGAAACCCATCGCCTGGTCTCCATGGCCCTCCACTGTCGCATGATGTCCGTCCGCGCCCATGTGAGACGCGTACATGGGGCAAGGATTTTCCAGAGTCTTTGTTGTCCCCTGCGAATAAGCGCAGGATGCCATCACAACCAGCATCACTGGATTTGCTGCTCGCGAAAGAATGTTCATCACTGCTTTCTTCTCCTTTGGAAGATTGCGCTCATTGCTCCAGGTGAGGAGGATGCCACAAGAGTATGCAGAAGGTGAGCTCTCGTACCGGTTTTTGTCTGATCGAACTTTGATCGCCAATCAATGACAATCTGTTCCATGTACTTCCGAAGCTGCTCCAGTTCCTTGATTTGGTTTTCGAGCGACTGGAGCTTGCCTTCGAGCATGCCAAGGACACGCTTGCAAGGAACTCCGCCACGATCTCGCGTCCGCAAAATTTCCGCGAGTTCAGCGAGGGTAAATCCAAGTTGGAGGGCGTGGCGGATCATGTTCACCCGGTCCAGACTGTCTGCCGGATACATCCTGTAGCCCGACTGGGTCCGGGGCGCCCTGGCCAGTACGCCGAGCCGCTCATAGTGGCGGAGCGTGTCGGTACTGACTCCCGCTGCACGGGCTAGCTCGCTTGAGCGTAGGCTTCGGAACTGGTCGCTCATTCGAGAAGTATGAACCCTGGAATCCGTTCCAGGGTCAAGCAGAAAATGTGCCGACGTTGGATCTCGGTGCGGATATCGACGCTTCCTTGGTGCCTTTCGTCGTATTACCGAGGTTCGTGCCGCATGCTGCGGCAAGAAATTGGTCTGTTAGAATCAGCTTGATAATCAATGATTTCCGAGGCATTTCTGCGTGTATCAGGAACTCAAGAACCGGCTCGAGTCGCATCTGCGCGACGTGCTCAAAGCTAAGTACGATCTGACCGTGGAGAACATTCCGCTGGAGACGCCGCCCGACCTCAAGTTCGGCGAACTTGC
This sequence comes from Occallatibacter sp., assembly GCA_035496515.1. Classification (GTDB taxonomy): domain Bacteria; phylum Acidobacteriota; class Terriglobia; order Terriglobales; family Acidobacteriaceae; genus Telmatobacter. The sequence continues at coordinate 6,798 of DATJEO010000162.1, forward strand.
CACTCCCATCGCGTTCGAACTGGCTCGCAAACTGCGCAAAGCGCCCAAGGTAATCGCGCAGGAGATCGTCGCCGAATTGGGCAGCCCACGAGGATTTGCATCCTTTGAAATTGCCGGTGCCGGATACATCAACGCCTACTTCGATCGGACCGTTGCCGTTCGCCTGATGACCAGCGGCGAAGATTCACAGCCGGTCAAGACCGACATCCACGCCCTCGTCGAGCACACCAGCATCAATCCAAATAAGGCCGCGCACATCGGCCACCTGCGCAATGCGGTCCTAGGGGACACATTCGTTCGTTTACTCAAAGCGGCAGGCCGGCAGGTCGCAGTGCAGAACTACATCGACAATACCGGCGTGCAGGTCGCAGACGTCGTCGTCGGATTTCTTTATCTCGAGAAAAAGTCGCTGGCTGAAGTCCGCGCTCTCATCGAAGATCTCGAACTGCACTTTCAGCGCGTCGACTACTACTGCTGGGATCTCTACGCGCGGACCTCGCAGTGGTATACCAGTGGCACAGACGCCGAAAACGAAGAACGCAAGAAGCTTCGCTACCAGACGCTCCACGAGATCGAAAATGGCGGGAACGAAACGGCAGGGGTTGCCGACCTGATCTCAACTGCAATTCTGCGGCGCCATCTTGAGACAATGCTGCGCCTCGGAATCGAGTACGATTTCCTGCCGCGCGAGAGCGAGATCCTCCACCTCAATTTCTGGGCGCTAGCGTTCGAGCAGTTGAAGCAGAAGGGCGTCCTCTACTTCGAGAACGAAGGAAAGAACAAGGGCTGCTGGGTCATGTCCCGCACTAGTGCACCTCCGGCACCTGGCGAGGTTGACGAAGACGCCAAGGTCATTGTTCGCTCCAACGGCACTGTCACTTACGTGGGCAAGGACATCGCGTACCACCTCTGGAAATTCGGTCTCCTCGGCCGCGACTTTGGCTATAAGAAGTTCTTCACCTACCCTGACCACGAATGCTGGCTCTCCGCCGAGCGTGGCGAGCCTGATCATCCTCACTTTGGCGATGCGCAGGCCATCTATAACGTCATCGACTCCCGCCAGTCTGATCCGCAGGCGAATGTGGTGCAGGCTCTTCGCGGAATGGGCTACACGAAGCAGGCCGACAACTACACGCATTTCGGCTACGAGATGGTCGCCCTAACCCCGCGCTGCGCCGCTGAGCTGGGCTACGATGTTCCGGTAGAAGATCGGGACCGATCCTATATTGAGGTGAGCGGGCGCAAGGGATTCGGCGTCAAGGCAGACGACCTGATTGACAAACTCGTCGCCGCCACGCGAGCAGAAGTCGATATGCGGCAGACAACCCGGGACGAACAAGAGCGCCACCTGATCGCGGAACAGATTGCAATCGGCGCTCTGCGCTACTTCATGCTGAAGTTCACGCGCAATTCAGTCATCGCGTTCGACTTCAAAGACGCTCTGAGTTTTGAAGGCGAGACCGGACCGTACATTCAGTACGCGGTTGTGCGCGCGCGCAACATCTTCCGCAAGGGATCGTTTACGCCAGAAGCTGTGCTCCGCGAATTCGCAGGCTCCGATCCCGGCGCATTTCTCATGGGCGATGTCGGCGACGACATCTGGTCGTTGTGGCTCCGCGCCGGCCGTCGTTCAGCAGTGCTGGATCAATGCATTTCGACATCCGAACCGGCCTACCTCGCCAAGCACGCCTTCCAGCTTGCCCAGGAGTTCAACAACTTCTATCACAAGCATCACGTGCTGACGGAGATCGACCCCGAGCGCCGCATGTTTCTGTTGGCAACTGCTGCGGTGACCATGCGCGAACTCATTACCGTGCTGGACATGCTTGGAATTGAAAGTCCGGAAGCGATGTAAGTCTCTGCAGGCCAGAAGCACCGGAGGAAATGGCAGCTGTAGTCTGCGTCACAAACAGGGATTCGGGTATCAGGAGTATATTGCTCACCGGCTAGATAGAGGACCGGTTCGATGGAAAACAGCGCTTTGCATACACATACCCTACTGCCTATTGAAGAAATCGCCCGCAAGCTCTCACTATTGCCGGCAGAATATGAGCCCATCGGTGCCTACGGCGCAAAGATCAAGCTCGACCTTCTCGACAATCCAGCCTTTCCCGCACGCGGCAAGCTGATCATGGTGACCGCCACAACGCCGACTACCTCCGGGGAAGGGAAGACAGTCGTTTCCATTGGCCTGACGCAGGCGCTCGAGCGCATCGGGCAGAAGTCGATCCTCACCTCGCGCGAACCGTCGCTAGGTCCCGTCTTCGGTATGAAGGGCGGTGCTGCGGGCGGAGGTCTTTCGCAAGTTGAGCCTAGCCAGAAGATTAATCTTCATTTCCACGGCGACTTTCACGCCATCACGGCAGCGCACAATCTGTTGGCTGCGATGATCGATGCGCATCTCTTCCACGGCAATGCGCTCAATCTCGATCCCGCTCAGATCACCTGGCCGCGCACCATGGACATGAACGATCGCGCTCTGCGCCGCATCACCGTCGACGTGGGCGGCAAGCATGATGGCGCCAATCGCCAGACCGGTTTTGTGATCACCGCTGCCTCAGAGATTATGGCGGTTATGGCGCTCGCCTCAAGCCGCGCCAATCTGCGCCAGCGTCTCGACGCCATCATCATCGGCTCGTCGCGATCCGGCCGCCCGGTTACAGCCGCCGATCTCGGCGCGACCGGCGGCATGCTTGCGCTTCTCGACGACGCTATCAAGCCGAATCTCGTTCAAACGACCGAAGGTACCCCCGCTCTGGTGCATACGGGTCCCTTCGGCAATATCGCGCACGGAACATCGAGCATCGTCGCGCAGAAGATGGGCGTGCGGCTCGCCGACTACGTTGTCAACGAGTGCGGATTCGCCGCCGATCTTGGAGCAGAGAAGTACTTCGACATCGTCATGCGGTGCTCCGGCATCAAGCCCGCCGCGGCTGTTCTTGTCGTAAGCGTGCAAAGCCTCCGTGCACAGGGCGAAGGCAAGGTGGAGGCCGGCTTTGCCAACCTCGATCACCACATTCGCACGCTTCGCAGTTTTGGCGTTCCCATCGTAGTCGCAATTAATCGGTTCCCGGCAGACAAGCCCGAAGAACTCGAGATGATCGCAACCGAATGTTCACTGCAGGGCGTTCCCTGTGCGTTGGTTGAAGCCTACGCCAGAGGCGGCGAAGGCGGGGTCGATCTGGCGCACAAGGTGGTCTCCGCAATCGAAACGAGTCCGCAGCCGGAGATTCAGCCGGTCTACGCGCTGGAAGACCCGCTGGAAACGAAGATCCTCAAAGTCGCTATCCAGGTTTACGGCGCAGACGGCGTCATTTTCAGCGAAGCCGCCCGCGCGAAACTCGATCGATATCAAGAATGGGGATTTGAGCGGCTGCCTGTCTGCATCGCCAAGACACAGTACTCCCTCACCGACGATCCAAAGCGCATGGGGGCTCCGAAGGGCTGGACGTTGAACGTGAGCGACGTCAGGCTGTCGGCCGGGGCCGGGTTCGTTGTAGCGATTGCGGGGAATATGATGCTGATGCCGGGGCTACCGGCCAATCCGCGAGCAATGGCGATTGACGTGGATAACGATGGCAACATCATCGGGGTGTAGCACTCTCCAGAAATCGCGATGCAGCTACACTCTTTGCATACGGTCCGCATTCTCCGCGTGGGCCTTGGCGAGATAGATTGATGGACACTCCCAAAAGGATGACGCTGGCGCAAACGCAAGCGAAGATCGCGGAGTTCTTCATCCTGCGCTGTCGCCAAATCAGTCCCGCTGGACTCACCTGCACCAAATGTGGAGGAGAGATCCGCCGCGTTCGCGCATTCATGTGTCTTCACGATGACAAGTTCGGCGAAGAGTGCATGGGCCCCGGGCGCGCGTGGCGTATGGAGATTCCATATTGCGCCGGTTGCGAAGAGCCGCCAAGCCTCTACGGCTGCGTCCACATGAGCGAGGCAGAACTAAACCTGCCCAGCGTGATTGAAGCTTCCCGCCCGTTTCCTGCCAATCGAGCCAAAACTGTCTGGGCAGAATCTGATAACTGAGCTATGAGAGCTACCTCTCATAGCTCAGCACCCACTCCAGAATCGACCGCACGCCGACGCCGCTAGGGCCTTTGGCGATGAAGGGCTTGTTCTCTTCGATCCAGGCCAGACCCGCGATATCGAGGTGGATCCATGGAGTGTCTTCCGCGAACGCGTGCAGAAACTCGGCGGCCGTAACCGCGCCGCCCCAGCGACCGCCTGTGTTCTTGATGTCTCCGATATCGCTGCGAATCATGTCGTAGTACTCGTCGGCCAGCGGCATGCGCCAGAACTTCTCGCCGGAGGTGGAGAGTGCGGTCTGGAACTTCTCAAAGGTGGCGTCATCATTCGAGAATGCTCCGCCATTGATCATTCCCAGCGCAACAACGCACGCGCCGGTCAGGGTAGCCGCATCGATCAAGTGCGTCGCTCCGAGGCTTCTGGCGTACGTGATACCGTCGGCGAGGACCAGCCGGCCTTCAGCGTCGGTGTTGATAATCTCGATGGTCTTGCCTGACATGGCGGTCTGGATGTCGCCGGGTTTCTGCGCCTTGCCGTCGGGCATGTTTTCAGCGGCGCAGACGATGCCAATGACCCGCACCCTCGGCTTCAGTAACGCAATCGCACGCATTGCGCCGATCATGGCCGCACCCCCTGCCATGTCGTACTTCATTTTCTCCATGTTGTCGGCTGGCTTAATGGAGATGCCGCCTGTATCGAAGGTAATGCCTTTGCCGACGAGGCCGAGGACAGGGCCGTCGGTGATGCCCTCGGGTTCATATTTAAGGACGATGAGCGCGGGAGGCTCGGCGGAGCCTTGCGAGACGCTCCAGAAAGCCCCCATCTTGAGCTCGTGGAGCTTGTCGGTTGAATAGATTTCGGACTTGAGGCCGACCTGTGCAGCCATCTCCCCGGCGCGCTGGCCCAGGACGGTTGGGGTGAGCTTGTTGCCGGGCTCGTTGACGAGGGTACGGGTGAAGTTCTGGCTTTCACCGATGATGACGCCATGGTTGAAGGCGGCCTGAAGGTCGGCCTGGCCTGCAGTGGGCGGACCGGCTACGGTGAGGGACTGCACGCTGACGTCTTTGCGCTCGCTGCGGTAGGTGTCTGCGTCGAAGTTGCCGACGAGGGAACCTTCGGCGACGGCGCGCGCGCAGGCTTCAGCGGCAAGCGTTAGATCGAGATCAGAGGGGACCTCCGGGATCGCGATTGTGAGCTCGCGGATGGCACGCGGCTTGGTGTAGCGAACGGCTGTTCCAGCGGCATTGCGGACGGCGTGCACGGTGGCCTTGGCCTTCTTTCCCAGACCAACGATAAGTAAGCGCTTCGCAGCGAGTCCAGCGGGAGCATGTAGCATGACAGTCTCATTCGGCCCAGCCTTGTACTCGCCGGTCGACAGCACAGCTGCTGCCGCCGCCCGTACCTTCTCATCGCTGGTCAGCAAAACTGGCTGCGGCTTCACGTCAGGACCCTTCGCGGTCTGGGTGTCTGTTGCGAACACGGCGAGAAGTTCAGTCTGGATTCCTGCAAGATTCTCAAACGAGATTCTGTTCTGCATTCATTCCTCTAAAGGTTTTTTTGAGAGTCTCTAACCTCTACCGTCCCATCCGGTGCTTATTCGCATTGACGGCCGCACGAGCCTCGCGATCAGCCTCGCGCCGCTTCTCGGTCTCCCTCTTGTCCCAGTCCTGCTTGCCCTTGGCTACGGCCAGTTCGCACTTCACTTTGCCGTTCTTGAAGTAAAGGCGGGTGGGGATGAGCGTATGCCCCTTGATCTGCGTCTTTGCCATAAGCCGCCGAACCTCGTCCTTATGGAGCAGTAGCTTCCGTGTACGAGTTTCGTCGTGGTTCGCTATATTACCGTGCGAATAAGGTCCAATATGCATATTCAGAAGGAAGGCTTCTCCATCTTTAACAAGCCCGTAGGAGTCCTTCAGATTCGCCTTTCCTTCGCGAATAGACTTCACTTCAGTCCCGCGCAAGGCCACGCCTGCCTCGAATTTTTCGAGCAAGAAGTAATTGTGGCCGGCCACACGGTTATGAGCAGCGTCGCGTTCGCCCGAAGCCACCGGGTCCCGAGGCTTGGCCTGCTTCTGGGGTGCGGAAGTGTCCCGGGGTACGATAGTGTGGCTGCTCTGGCGCGGCATTGGGGAAATACCCTTAAACTTTCATCGTAGCATCGCAACCTAACTGCCACATTGCAGTGAGGCTTTGCTAGAATGAGGCATCGTTTTGGCAGTAATCACCGAGTTCGGGAAGTGTATTAGACAGAGCGTTCAAGGGATCTCTCTCCATGTCAGCAACCCCCGAGAAGTCCCCGATCCTTCTCAAACGCCTGGGAGTCCGATGAAAAGTCGCGTCCTTTTTCCTGCGCACTCTGTGTCCGTCCTCTCGAAAGCCCGACTCTGGATTCTGTTCGCGGGCGTGCTTGCTATCGTTTGCGCAGGTTCGACGGAGATCTTTGCGCAGTCGCCGAAGAGCTTCTACAAGCGAGGACAGGACGCCGAAGCGCGCGAGGATTACGACGGCGCCTATCAGAATTTCCAGAAAGCCTATTCGATGGCGCCGAAGAACGAGGTTTATCGCACAGCCTACTTGCGTGTGCGATTCACCGATGCGGCGATACACATCACCAAAGGCCGCAATCTAGCTGCAAGTGGAGACGAACAAGCGGCGCTGGTTGAGCTTCTTCGCGCCGCGGAGATCGATCCCAGCAACGAGGCGGCACAGCAGGAAATCGCAAAGATCCGCGCTCGTCACAGCGATCAGCCGCAAGCCCAGAGAAGCTCGCCGATCAGCGCGGCAACACAGGCCGACATGGAAGCGATTGGTTCGCCCGCGCTGCTCAAGCCGATGAACAATGAGCCCTTTCTGCTGCGCATGACCGAGGACTCGAAGACCGTCTACCAGGCAATTGGCAAGGCTGCAGGCATCAACGTTCTTTTCGATCCCGACTACATATCCAAGCGTATCCAGGTTGATCTGAATAATGTGTCGCTCATGGACGCGCTCCGCATCGTCGGTACGCTCTCCGGCACATTCTGGCGTCCCATCACGCAGAACACCATCTTCGTTGCCGCCAACACTCGCTCCAAGCGCGCCGAACTAGACGAGCAGGCGGTGCAGACCTTCTATCTCTCGAATGCATGGCAGCAGAATGATCTGAACGATGTGCAGACGGCATTGCGCAACGTGCTGCCGAACGCGAAGGTCTATGGCGTCGCCAGCCAAAACGCCATCGTTATGCGCGCAACACCGGACGAACTCCTGCTTGCGCAAAAACTCGTGAACGATCTCGACAAAGCGCGACCGGAAGTCGTCGTCGATATCGGAGTTCTTGAAGTCAGCAAGAACTGGGAGCGCAATCTAGGTATCTCGTGGCCCTCGAGCGCCAGCGTGCAACTGCAATCGCCGAATACAACCACAACTACATGTCCGAGTGGAAGCACCGATTGCACGCCGACCACATCGAACAACAATCTGACCCTCTATAATCTTGCCCACCTCAACTCCAACGACTTCGCAGTCACAGTGGGCCAGGCGACCGCAAATGCCCTGCTGACCGATAACAACACCCATATCCTGCAGAACCCGCGTATCCGTGCGGCCGACCA
>DATJEO010000163.1:0-17808 GCA_035496515.1 Occallatibacter sp.
TGTTTGCGACGCTGGATCCGAAGTTGCGGGCGATTGAGCTGCCGAGCCGCAGGCGCGTGCTGTTGAGCGATACGGTGGGATTCATCCGCAACCTGCCGCACTCGCTGGTAACGAGTTTTCGCGCGACGCTTGAAGAAGTGGAGCAGGCAGAGATACTGCTGCACGTGCGCGATGCTTCATCGAACTATGGTGAGGAGCAGAAGGCGCAGGTGGAAAGGGTCCTTGACGAACTGGAGGCGCTGAGTAAGCCGCAGATTGAAGTTCTGAATAAGATCGACTTACTGAATGCGCATGAGCGCGAGGGGCTGGCCGAGCGTGAGCGGCATCGCCATCCGGAGGTGGCGGTCTCAGCACAGACCGGCGAGGGGATGGATGCCTTGCTTGAGGCGATCGACAAGGTGCTGTTTTCAGACCCGCTGATTGAGACGGAGATGCGGGTCCCGCAGAGTGACGGCGCGGCACTCGCGGCGATCGAAGCGGGAATGGTGATACAAGAACGGCGATATGAGGGAAATCTGGTGCGATTGAAGGTCAGTGGACCAGCGTCGCTGGTGGGAAGGTTGAGGAAGTATCGCGTCCGCGACGAGCAGGGTTCAGGCGTAGGTGATCAGGATGCAAGGAGGCCTGTTGAAACAGAGCGGCAGTGAGCAGGTCGCGTCCATTACCACGCTGGGAAGCCGCGAGGTCTATCGTAACCAGTGGCTCCGGCTGCGCGAGGACAAGATTCTGCGCTCGAACGGGAAGGAAGGGATCTACAGCGTGGTTGAGAAGGACGACTGCGCAGCCATCATTCCCATTCAGGACGGCAGGATTTGGCTTGTGGAGCAGTTTCGCTACACGATTCAGGAGCGTTCGATCGAACTTCCGCAAGGCGGCTGGGAGATGGAGATCGAGAATCCCGAGGATCTGGCGCGCGGCGAATTGAAAGAGGAAACGGGATTGCACGCGGCGGAGATGGTGTACCTGGGATTTCTATGGATTGCATACGGCTTTTGTAGGCAGAAACAGCATGTATTTATTGCAACCGGGTTGACGCTGAAGGAGAGCGAACCGGACGAGGAAGAGCACGACATCGTCATCCACACGATGCCGGTAGAGGAGTTTGAGCAGATGATGCTGGACGGGCGCATTCGAGATGGTTGCACCATCGCTGCCTGGGGACTGTACCGAATGTGGCAAGGAAGACAGCCGGTAGCCGGTAGCTTGTAGCTCGGTCGTGTTAGCTACGGGCTACTAGCTACGAGCTCTTTTTCACCAGATCTGGACGCGATCTTTCGGCGCAAGATACAGCTTTTCATCCGGTTTGACGTCGAAGGCCTTGTACCACTCGTTTTGATTGCGAACTTCGAAGACGCGCCAGTGATCGGGAGAGTGAGTGTCGGTCATCACTTCGTTGCGCAAAGCTGAGTCGCGCAGCTTGGCCGCCCATGACTGCGCGTACGCCAGGTAGAACTGCTGATCGCCGTTGAAGCCGTCCTGTTCAGGCGCAGCCTGTCCCTTCAGTGAGGATTTGTAAGCATCGTAAGCCGCGGTGAGGCCCGCATCATCAGCGATGTTTTCGGCGAGTGTCTGCTTGCCGTTGAGTGCGAGATCAGGGAATGGCTTGTACGCGTCGTACTGCGCGACCAGACGGGCAGCGACTGCATTGAAGTGTGCGAAGTCATCTTTCGTCCACCAGTTGCGCAGCCGACCCTTCGAATCGAATGCGCTGCCTTCGCTGTCGAAGGTGTGGCTGATCTCGTGTCCAATGACTGCGCCGATTGCGCCATAATTCGCGGCAGCGGGTGCATGCGCGTCGAAGGATGGAATCTGCAGGATTGCGGCAGGGAAGTTCAGCGAGTTCTGCAGCGGCAGGTTTACCGCATTGATGGTCTGCGGAGCCATGCACCAACGCTTGTGGTCGACGATTGTGCCGATGAGTGCGCGTTCGCGCTGGTACTTGGCCTCCCGGCTGCGCCATAGGTTACCGATGATGTCGTCCGGCTTGACCTCATAGTTCTCTTCTTCCCACTGATCGGGATAGCCGATGCCGACATAGAGAGCATCGAGCTTGGCGATGGCCTGAGACTTGGTCGCGGGCGCCATCCAGGTGATACTCTCGAGCCGCTCACGGTAGACTGCGATCAGGTTCGATACCATCGCCTGCACCTGGGTCTTCACTTCCGGTGGGAAGTGGCGCTGCACATAGAGGCGTCCCAACTCGCTTGGCAGATGGCCGTTAACTACTGCCACACCTCGCCGCCAACGGGGCTGCTCGACAGAGACGCCGTTGAGCGTCTTGCCCCAGAATGAAAACTCCTCATCAGCGAATGCCTTGGGGAGAACTGAAGCGTAGTGTTCGATGATGTGGAAGGCGAGCCAGTCCTTCCAGTCGTCAAGCGGGGTGGAAGCGACGAGCGCTGATTCACCCGTGAACGCGCTGGGCTGCCATACGTAGAAACTGCTTTGGTTGTCGAGGCCGGCAGCGCGGAAGTACTCGCTCCAATCGAGACCGGGAGCTTTGGATGCGAATTCCGCTGGTTTCCAGATGTTGTTGGCCTTGTGGACGTCATTGTCGTCGGCGAGCGACCAGTGGGTTTGGGCGATGGCGTGTTCGAGGGCTACGACGCGCGCGGCACGTTTCTCAGGATCATCGAAGCCAGCCAGCTTCAGAATGGTCGCGACGTGCCCCTGGTATTTCTTGCGGACCTCGCGCATGGCTTCGTTGTCGGAGAGATAGTATTCGCGATCCGGGAGAACGATGCCGCCCTGCATCAGGTAGGCGTGGTAATGGTCGGAGTCGTCGAAACCCGGCGCAACCCACATGCCGAAAAGATTGTCGGTGTGGTAGTTGGTCATGTTCAGGGCATCGACGTCGGCGCGAAGCGTTTCTCCCAGGGCACGGGCGAGTTGGTGCTTATCAGTGAGGGTCGAGATCGCCTTGAGGTGCGAATCGATTGGCTTGATCCCAGCGGCTTCGATCGCGGACTCGTCCATGTACGAGTGATAGAGATCGGCGATGCGGCGCGAGTTTGCATCCTGCGCCTTTGCGGCCGCCGTAATCAGATCCTGAAGTTTCTGCTCATGCTGATCGTAGATATCAGACGCAGGGCTCTCGAAAGCGCGATCAGGACGCATCTGGGTGTTCTTCTCCCAGGTGCCGTTCGCGTAGAGATAGAACTCGTCGCCGGGGCGTATGGATTTGTCCATGTAGGACGGAACAACGGCGGGGCCGTGGGTTGGCGGTGCCTGCTGTGCGGCGGCGATGAGGAGGATTGCGGAAGAGCAGATCAGAAATCGAACTGGGATACGAATCGCTTTCAAAGATGGCTCCATAGAAGTGTGATCAACACGGAATGCTACATCAGGGAGTGAGGGACCCCCCGTGATTTGGGACGAGTGAGCATCGAACGGGGATGGCGAGAAGCAAGGCACGAGCGGACAAGGCTAAATGCGAGTCTGTTATTGCCCGTTCGGGAGAGGATCATTTGAGGTTGAAGAACTCGCTCATGTCAGGCCCAGATGCTGCGGCCCCCGGCGGATTGGGAAGGCTGAGCACTTCCATGACGGTGCGCAGCATGTTCTGGTGCTGATAGATGTTCTTTGAGGTCTGGGTATATCCGGCTTTTACGATGGGTCCCCAGAAGACACAAGCGACATGGCCGCCGCCGTTGGCAATGTCGATGTCAACCGATTCGTCGAAGAGAACGATAAGCAGGCCGTCTCCGCCGGTCTGGAAGGCGGGGTTTGCGGCGAGCGGGCCGATGACGTTGGACTGCAGCCAGTTGTCGGCGGCTTGCGGAGTGCCGTTGTGTGCGTCGTCATTCAGGTCAGGAACAATGAATGCGAAGGCGGGAAGCGTCTTGTTCGCCGCGTCGGCGGTAAATATCGAGAACGGCTGGATGACCTGATTGGCGACCTGAGCATTACTTGCTACATCGGACAGCATTGCGAAGGGGTTGTGGCGGATTACGTATAGACCGGTGTTTCCCCCAACGTATCCCTGTTTGATTCCTTCGGCGTATACCTTGAAGCTCACCTTGGCGGAGAGCATGCGACGGGCAATGTTGTCGACATCCCAGACCTTTGTTGAACTATCGTCAACTGTCAGCGTCTGGCCGGTGGTGAGCATGAAGTAGTTCGGAATAGAAGGATGCAAGTCAGCGTAGTAGCTATTGGCCGATGCTCCTGCTTTGGCCAGTGCGTTGAGATGCGGCCAGGCAGTCAGATTGCCGGCGACGGTTGAATAGCTCTGGTTCTCTTCCATGACCAGCACTACATGCTGGCTTGTCGGCATGGTGGTGGGCGTTGGCGTGGGAGTCGGCGTGGGGGAAGAAGGCGGTGTCGATGAGGAGATGGACGCGCTTCCGCCACATGCGCTGATCATGATTGAAACAAGAAAGAGAGCTGCAGAGAGGACGATCGGGAGACGTCTGGAAAGGGTTGAAGAACTCATGGGAGCTGCCTGTTCGCCGAGCGGATCGGGTATCTGAAGCGTTTGCGCGAATCAGAGAAGAAGCGCACGCTTAGCTTTGATGCGGGTTGGGCAATGCTGGAAGCCGCCGCTAGATTAAGATCCAGTCATCTTAGGAGGCATTGCATGGGGCCAGTTCAAAAGATCGCGGTATGGGCGATGGTGGCTGGATCGGGTTGGGCCTTCGCTGCGGCTGCCGCACCTCAGGAGCGGTCTGCGGCACAACAGCAGACGACGGCCGCTCAGCATCCGGCTGGTGAGGAACAGCCGAAAGAAGGGAAGGAAGGGCCGATTCCTCCGGAGAAAAGTTCGGTCACCCATCATGAGCTGTCGATGGGCGGGAGGTCGCTGAAGTATTCGGCAACCGCAGGGACTCTGCTCATTCGCGATGAAGAAGACAAGCCCTACGGCAGCATGTTCTATGTGGCGTACACGCTTGATGGTGCTGATGCCGGAACGCGCCCGGTTAGTTTTCTATACAATGGCGGCCCCGGATCAGCAACCCTGTGGTTGCACATGGGATCGTTCTCGCCGGTGCGCATCGAGACGGACAGCCCAAATCCGACGGCAGGACCGCCGTTCAAGCTGGTCCCGAATCAATACTCTCTGCTTGACAAGACGGACCTGGTGTTTGTGGACGCACCCCTCACCGGGTATTCGCGCGCTGTCGGAAAAGGTCAGGCCAAGGACTTCACAGGAGTCGATCAGGACCTGAAAGCATTCGACCGCTTCATTGCGAGATACATCTCAGCGAATCAGAGGTGGAATTCGCCGAAGTTTCTGATTGGCGAATCGTATGGAACAACGCGGTCTGCGGGATTATCAGACCTGCTGGCCAATGACGGCATTCAGTTGAACGGGATTGTGCTGATCTCGTCGATTTTGAACTACGCCATCCGATCGCCGGGATACGACATGATCTACATCGGCAATGTGCCGAGCTACGCGGCGGCTGCGTGGTACTTCAACAAGGTTCAGAACAAGCCTGCGGATGTTTCCACGTGGGTTCAGCAGGCGCGGGAGTTTGCGTCTGGACCCTACGCGCAGGCACTTTTCCAGGGAGACCGTTTGTCGACAGGGCAGCTGGATTCCGTTGCCAAGGAGATGAGCCGACTCACCGGGTTGAGTGAGCAGTACATCAAAGAGGCGAACCTGCGGGTATCGCCGACGCGGTTCCGCAAAGAAGTGATGCGCGGTGACCGTCGAACGCTGGGCCGTTATGACATGCGCTTCGAAGGGGTCGACGTAGATGCCGCAGGAGAGAACCCCAGCTACGATGCGTCGGACACGGGGATCGCTGGCGCGTTTGTTGCGGCGGTTCATGATTATGTGGACCGCGAGCTGAAGTACGAGACCACCGATACGTACAGGCCGAGCGCGGGGTCGATCGGACAGTGGGACTGGAAGCACAAGCCGCCCAGCGGAGGACCGGGTCCGGGTGGAGAGCAGTTGGCGCCTTATGTGGCCGGCGATCTCGGCGCTGCGATACGAAAGAATCCGCATTTGAAGGTCTTTTCAGCAAATGGATACTTCGATCTCGCCACGCCGTTCTTTCTGACGGAATACGATCTGGACCACATGAATCTGGAACCGGAACTGCGAGCGAACGTGCAGTTCGGGTACTACCCTTCGGGGCACATGATCTATCTGAATCTGGATGCGTTGAAGCAGCTGAGGGACGATCTGGCGGGATTTATCGAGAAGGCGTCTAAGCGATAGGATTCTGGATCCCAGGTCTCCAAAATTGGGAGACCTGGGGCACCCGTTCGAGTTTTAGTTCTGGGGTTGAGGAGCTGAGCCGTCAGGGGCTGGAGGCGGCGCTGCGCCTCCGAGGCCGCTGTCGGGACGATTTCGGCGCATCCGTTCCCGCATGGCTTCGAACTTCTGCTTCTGGTCGTCGTTGAGCAGGGCCTTTATGGAGTTGTTAGTTCCCTCCATGATGCTGCGGCCCTGAGTTCGCCGATCTTCCGGAGCCGTGGACTGATCCTGGAAGAGGGCCTGCATCTTCTGCTGGCGTTCGACTAGGAGGGGCTTGATCTGAGCCTGCTGATCGGTGGTCAGGTTGAGTTCGCGGGTGAGGCGCTCAAGCTGGCGATCGGGATCCATGCGCATACCGCGACGGCCCATACCTTGCGAGGGCGGTCCAGCTTGATTCTGATCGGGTGGAGTGGGAGGGGCGTCCTGAGCCAGCGCGGCGCACGTGCTGCCGACAGTGAGCAGGCCGCCAAGGGCCAGGGTAAATAGTCTAGTTTTCATATAGGTTGTGAATCCTCCGATTCTGCGCGAAGAGTTACTGCGTGCTATGAGTCTCTTCGCCATGCTGCGGGCGTTCAGGCTGCCGCGCAGAACGTATAGCAGGGTAGACGCGGATTCCCGGAGCAAGATGCGGTGGCGACCTAGAAATTCACGAGGTGATGCGGGTTGTAAACGTGATCAGAAGGCTGCGCCTGATCGCAGACTATCTGGAATCTGATGTTTCGACGTCTTGTTCCTCCGACTGGAATTTTTCTTTCTTACTCCTGAATGTGTTCGTAGACTTTCTGAGGGAATTTGAGGTTTCGGTAGACATTGCCGCAATCAGGATCGTCGGGGTTGGGAAGAATCGGGAACTCCTGCTGCGACTGCCAGGCGAGGATTCGCTCGCGCCGCGGCGGATTGTAGTCGCGGCTCTCGACCTGCCGGAGTAGAGCGGCGACTTCTTCGGGACTTGTGCCGCGATCTCGACTGAGCCACCCGAAGGCCGCATCTTCCGAAAGGAAGTGGTGTGCGACCATTGCGAAGACTAGACGGCCGTAGTGCCGATATCCTGTCCTGATTCCAGGGCGTTAAGCAGGTGATCCATCATGGGCTCGTTGCGCAAGGCTTGCAGCGCTTCTTCGTCCGTGGCTGGTTGACGGGTCGAACGATGCTGTCCGCGTTCGTCCCTGCCGGAGGGCTGTGGTTGGCGCGAGTTCTCCAATGTCTGGAGGCGCGCTTCGAGTTCCTCGATACGTTGTTCTGCGTTTTCGGCGGGCTGTTCGGCGATTTGGAGTTCTTGAGATGTGCCAGATTGCTGATGATCAGGAATAGTGGAGCGGAACATGCATCCTCCTTCGCTTTTTCTTTGCCTTGAGATGCTGCGGAAGGTGACGAGTGTTGCATGGCTGAAACGGCGGTAGAGATGAGGCGGCTTCGGGTCGCAGATTTGCCCGAAGGGTGATGAGAAAGGCGAGAATGAACGGGGGAGAAAGTGCCCAAAAAAGTAGAGGCGGGCCGGTCGGTAATGGGAGTGGAAGGATTTCCCAAAACCGACTGCCCGCTGGACCCTGAACCGGGTCTAGGTGGTATCGTTAGTGTAGGCCTGTTACGCGGGAAATCAAGTTCTTTTTCGAAACAAATTCCCGATTCGTGACAGCAGTCACATCAGCCTCCCATATGACGCCGTGCGGCGTTGACCGTTGGGGTTTGCCCCTGATAAAAAAAGGTGTTCCACCTCTCCGGAAAGATCCTGTCTGCCTGAGTTAATCGAAAATAAAGCATGGAAGATATCGTTCAACAAGTCGGTGCGCTCCTGCTCGGTGCGGTTCCCACAATTCTGCTTTTTGTGGTGCTGGTAGCGGCCTATCAACTTCTCGTTCAAAGCCCGTTGAATCGTGTGCTGGCGGAGCGCCGTGCGCGGACCGAGGGCGCAGTGGAAAATGCGCACAAGGCAATCGCGGATGCCGAGGCGAAAGCGACGGAGTATGCCGATAAGCTGCGGCTGGCGCGTGCTGAGATTTTCAAGATGCGGGAACAGCGTGCCAAGCAGCGCAATGCTGAACGCGAATCTGCTCTCGATGAGACGCGGAAGGCGGCAGGTGTGAAGGTGGCGCAGGCGCGCACCGAAATCGATTCGGAAACCGATCGGGCGCGACAGGCCATTCAGGGGTCGGCGGGAGAGTTGGCGAATCAGGTGGTTCGAGCGGTGCTTCCGCTTGCTGCCGGGAGTTCCCGTTGAAATATCGTTTGACGCGTTTCCGATCTGAATTCCGGCATTACGGGGCAGTGCTGCTTTGCCTGCTTACGATGATCTCAGCGTTCCCTCGCCTGGTGACGGCGCAGCAGCATCCCGAGCCTGCGGCGCAGCCGTCGATTGAGACTCCTGCGGAAGAGGCCAAGAATCCGCCGCGCACTGAGGCCGCCAAATCCGAAGAGGAAAACAACGATCAGTATCGGCACGCTCCGATTGTCGAGTCGCTTGCGAAACTGATGCACATGGATGTGGAGACTGCGGCGCGGACGTTCGAGATCTTCAACGTGAGCGTCGTCGTGCTCGGCATTGTGATTCCGCTGATTCGAATCATGCCGCGACTTCTTCGGAGCCGCACGCAAAAGATTCAGGTGGACATGGAGAGCGCACGAAAAACCACCGAGGATGCGAACAGGCGCCTGAGCGCGGTGGAGGCGAAACTTGCCAGCCTCGACAACGAGATTGCGAAGTTCAGGGCCGAAGTGGAAGACCAGATCGCGCAGGATGAGCAGCGAGGCAAGGCGGCACTGGAAGAAGAACGCACTCGCCTTGTAGCTTCGGCCGAGGCGGAGATCAACGTCGCGGCAGCGCAGGCCAAACGCTCGCTGCGTCATTTTGCGGCAGATCTGGCAATTGACCAGGCGGCAAAGCAATTGGTTCTGACGCCAGAGACGGATCGCGCATTGATAGCGCAATTTGTGAGCGAAGCCGGTCGCGACGGAATGAACAACGGGGGTAGAGCCTGATGGCCGCGGCGTTTGCAGCACGGTATGCTCGGGCATTCGCCGACGTTGTGGCTTCAGCAAAGCTGGATGCGGCTGCGCTGGATCGGCAGTTGAATGATTTCCTTGCGACGTGGGACGGCAGCAAGGAGTTGCGTGAGCTCTTCATCAATCCCGCGGTTCCGGCGGCGCAGAAGGTCGCGATTCTCGACAAGCTGAATGCAAAGATGGGCCTGCAGCGAGAGTTGCGCAACCTGATCGCGGTGCTGATCAATAACGATCGCATCGGCGAAGTAGGCGAGGTTGCAACTGCGTGGCGCGCCGAAATGCAAGAGCGGCTGGGAATCCGGCATGCGGAGATCGTAACTGCGCGGCAGTTGAGCGAAGGCGAGCGCTCCGAATTGGTGGCCGGAGTTGGCAAGCTGGCCGGTGCGCGCATCGAGCCGACATTCAAGCTTGACCCGGAAATTATCGGCGGTACGGTGGTGCGAATCGGATCGACAGTGTGGGATGGATCGGTTCGCGGTCGGCTGGAGCGGCTCAAAGAGACGCTTATTGCTGGATAGGTCTGGCCTGCCGGTTTTTGGTGAGGCTTTTGAGTTTCGGGGCTGCAAAGTCCCTTAAGAGGATAGGAAGAGCGCAAAATGGCTCAGATCAAAGCAGACGAGATTACACAACTACTGCGCGAGCAAATCGCGAACTACGACTCGAAGGTCCAGGTCGACGAGGTCGGAACCATCACTTCACTGGGCGACGGTATCGCGCGGCTTCATGGGCTCGACAAGGTGATGGCCGGCGAACTGCTTGCCTTCCCACACGGCATCGCCGGACTGGCTCTTTCCCTCGAAGAAGACCAGGTGGGCGCCGTGGTGCTTGGCGACTACACCGAGATTCGCGAGGGCGATGAGGTCAAGCGCACGGGCAAGATTCTGTCGGTTCCCGTTGGCGAGGCGATGATCGGACGCGTTGTCAATGCGCTGGGTGCACCGATCGACGACAAGGGTCCGATCGCGACAACGGCCATGAACCCGGTGGAACGCCTCGCGCCGGGCATCATCGATCGGCAAGGGGTTCGCGAGCCGATGGCGACGGGTCTGAAGGCAATCGACGCGATGATTCCGATCGGTCGCGGACAGCGCGAACTGATCATCGGCGACCGGCAGACCGGCAAAACCGCCGTCTTGCTGGACACGATCATCAATAACGCAAAGAATGACCTGATCTGTATCTATTGCGCGATCGGACAGAAGCGCTCTTCGATAGCGCAGGTTGTGCAGACGCTGACGGAAGCCGGCGCCATCGGACACACGGTGATTGTGGCTGCTTCAGCTTCAGAGCCTGCGCCAATGTTGTACCTGGCTCCCTACGCCGCGACGGCGATCGGCGAGTACTTCCGCGACAATGGCAAGCACGCACTGGTGATGTACGACGATCTGTCGAAGCATGCGATGGCGTATCGCGAAATCTCTCTGCTCCTGCGGCGTCCGCCGGGTCGTGAAGCCTATCCAGGTGACGTCTTCTATCTCCACTCCCGACTTCTGGAGCGGTCGTCGAAGCTGAGTGACAAGCGCGGCGGGGGATCACTAACTGCGCTCCCTGTAATTGAGACGCAGGCGGGCGACGTCTCGGCATACATCCCGACGAACGTGATTTCGATTACGGACGGGCAGATCTTCCTTGAAACCGACCTGTTCAACTCAGGCGTGCGTCCGGCAGTGAACGTCGGACTTTCGGTTTCGCGCGTAGGATTTTCGGCCGCGATCAAGGCAGTCAAGCAGGTTGGTTCGACTCTGAAGCTCGACCTCGCGCAATATCGCGAACTGGCGGCCTTCGCGCAGTTCGGATCCGATCTCGATCCGCTGACGCAGAAGCAGCTGAACCGCGGCCAGAGGCTGACGGAGCTGTTGAAGCAGCCACAGTTTCATCCGCTCACGTGGCAGCAGCAGGTCACGATCCTGTTTGCGGGTACGCAGGGCTATCTGGACGATCTGGACGTTTCCGACATTCGCGCTTTTGAAGATGGCTTGCACAAGTACTTCGCGAGCGCGCAGTCCGCATTGATGGACGACCTGACCAAGAAGAAGCAGTTGGACGATGATGTGCGCAACCGGCTGCACGCGGCAATGAAGGAGTACAAGGCGAATTTCCTCACGGAATTGCAGACGGCAAAGGCGTAAGTGCGAGCTTCTAGCGACTAGCTTCTGGCTGCTAGCTAGGAGTGGGAGAGGCTAGAAGCTAGGGGCTAGGAGCTAGCAGCTTATTTATGGCGAATGTACTGGATCTACGGCGGCGCATACGCAGCGTGAAGAACACGCGGCAGATCACCAAGGCCATGAAGATGGTCTCGGCGGCGAAGCTGCGCCGCGCGCAGGAGCGGGCGTTGGCGGCGCGGCCCTACGCGAAGATGATCACCAGCGTCCTTGAATCGTTGACGCGGCGCGTGGATATCTTTGATGAGGAAACGGGCAATTTGCGGCACCCGCTGTTTGCCACACGGCCCGAGAAGCGCGTGCTGATAGTCGTGATCAGCGGCGACAAAGGATTTGCAGGCGCATTCAACGCGAACATCACAAAAACGGCGTTTCAATTCATTAGCGGCAATCCCGATCGCGAAATTGACGTCGAAGCGATTGGGCGCAAAGGGCGCGATCTGCTGCGGCGCAGATTTCCCACTGCGACTTACGCGGAGCAGACGGACGAGAATGGCGGCAAGCGCCAGGTTCGGAACGAGCGCAAAGGCAAAATCGAGATTACCGGCGATCACCCGGGAATGCTGCTGAAGCTCGAGGCGAATCGCGTGTTCGAACTGGCGCAGAACATCATTTCGCGCTATGTGCACGAGGAGATCGACGCTGCCTACATCGTCTACAACGAATTCAAATCCGTGATTTCGCAACGGCTAGTTGTAGAGCGGCTCCTCCCGATCCTGGAAATCGGCAAGCGCCAGATTACAGAAGCTGAGGAGCCTTCAGCTCAGCAGAGGGAACGCGCAGCACATGCGGCTCTCAGCGCAGGAATCACGCTCGAAAAGGCAGACACCGAAGAGGCCGACGAGGAATCGAAGAAGTTCGGTACGGCAAACGTGGACTACATCTACGAGCAACCTGCGGAAGAGCTGTTCAACGGCCTGCTCCCGCAATATGTTTCGGCGATGCTCTATCACGCCATGACGGAGTCGGTAGCGGCGGAGCATGCAGCGCGCATGACGGCGATGGATTCGGCGACGAATAACGCTTCGGACATGATCGACTCGTACACGCTGCTGATGAATCGCGTGCGGCAGGCGGCGATTACCAAGGAAATCATCGAAATTGTTTCAGGGGCGGCAGCTGTGTAACTGGGAATAAGGGAGCAAGCGAGCAAGGGAACGAGATGAATGTCCACGAGCTTTTGCAGACTGAGCTGTGGAGCAAAAGGACCTCTTGGAGAATCTTGGTTGGATTGGGAATCGCGACTGGTCTTTGTTTAGTTGGTTTTGTAAGTTGGAACGAATACGAGGTGCATTGGTTAACGTCTGGTGAACGCGAGGCCTCCAGAGCAGCACTCGCGGAGATCGACTCGATGGAAGATGCAGGATCGCTAAGTGACCGAGCGTGGGAAGCTCGGAAGCAGCAGGTAAAGACAAAGATCGAGGCAACCAAGAAGGAAGTCAGAACCTACCGCGGCACTCTGATGGAAATGGATTTGAGTCTTTACTTTCTCAGAGTGGAAGCGGATCGCGTCAATCTTAAGCGACGCAAAGTCGGGAGGGGCGAGGTACCCGATGCAGTTTTTGGCGGATCGACAAATGAGATCCGGTTGAAGTTGCACAAGGAGCTTGAATAGCAAGAGTTTTGATTTGAGAAGGCAAAGAGAATGGCAGAAAACATTGGCAAGGTGATTCAGATTTCCGGTCCCGCGGTGGACGTGCAGTTTGAAGAGGCGACGATGCCTCCTATTTTCCAGGCCCTGCGCGTCACCAGCGATGGCTTCAATGTACCGGCGCCGATTAACGTGATCCTCGAGGTGCAGCAGCACTTGGGCGAGGGCCGCGTCCGCACCGTCGCGATGGAAGCGACAGACGGCATGGTGCGCGGCATGAAGGCGATCGATATGGGCGGCCCGATCCGGGTCCCGGTGGGCAAGGAGACACTGGGGCGCGTGATCAACGTGATCGGGGAGCCCGTTGACGAACTCGGTCCGATTGGTGAAAAGCAGCGCAATCCGATTCATCGCCCGGCCCCACTTTTCGACGAGCAGTCGACGCATGAGGAGATGTTCGAGACCGGCATCAAGGTCATTGACCTGATCCAGCCGTTCTTGAAAGGCGGCAAGATCGGCCTGTTTGGCGGTGCCGGCGTTGGCAAGACCGTCGTCATCATGGAACTGATCAACAACGTGGCAAAGAATCACGGCGGCTACTCGGTGTTCGCGGGCGTGGGCGAGCGTACCCGCGAAGGCAACGATCTGTGGACGGAAATGACCGAGTCAGGCGTGATCAAGCCGGGCAAGTTCCAGGAGTCGAAGTGCGCGCTGGTGTACGGTCAGATGACCGAGCCGCCCGGAGCGCGTCTGCGTGTGGCGCTTACAGGGCTGACCGTGGCCGAGTACTTCCGCGACGTCGAAGGATCTGACACGCTGCTCTTTATCGACAACATCTTCCGCTTCACGCAAGCGGGTTCTGAAGTGTCTACTCTCCTGGGCCGTATGCCTTCGGCGGTGGGATACCAGCCGAACCTGGCGACCGAAATGGGAGAACTGCAGGAGCGCATCACGTCGACCAACAAAGGCTCCGTAACGTCTGTGCAGGCTGTGTACGTGCCCGCTGACGACTTGACTGATCCGGCACCGGCAACGACATTTGCGCACCTCGATGCGACGACGGTGTTGAGCCGTCCGCTATCGGAACTCGGCATCTATCCAGCCGTTGATCCGCTGGCATCCACATCGCGAATTCTGTCCGCGCGCATTGTGGGCGACGAGCACTACAACGTGGCCCAAGGCGTGAAGAGGATTCTGCAACGCTACAAGGATCTGCAGGACATCATCGCGATTCTCGGTATTGATGAGCTCTCGGAAGAGGACAAGCTGACCGTCGCCCGCGCGCGCAAGGTGCAGAAGTTCCTGTCGCAGCCGTTCCACGTGGCCGAGCAGTTCACGGGTATCCCGGGCGCGTACGTGAAGATTGCGGACACCGTGCGCAGCTTCAAGGAGATCATCGAAGGCAAGCACGACGATGTCCCCGAGCAGGCCTTCTATATGAAGGGCGGCATCGAGGAAGTGCTCGAGACCGCTGAGAAGCTGAAGCAGACGGCGTAAAGATCAGCTTCTAGCTACTAGCCACTAGCTAGGAGCTAAAAGCTGGGAGCTAAAGGCTAGTACATGGCTGACGAATCGAATTCGCTGCGTGTCCGGTTGGTATCGCCGGAGCGCGTTTTGTTTGATACCACTGCGGACGCTGTCGAGCTACCGGCGAAGAACGGCTATATGGAGGTGCTCTATGGGCACGCTCCGCTCATGGCCGAGCTCGGAGCCGGAGACGTACGTCTGCATGGCGGACGGGAGGGCGGCGACCAGATCTACAACGTAAGCTGGGGATTTGTGGAGGTTCTGCCAGACCGAGTGACTATTCTGGCGAACGATGCGCTGAAGCCCGAGGAGATCGATGTACAGCGCGCTCAGCAGCAGCTCGATCGCGGCCAGAAAGAGTGGCAGGAAGCAGGCGAAAGCGAAGAGAAGTATGCCGAAGCACTGCACCGCATCGCCGAGGCTGAGGCAAAGCTAGCCACGGCACAGGAGAAGTGACAGCGGTTCCGCATCCGCAGAGCGGAAGAAAAGCAAAGGCCCTGCTTGAAAGAGCAGGGCCTTTGAGCATCTGGGCTACTGAGGCTGAGACGCTTCAGGTACTGCTGTTATCGCCTCATCAACAATTCGCGATGTCACGTGAGTTTTCTCGAATTCACGGTTCTCAGCGTTTAGGAAAATCTGGCGGTGGAAGAAGTACAGAACGTGGATCTTGAATTCAGTGGAGAAGGTCACCGGGAACCAAACGCCATCTGCTTGCGGAGCATAGGTAACGGTGAAGCCGAGGCCGGGTACATTGGTCCCGAGAAGCGTGCGGACGGCAAAGGGGATTTTGCGAGCCATTCCGGTAGTGATCAGGACGGGCTGGTAGGCCGTGGTGTCCACGTAGGCATCCCCATTCCATCCGAAGTCGTCCTTGTTCTTCGGACGAAAGGTGATGTGGTAGACGTTGCGATCGTTGAGCCGTTCGCGGCCGATCATTTGGAAGGTGTAGTCAGCCTGGTTCTTAGATGTGAGCGGGAAGAGACGAGCATTGATGCCATCTTTTGATTTGTCGTGAATCAGGTTCTTGCGCATGTTCTCGACGAGGTCGCGATCGATGGTCTCGTCACTGTCGGGATCAAAGACTGGATCCTTATCCTTCTTGTCTTTCTTCTTGTTCTTTTCCTTGTCGGGTGCTTGAGCTTTGTCCTGACCAGAGTCTATGGTTTCTGCGTCCTTCTCTTTCTTCTGATCTCCTTCCGCGTTCTTCCGCTTCTCTTCGTCGCCGGGCAGCAACTTGTCATAGGTGATGTACTTCTTGTTCTTGAGCATGCGGCCGTCGACCTTGAGCAGTTGCTCATGGGTGCCTTCTGCGGAGGGAGTGAACCTGTAGTCGGTGATCTCTTCGCACAGGACTGTCTTTCCTTTGCGTGAGGACATGCGTGCGTGCTGCACGTAAACGTAATGGCTGCGTTCCGCCTCGGACGCGTCCTGGTTGGCGGCTACACGGGCCATTACAGCCTCCGCTGAGGGTAGCTGGTCAGGTGCAGCAGGCTTGTTTTGCGCGTGGCATAAACACGCAGAGAACAGAAACGCTGAGATCAGCCAGAGAGGAAGGCGATGCATCTTGAAAGCACCCCCGATGTGGATGTGATGTGCGGACGACGTTCGCATGCTCGCCGTTCTGAATGCCTGTGACACAGAAATAGTAGAAGAGTTGTTGCCTGAGAATATGATTGTGACGAATAGTGCAGCATCGCACAAATGGAGAACGAACGATGAGGGCATTCTGGGCAGCAGCTTTGCTGGGAATCGCAGTTTCGAGAATGTTGGCGCAGCCGCTTCCCTCGGCACATGTGGATGTCTTCAGCGGAAAACCTCGCGTGGTGGTGATCAGCGACATCGGTAACGAACCTGACGACCAGATGTCATTTGTCCGGCTGCTGCTGTACTCGAATGAATTCGACATCGAAGCGATGATCGCGACCACCTCGACTTGGCAGCGGGAGAAGACTCATCCAGAGACCATGCGGGAGCTGATTGAGGCGTACGGCGACGTCCGGCCTAACCTTTTGCTGCACGCGAAAGGCTGGCCTGAGGCGGCAGAGCTTCGTGGCAAGGTCTACACGGGGCAGAGCGCCTACGGAATGGCAGCAACTGGAGATGGGAAGTCCTCGGATGGATCGAAGGCGATCGTTCACGCCATCGAGCACGAAGATGTCCGGCCATTATGGATCTGCATTTGGGGCGGGGCGAATTCGCTGGCGCAGGCGCTCATGGATTTGAAAGCGGGGCATGCTCCGGATGAGCTAGCGAAGCTGATTGGGAGGATACAGGTTTACTCGATCAGCGACCAGGACGATGCGGGGCCATGGATCCGGAAAGAGTTCCCTGGTTTGTTTTACATCGTCTCGCCATCAACACCGACAAGCGGGGAATATGCCTCCGCAACCTGGACGGGCATTAGCGGGGACAAGTACTACCGCAACGGGGAGGGTGCGGACGGGACGACAGTCACGAACGAATGGCTTGAAGACAACATCCGCAACAAAGGCCCGCTAGGAAAGAAGTATCCGAGGTTCATGTTCATCATGGAGGGAGATACGCCGTCATTCCTCGGTCTGATAGATAACGGACTGGATGCATATCGTCGGCCAGATTGGGGCGGGTGGGGAGGCCGGTACATCTACCGGCAGCCCTATGGTGAACCGCACGGGATCTGGACACAGGGCGGGGATCAATTCAAGCGAGTCGACTCGCGCGACACCGTGATGGGCATCGACGGGAAGGAGCACACTTCAGATCAGGCGACGATCTGGCGGTGGCGCGAGGCATTTCAAAATGACTTCTCTGCAAGAATGTCGTGGACTGTATCGGACTTCAAGCATGCGAATCACAATCCAGTCGCAATTGTGAACGGCAAGGGCGGAACGGAACCGGTCGAATTGGATGTGAACGTGGGCCAGACAGTCACTTTGGATGCGGGACAGAGCAGCGATCCCGATGGGCAGGCAGTCCATTATCACTGGTTCCACTATGCTGAGGCCGGGATGGCGGATGGGAACCTGGCTGCCGTGACCTTATCCGGAGCGGAGACGGCTCGCGTGATGGTGCGGGCAGATGCTGCGTGCAGGCCGTTCTGGCTGCCGATGATCCCCTGCAAGGGAGACGGCGTAGCCCACGTCATCCTTACGGTTACGGATGAAGGGTCGCCGAAGCTGACGTCCTACCGACGGGTCATT
Organism: Occallatibacter sp.; assembly: GCA_035496515.1. Taxonomy (GTDB): domain Bacteria; phylum Acidobacteriota; class Terriglobia; order Terriglobales; family Acidobacteriaceae; genus Telmatobacter. The sequence continues at coordinate 17,671 of DATJEO010000163.1, forward strand.
CTGCACGTGCGTGGTAATGCGACCAATCAGTGAGTGGCACGGCAACCCACCCTCTGCACCGCATCGAATCGGCCAGCCGCTTGGCTGACGCTCGGGGAGGGCCTAAAATACCCTCTGTTATGGGTAATTCGAAGCCAG
>DATJEO010000164.1:0-4489 GCA_035496515.1 Occallatibacter sp.
CCTCTTCACCGGCTTCCGCCTTGAAAACCGCTTCCGCCCTCTGATGCGTGAGCACTGGATCAATCCTGTTCTCTACGTCGAATTCGAGAACATCACCGGCGCCGACAAAAACATGCTTGAGGTTGTCGGTCACGACGGCCAGGGTGATCTGGCTGAACCCAATGCAGACACCCGCCTGGAACACGAGCACGAAGCCGAACTCAAGCTCATCCTCTCTTCCAATCTCAAAGCCTGGAACATCTCCGAAAACTTTATCGCCGAAAAGAACCTTGGCCATGAACCTTGGGAATTCGGCTACGCTTTCGGCGCGGCTCGCCCCTTGCGCGCGCTCGGCAGCGGCAAGCCCTGCATCTTCTGCCTCGAAAAATTCACAGGAGGAGCCGAAATGTACGGTGGCCTCGGCGACGTCGCCTCCCTCACTCTCGGAGACACCTCTCACTACATCGCCCCCATCGTCGGCTGGCAGCTTCCCAAAGGCCGCCTCAGCTTCTCAACCGGCTTCGGCCTGAATAGCAATAGTCTCGACCGGGTCTACCGCATTGGCTGGGCCAGCGAGCTGCCCCAGGTTGGCACCTGGTTCCGACGCAACGGAGGCACTCGATGACATCGCGAAGCAGTCTCCGTCGCACTCTCGGACTCGTGTGCATCTTTATAAGCGCCACCCTTCTTCTCAGCGCCGCTTCGTCGTCCCCTTGGTCCAAGATTCCCGCCAAGGACCACGCGCGCACCAATCCACTCGCCTCGCGGCCGGACTCCATCCCTGCCGGCACCTTGGTCTACAAAGAAAACTGCGAACAATGCCACAGAGCCGATGCGATGGGCGACGGGCACAAGAAGCCCTCTCTGCGCAGTGAACGGATAAAGTCGGCCAGCGATGGTGACCTCGAGTGGTTCATCCGCCAGGGCGACCTCGGTCACGGAATGCCTTCGTGGTCCAGACTCCCCGAAGCGCAACGCTGGCAGCTTGTTGCGTATTTACGATCCATCCAATGATCGCAGCGGCAAATCCCGTTCCCGAACGGTCAGCTCTCCCGCAGTCTCCGCCATAGAGCCATCAATCCAACGCAGAGCCCGCCCGTCACGATGACATTGGCGGGCTCGTGCATGATGAAGATGTGGATCACGGATGCTACCGCCATGGTCAGCCCCAGGATTCCCAGCCCGATTCGAGAGGTGGCCGGAAAAAGCACCAGTGCCCCGCCCGCGATTTCAACAACTCCAGTGAAGTAGCGAAACCACTGGCCTAGACCTACCTGGTCGAAAAACCGAACCCATTGCGCAGTCGGTCCAGAGGGAAATTTCTCGAAGCCGAATAACAAAAATGGAAGAGCCACGCCAAAACGCAATACCCAATCACTGATCTTCTCTCGTCCGTGATCGGATTGGGCCACTGCAAACATGGAAAGAGCGAACCCTCCAAATGATAGATGTTTACTCCTCGCCTATGTAGCATTCGATATACACGACTGTCAATCAACCACTATCGTCTCGCTCTGACGCTCGTCACAACCTGCACACTGCCCGATCATGTAACCTCGACTGTTCCGGTTCCGATGACCACAGCAGAGGCTCAAGCCAGATATCCACTGACCCAGGGCGTGAATCCATGGCTGGTCACCTGCTCCGTCATGCTGCCCACCTTCATGGAGGTGCTCGACACCGCCATTGCGTCGGTAGCTCTCCCCTACATCGCGGGCAGCCTCTCCGCCACAAATTCTGAAGCCACCTGGGTACTTACCAGTTACCTCGTCGCCAACGCTGTCATCCTCCCTGCCTCTAACTGGTTCGCCCGTCGCTTCGGGCGCAAGCGCTTCCTCCTCATCTGCATCGTCATCTTCACCATTGCCTCCTTCTTTTGCGGAGCTGCACCTTCGCTCGCCGTCATCCTTCTCGCACGTGTCCTTCAGGGCGCCGGGGGCGGAGCCTTGCAGCCGCTGGCTCAGTCCATCCTGCTCGAGAGCTTCCCGCCCGCCGAGCGTTCCAAATCCATGGCCGCTTATGGCCTAGGTATTGTCGTCGCGCCCGTACTCGGCCCCACTCTCGGCGGCTGGCTCACCGACACCTGGAGCTGGCGCTACGCCTTCTACATCAACATTCCGGTCGGCATCCTCGCTGTCCTCATGGTTTCGCGCTTCGTGCACGATCCGCCCTACATCAAGCACGCAAAAGTCAGCCCATTCGACAACATCGGGTTCGGCCTTCTTTGTGTCTGGACCGGCTGCCTCCAGGTCGTACTCGACAAGGGGCAGGAAGACGACTGGTTCGGTGCCACCTGGGTTCGCTGGGCTGTCGCGGCTCTTGTCTTGTCCCTCATCGGCTGGATCTGGCGTTCGTGGACCAACCCCAAAGGCCTTGTCGATCTGCACATTCTCAAGAACCGCAACTTCCGAACTGGTTGCTATCTCATAACACTTCTCGGCGCCTGCATCTACATCACCATCACCATCTTGCCCCTTTACTATCAGGAGATCCTAGGCTACACCGCCTTCACTGCCGGCCTTGTTGTCGGCCCCCGCGGTGTGGGCTCGTTCATCGGCTCGCCTGTCATTGGCATCCTCGGGTCGCGAGTCGACAACCGGAAACTCCTCTCCGCCGGTTTTGTCGGCTTTGGCGTCTGTGCCCTCTTCTTCGGCAAGGTGAACCTCAATATCGGCCCATACACCCTGCTTCTTCCCATCACTCTCACCGGCTTCGCCTTGGCATTCGTCTTCGTCCCACTTGCCACGATCACAACTTCAACGATTCCCCGCGAAGAAATGGGTAACGCAACTGGTCTCTTCAACATGTTGCGCAATATCGGTGGGTCGATTGGCATTGCGATGGCCACCACCGCGATCATCCGCCGCGCGGCGCTCCACCAAAATGAAATCGGCGCAAACATCTCCTCTTCCAACCCTGTCTTCCAGCAAAACTCGCGTCAGATCGCAACGTACCTTGGCCACCATCTCGGCCCCGCAAGCGCGCGTACTGGATCCATGGGCCTCATCTATGGAAGCTTGCTGAAACAATCCGCTCTGCTGGCATACGTTGATGTCTTCCGCTGGACCGCACTGCTGGCTTTCTTCTGCGCCGCCGCCGTCTGGCTCTTCAGGAAACCATCAAAAAACGCGGCTCCTCCGCCCGGCGCACATTAATCCCGCCCCGTTCAAAACGCACTCACCTTGCGGATTGCGAATAAATGCAAACTTTTGATTGCACATTCGCACAGACAATCTCCGACGTAACCTCGAATATCAGCATCCTAGTAACTGGATCTACCCAGCCTCTGCGGGTGCGGGTGTGATCCGCTATAGGGGCAGGGCAGGTGGGGTTTTCGCGATTTCTCCCACCCAACTGGCGGCGAAGGAGAATCGCATGTCAGCCGCCAGACTCTGCCCTTTTCTATCCCCTACTTGGAGATCCCCTCATGTCCTCCCCCTCAAAAGACCTGAAAGAAGTTGAATCCGCGCTGCGTTCCGTCATCCAGACTCTGATCGATGGGCAGGAAGGCTTCAAGAAGATCGGCGAGCAGCTCAAAGATGAAGCACTCAAGGAATACTTCCTCGCCGAGTCGCTGACACGCGCACAATTTCGCGGCGTTCTCGAGTCAATCCTCCACCAGGAGGGCGTTCACGATGTAAAGGAAAGTGGAACCGCTGTCGGTACCGTCCTTCGCACATGGGGCGACATCAAAGCTAGCCTCGGCGGAGGCGACTCAAGCCTGCTCTCTACCGCTGAAGAAGCTGAAGATCAAACCATTGAAACCTACAGCAAGGCCATCGACGCCTACATGCCGCTTCCCGTGCGCCAGGTCCTCACCACGCAATCGGCGCATATTGAGAAGTCGCACGAATTCATCAAAGCTGCCCGAGATACAAAGAAATAATTTCCATGATTGGGTGCCCCCGGTGCCTCGCATTCGGGGAAAGGGGAGTGCCGCAGAACTCCTCACCCAGCGACTCTCTTCACTTCACCAGCGCCACAAATCTTCGCTCTTCTTCATCGAACTGCTCAATCCGACCCGAGAGAATGTCGTAATACCATCCGAACACCTGCATCCGCCCCTCGCGCATTGCGCGCGATACCGCTGGCTGCGCCTTCAAATTGACCAGCTGTGCCACCACATTCCCGCGAATCACCGAACAAAGCTCCGCGTGCTCGCCATCGTCGCTCTTCAGCGGCTGACGATGCGAGAAGGCTGCTTCCACATGCTGCAGCCACCGGTTCGCCTTGGGCAGCTTGTCCAGCCCTGTCCTGTTGATCGCTGCTTTGATCGCTCCGCAATCCGAATGCCCACACAAAATAACGTACGGCACCTTCAACACATCCACTGCGTATTCAATTGTCGCCGTCACACCATCCACATCATTCATCGACACCGGCACCACGTTCCCAATGCTCCGGCTGATGAACAAATCTCCCGGCCCCGTCCCCAGAATCAGATCCGGCACAATCCTCGAATCCGAACATGTAATGAACAGCCACTCCGGTGCCTGCGACTCCGCCAGCA
>DATJEO010000165.1:0-3631 GCA_035496515.1 Occallatibacter sp.
CTCGGTTCGTGTGTTGCTTTCAACGGGGAGCGATGAGGAGAGCCGGCGCTGGTGGCCGTATGAGTTCCAGCTGGAGTACGTTCTCAGGATCGGGAAGATGCTTGAGCTTGAATTGAGAATGCACAACCTGGGGCGGTCTGAGTTGCAGTTTCAGGAGGCTCTACACACGTATTTCCACGTGGGAGATGTCACGAAGGCAAGCGTGCGAGGGCTGGACGGAGTGCGGTTTCTGGATAATCGCGATGACAATAAAGAGAAGCTGCAGCAGGGCGATGTTGTGCTGAGGAAGTGGACGGACAATGCTTACCTGAATGCGACCGGCGCGGTGGAGGTTCTGGATCCGGTTCTGGGGCGCAGGCTGCTGACGGAGAAGAGCGGATCGGTGTCGACGATTGTGTGGAATCCGTGGAGCGACGGCGCGGCGAAGCTGGCGGACTTTGGCGCTGATGAGTGGCCGGGAATGTTGTGCGTAGAGGGCGGAAACGTGCTGGGGCAAGCTGTGAGCCTGCCGAGGGAGGGCACTCAGCAGATGTCCGTTTCGATCAGAGCTGTGCGGATCGATGGAAATCGAACCAATATGCGGTGAATTCTCTGCTAAATGCTGGATCTCAGATTAAGCAAACGTCATTTGTTTCATGTACTTAGAGGAAATATGATTACTAAAGTTTTATTGACTCAGGACGGCGTCTAACCTACTTTAGGGACTCCAGCAGGTTGAATTGCCAGGACCGTTGGAAGGAATCGGCTCGCTCACCAGTCCGTGCTGCTTTGTTGGAGTCTGATGGATGCGTCAGTGTCCAGGACCCTGTAGATTTCGAGGTTTCGGCAGACCGTCTCCTCATTTGGTTCAGTAGATTCTCCAGGCTGAACTTTCCCCGCGGACAACTTCCAATCGATGCTCGTGTCACGAGAGCTGTAGGAGTTTGCGTGATGACATGGAGCGCCGGATTGCTTGAAGGAAAACTCCCCTCGGGTGCCTTGTGAGATCAACACTTCTTGTTCTAAGTGTCCTTCGGTCCGCGGAAACACGATCGATTTTCGGCAGCGCCGCGGAACGCGCCGGCCATAAGCTGGTGCAGACGTCGAGTTCTGAGCAGGCACGCATTTTGCTCAATAACGGCGTCGAGCCCGATCTTGTGGTCTTCGAAGCGCCGAATTCCGGCAGCGCCTATGAACTTCGCCAGATGTTCCGGGCAGTTTCGCCATCTCCCCTGTGCGTGATTTCCGGACCCGGTGAGCAGAGGCTGCGGGATGCGGCATCGGAACTTGGGGTAACGCGCTTCCTGGATCGCCCTCTTCTGGAGGGCGAGATATCGAGAGTTTTCGATAGTGTTTGGAATGGGGAAGCGGAGCTCGGCGGGCCTGAGCAGGCACTGCTTTTCGACGAATCACGGGATATTGCATCGTTGCCGGGCAAAGCGATTGTTGAGGAGCTTGGGGACGGGCGGTACTTCCTTGCGGCGTCTCCCTCGATGCTGAAGATTCAGCGGCAGGTAAAGCTTCTGGCCGACGTGGATGCGCCTGTTCTGATCCTGGGTGAGAGCGGCACCGGGAAAGAAGTGATCGCTCATTTGATTCACAAGCATTCGCGCCGAGCTCATCACCGCTTCGTCAATGTGAACTGCGCTGCATTGCCATCGGATCTGCTGGAGAGCGAACTGTTTGGATATCAGCAGGGCGCTTTCACAGGGGCGATCAAGGACAAGCCGGGGAAGTTCGAGCTGGCCCATCGCGGCACATTGCTTCTGGACGAAATTGGAGAGATGAGCGCGCAGATGCAGGCGAAGCTACTGCACGTACTGCAGGATGGTCAGTTCAATCGGCTTGGATCGCGGGAAAGCAGCAGGGTGGATGTGCGCGTGCTGGCGGCGACAAATGTCCAGATCGAGACTGCACTTCTAGGGAGGACCTTCCGTGAGGATCTGTACTACAGGCTGAATGTGTTCACGATTAACGTGCCGCCTTTGCGAGAGCGTCGTGAAGAGATTCCCTATCTGATTGAAGAGATCATTCGCCGCTCGCCGGAAGAGTTGCGGAGCGGCGCCGACATCCGATTCTCATCGCGGTTAATGGATGCAGTTCTGTTGTATGGATGGCGGGGGAATGTTCGCGAGTTACGCAACTTTGTTACGCGTACGATGACCATGCGCGATACGGCGACGGCAATCCAAGAGCTGGAGAACAAGATCGCCAGCGGGCAGGGGATCGAGTTCGAGGATCAGGAGATCGAGCTGCCGGTCGCCGCGGAGAAGAGCGGCATGCGTTCCGTTGTTCGTGAGCTGAAGGATCGCACTGAGGCGCAGATGATCAAGGACGCGCTGGACGCGAACGGGTGGAATCGCCGGCATGCAGCGAAGTCCCTGAATATCAGCTATCGGGGGCTTCTGTACAAGATTCAACAGCATCAGCTTGGTCCGAGGGCGGGTTCGATGACTCGGCCGGGCGCTGGACTCTAGCCCTCCCCAAAGCAATCCGGTAGGATCTTTAATTCCCTGGCTGAGCGGTCGGGGAATCCTTATTCCACAAGTAAGCCAGCCGAAAGGGTGCGCAATAGTTTGCATACTGGCTGGTAAAAGTGTGCAAAGTTTTGCATACTCCTAGCGCGCAATCCGGCAATTTGTCTCCTACGAGGAGAAGATCAGCATAGAAGAGACGGTTTTTCACGATCCCGGTTTGGCGACGTTCTTGCAAGTGAGAAGCCGAAAGCCGAAACATGATCGCAGACGCTGCCGACTCCGCCAGGCTGAGCCAATTGCCACTTGCGGAATTTATTTTCGGTTCCACATCCGGGATGCACGAGGTTCGCAAGATTCTCGAAGGCGCTCTGGAGGACGATCTTCCTGTGCTCATTGAGGGAGAGAGCGGGACAGGCAAGGAGGTTGTTGCCCGCTATCTGCATGTCCAGTCAGAGAGAGCTGGTGGGCCGTTTGTGCGGGTGAACTGTGGAGCGATATCGTCTCGACTGCTCGACGGAGAGATGTTTGGTCAGGACAGCGCGGCGAGCGGGTCTGTTGTGTTGGCGGCGAACGGCACACTTTTCCTGGACGAGATTGCGGAAATGGATTCAGCCCTGCAGCATAAGGTGGCGCATGCACTGAAGACTGGGCAGGTGCGAAACGGCAGTTCAGTGAATGCCCGGATTGTCTGCGCAACGAGCGTGGATCTGACAGGCGCAGTTTCCGGAGCATCGCCGGGCCTATCAAGCCATTTCGAGCATCGAGTGCGGCTTCTGCCTTTGCGAGAGAGAAAGCAGGATATTCCGCAGCTTTGCGAGTACCTCGTGGAGAAGTTTGCCCGCAACTTCGGGCGTACGGCGCCGCGCCTCAAGCCCCAGGTGCTGGATGCTTTTCAGCAGTGGAACTGGCCGGGGAACATTCGCGAGCTGGAGAACTGGATCGCGCGGATCGTGATCTTCGGAACGGAAGAAACGATGGGTAACGAGTTTCGAAGACAGACGGCGGGGAGGGAAGGAGTGGCAATGGCACGTCACCATGCCCTGCGCCTGAATGCAGGCAGGATGCGGCGCACTCGGAGGCATGTTTGACATGGGGAAGGTGACCACTCACCAGGAAGTAACCTCCGGGTGGTTTCCGTCGCGTAGCGCACATGGATGGAAAAATGAAACGATATC
>DATJEO010000166.1:0-3709 GCA_035496515.1 Occallatibacter sp.
GGCGACCGGATCCGTTCCAGCCACCACCGTCTTCTTGAGAGCGACGTCCTCGAGGTTGCCGCCGGTTGGCCCGTTACGAAGCAGGATGCGATAGCAATCCATGATCGTGAGTGTCGGAAGCATGAATCCTCCGAGATCCACAAGGCTCTGGTGAATTTGCTGATGCAGGCGACTCCGCTGACCTCCGAGAATCCCATACCAGTTCTTCATGCCCAGCGTGACCCCGCAGAGCCCGTGATGTTTCGCGATCGGCAGATTGATGATCTTGTCTGCTTCGAGGAACGGCGTGAACACAGGCCAGCTCTTCAACATCACCCCGCCAAGATCGACTTCGCGGAAGAGATCTGGATCTGGAAGAATCACCTCGGCTCCTGCGCTGCGGGCCGCAGCTTCTATGCCTGATCGATGAAAGCAGCGCCGTGCCTCATTGCAGCTCACATCTGTGACGATGACGCGCTTCGCACCGGCGTCTTTGCATTGGCGAACCACTTCAGCCACGAGCTCAGGGTTAGTATTGGCCGCCTGCTCAGGCGTGCGATCCCACGCAATGTTCGGCTTAATGACAACCACATCCTGTTGCCGGACAAACCTGCCGATCCCGCCAAGGTCTCCGAGCACCTTCTGAACCAGAGCTCCAGGTTCGCCTGCCTTTGCATCGCCACTATCTGCCGGATATTGCGCAATCGCCAGGCCAGGCCAATCAGGCGTGTCTGTAATGCGATGATCCTTGCGTGCGAGTTCCGTCGCAGCGGGCACAGGGCGCCTGCTGCGAGCGTTTAGCCACAAACCGGCGCCGCTCGCGGCGGTTGCGATGCCGCCGACCCGAAGAATCTGTAAGAGCGCCTCGCGGCGAGTGAGCAACGCTCGTTCGCTCTCCTCGCTGACTGAGGACGTCGGCAGGCTGACGGGTTGATTGTCATCTGGCATAGCTTGTCCCTGCTCAGATCTCAATGAGCCTGATGCGCTGCGGATCGTTCACGCCCAGCGCATGACTCGAGCCTGCAGCCGTGGAGATGTACCGAGGCGGACGTCCGGCGGCTTCCAGAGTCTTCAGGCCAACCTCAGTACGCTTTTTGTCCAGGATGCCCCACGCAATCTGGTCGATGGCAACTCGATCTTCCCCAATGATCAGTGCGTTCGGCTGCCACAGATGCTCGGGCCGGAACCCGGGCCCGCCTTCATATACCGAAGTCATCGCGTCGCCGATGGTGAGCTTTATCTTCTGGCGAATGACCGGAAACGCATTCAGATCGGCGACACCCGGATTGCACCCGTTCGCGTGAAGATCCTGTGGGCGCTCGACAACGCCGTACATGTTCTTCATCGCAAACGTCACACCTGACATGCTGTGGTCCTTGAGAATCGGAACGTTGATCACCATCGCGCATTCTCGCGTCAGGATCTTCGAAAACCGGACGCGTGATGAACCCCAGGTCTCCACCGCCTCTTCGAACCCTGAAACGTCCGACCCGTAGCAGCGAATCTGATTTGGATCAGTGTTGATGGTCAGCCCGCACGCCTGAAGATCGCGGGCATTTCGATCCCAGATGAGAATGTTCCCCGCCTTCACTCCGGCTTGCTGAAGGCGCTCGGCAATTGCGAAAACAAGCACAGCATGCGTGGAGATACCTTTGCCGCCGAGTCCATTCGTCTTCAGGCCAATAACTTTCTCCTTCGCTCCGCCGTCGAGCACGATCCGCTTCCACGCTTCCACGGGCTGATGGTGGCCGGTGAAGGTGGAGACAGCGCGGTCGAGAAGTGCTGAGACGCGTGCCGCATCGAGCTTGCCATCGGAGCCGTGCAGAGCGGGATCACGCGCGACCACCACCTTCGATTTGGCTCCGCCGCGCGCATCGTTCCCCTTCGCCATCCCAAAAGCGTCTTTCGCTCCCAGGGCAAGGGCTCCCGCCGTTGCAGCTTCCTTCATAAATTCACGTCGGCTAGTCATGTTTTCATCCCCTCCTCTGAGAGTTGACCTGGTCACAGATTTGCTTCAACGCCGTGCGCCAGGGCCGCAAGCGCATTCGATGTTTCTGCATTCGATTGGTAAGCGACGATGCGGACCAGGTGCGCTCCTTTACGGAAGATCACGCTTTGGGCGTATTGCAGTCCTTGATCGCCAACAGCGATAACGCTTGCATCTTTGGTCCGGCCGCGCTCCAGAATCGTCTGGGCGCCATCGGGACCGCTCATCGTATACACATCAACAACGGCTTCGAGCTGGCCCTTGTACTTGTAATCCGAAGTGGTCGTCGACACCACGCCGGCCTGAATGTATTGCTCTGAGTCGCCATCGATGTATTGCCACAGGTCTTTGGGCTCAAAGGTGCGGGTCTCGCTGGACTTGTCCCAGCCTGCTACCGAGCCGGAAGGCGGGAACGGGCTTGCCCCCTTCTTCTTGCAACCGGTGACAGCGCCCCCTGCAACAATGGCAAGTACGGCAACCACCAAAAGCAAAACGTAGATCTTCTTCATATAAGATTTGTTCCCCTTAACTTCTCCGCAGCAGAATCTGGCTGCTCGGCGATCGGCTCTCGCCAATGCTGGTGACGTAGACTGCTGGCCTGTCCTGAAGCGGGCAGGCATACTCGCATGCCCCGCAGCCCACGCAGCGGCTCGGGTCAACACGCGGCTGTTTGAGTGTTTTGGTGTTTCCCGAAGAGTCGACGACTTGCGCTTCCTCAACGTAGATGGCTTTCGGTGAAACGGGGCACCACTCTTCGCAGACAATGCATTCCGTCGCGAGCGCCCACGGCAGGCACCGGCCGCGATCGTAGAATGCAGTCCCGAGCCGCACCGGCTGGCTCTTTTGCGTCGCGCCCCCCGCAACCCAGCCCTTCTCCTGCGGACTGATTTGCCAGATTGCCCCGGTCGGGCACACTTCGGAGCACAGAACGCAACTCGGCTCGCAGTATCCGATCTTCGGAACCAGGGTTGGAGTCCACAAACCCTCAATGCCGGCCTCGGTCAGGGTCGGCTGCAGTGAGTTGTTGGGACACACCTTCATGCACTCGCCGCATCGGATGCAACGCGAAAGAAAGTCCCGCTCATCCACCGAGCCCGGAGGACGAAGAAGCCGATCGGGGCGGCTCTTTCCCAGGCCCGTGTTGGAACGCAGAATCGGAACCGCCGCCACGCCTGCTGCTAACCCAGTCACTGTCCGTCGGCGGCCAAGATCGGGCGAAGCTATCTCCTTTTCCTTGCGGAAGAATCGAAACTCAAGACTCTCGTGAGGGCAGCTGCCCACGCAATTCATGCACATCAGGCACTCTGACTTCCGCCACGGCACTCCCCCGATGGGATCATCGCCACCTTGGCAGTCGAGCAGGCATCGATTGCACTTGTCGCAACTCGATGCATCCTTGTGCAAGCCGAGGATCGACCAGCGCGATACCGCTCCCAGCAACGCTCCAAGAGGGCAGATCGACCGGCACCAGAAACGGGTGATCCGCATGCTCGCCCAGAGAATCACGAGGAAGAGGACACCAAGAACAATTGCCTGATCGAAATGAGCCTGACGAAGATCGAGAACTGTTCGTTGAAGCGCGGTATTCGCATACGTGCCGAACATCTTGATCGCGTGAATGTGGCTATGCTCCAGCGGCACGAGCAGAGCCCGCGTCCCGAGATTGATCGCCGGCAGAAGAGCAAGACCGATGGACCGGACCAGCAGGCTGAAAGGATCGAGTGTGCCGATCACCATTGAACC
>DATJEO010000167.1:0-11975 GCA_035496515.1 Occallatibacter sp.
AAAGAAAGTCTACACAGTCGCGATTGGCAAGCCATCAACACCTAGCCCCGTGGGGACGTTCACGATTCATCGTCGCGTGAAGAATCCGGTCTACCAGCACGAGGGGAAGGTTGTTCAGCCGGGGCCGGGAAATCCGGTGGGAACGCGGTGGATGGGGCTGAGCATCAAGGGCTACGGGATTCACGGGACCAACGAACCAAAGTCGATCGGCAAAGCTGCTTCGCACGGGTGCATCCGGATGGCGCGGAAAGATCTGGAAGAGATGTACGAGATGGTGCACGTGGGCGACACCGTGGAACTGATCGGGCAGCGCAATGAGGAGACGGCGCAGCTTTTCGGCGAACAGAGACCGGTCATTGCAGAGCAGCCGGTTGTGGTGGCAAGCGCGTTTCCGGTGACTACTACCTTTGAAGTGGCAAATGAAACCGTAGCGGCGGCGAACTAGGAGGGCGGCTATGAATCTACTGGCTGATGCGATGAGCGGAGTGGGAGCAGCGCTGTTGCCGGTAGCGGCGGCGCTGCTGTTTGAGGAGTTGACGCTTGGGGGAATGGTCCGGCTGCTGATTGCTCCATGGCCGGGAACCAGGAAAGACGGGGCGGCCCATAAAGGACGCGGACGGACAGAGCACAAGCACTCCACAGATCGAATGGTTTGTGGAAACCCTGGGGTTCTCGAACCTGAGGGGTCGGGAGGCGGACGATGATTGCGCTGAAGACGTTTTTGATGATGTTGGGCGTGCTGATGATGACTGTGGCGGCGGGGATTCCGCTGCATGGATTGTGGATGCAGTTTCGGTATGCGATGAAGAGGAAATCGGGCGGGGATGGAATGCTGCTCGAGGGTGGCGCGGCGGAGCCGGAGCCGGGACCAATCATGTGGAGGGGGCCGGTTGCGCTGGCGCTGGCTGCATGCGTACCTCTGCTGATTGCGGGAAGCATGGTGGTGGTGCCAAGCGGGATGGGTGGCGTGAGGATCAGCCAGATCGGCGGAACGAAGCCGGGCACTCTGTATCCGGGGTTGCACTTCATCACTCCCATGGTGGAGAGCGTGCAGATGTTTGACCTCCGCGATCACCTTTTCACCGCGGGCATTGTGGACGCGGGGAAGCCGGGAACAAAGAACAACATGACGGTGCAATCTCGTGAAGGTCTGAACATTGGGCTGGCAGTGACGGTGCGTTACAGGCTCGATCCGAACAAGCTGGCAAGTGTTCAGGCGCATCTGCCGCAGCCGGCGGATCAGCAGCTGGTACCTCCGGTGGTGGCAAGCGCGTGGCGGGAACTGGCGCCTTCGTACTCGGTGCGCGAGATCTTTTCGAGCAAGCGTGAGGAGGTGCGAAATCGGGCAGCCGGGATCATTGCAAAGAAGCTGGCTGCAGATGGAATTGTGGTGGAAGAAGTAATGCTGTCAGACATTCAGCTCCCCGAGCAGTACGCAAAGGGACTTGAGGGATTGCTGTTGAAAGAGCAGCAGGATGATCAGATGGCAATCGATACCGATATACAGCAGAAGCAGGTTCGCATTGCCGAGTTGCAGGCTGAGGCGGAGGCAAAACAGAAGGCGCAGCATGCAGAGGGCGATGCACGCGCCAAGGTGATCGAGGCGAAAGGCGAGGCAGACGCGATGCAGTACACGCTGCCGCTGAAGCAAAAACAGATCGAGCAGACGAAGCTTGAGTCGGAAGCGAGAAAGCAAGCGACGATTCAGAACGCTCAGGCTGAGGCGGAGGCAAAGGTGATCGACAGCAAGGCCGAGCTGCAGCGTCGCAATCTGCTGGCTGATGCGGAGGCGAGCCGGATCAAGCTGATCGCTGCGGCGAATGCGGAGCGGATGACAAGTGAGGCGTCGCTGCTGAATAAATCTCCGCTGTTGATCAATAAGATCGTGGCGGAACGGCTGTCTGACAAGATCCAGGTGGTGATGGTGCCGTCTGACGGGAAGTTCTTCTTCGCCAACGATGTGTTCAAGAACATGGCCAACGCTGGTGTGGTGAAGCAGGAGATGGACTCGGAGTCAGAACCTGAGCCGAAGCCGGGACATTGATGCCGGGGGTGGCGCAGGCGAGGGAGGTGCGGCAGAGGTTCGTGCCTCCCTTAGCGGGATTACTGCTGGGCTGCTGATCGTTGCGGATACACGGACTTGAAGCTCCGCAGGCGATATAATCCGCGCATAACAAGCTAGAAGCGATGAGGGCGATGAGGCTGGTTGGAGCAGTGACGCTGGCGGTGTGCTGGATGGCGGTGCGTGCGGCGTGTGACGGACAGCCGGCGCCGATCGCGACAAGATGGGCACAGCCGGCATCGGAACTGGCGGGGCAAGTGGCAGATATTCTTGGGCCCGGGCAGGCGCAGCTTACGCTGCGAAATGTCTCCAGGATTCAGGCGAGCGAGATTCCGTCGATCCGGAAGCTACTCGAACAGGATTTGAAATCCCGCGGCGTTCTGGCGGGTGGCACGGAGAGTGCGAATGCGATCCGTGTAACCCTGAGCGAGAATTCGCGCGAACGACTGTGGGTGGCGGAGGTCGCTGAGGGAAATACGACGCGTGTGACAATGGTTCATCTCGAACCTGGAGAAGCGGCGGCGATCCGCAGCACGAGCGAACGAGTCGTGTTGCGGAAAGAGAAGATTGCCGGGCTTGTCAGTCGAGCTGGCGTGCAGGGTGTTCCGGTGCTGGCCGCGGCGGAGATCAACGGGCACTTTGTGGTGATGTTTGCGGATCGAATATCGGTGTTCTCATCTGCTGGAGGGAACTGGACAGAGTCGAACAGCTTCGCAATGAGCCCGAAGCTGTCGCGCGATCCAAGGGGAGTACTCTTGCCTACGGCCGACGGCGGCTTGTTTACGGCTTATGCTCCGGGGACGCAGTGCACCGGAAGCTATTCCCTTCCCTTGAACGGCGCGACGCAAGACAGTGGATGGACAGTGCGATGCCGCGCGAGCGATGATCCCTGGCCGATTTACCAGAGCGCGGATGCGAGTAACGCTCCAGCGCTGAAGGCCTTTTACAACACAGCGCGCGATTTCTTTACCGGAGTAGTTACGCCGAGTATTGGCACGGATCTGCCGCCGTTCTATGCGGCTGGAATGATCCCGCGGGCGGCGGGTGGCGCAGCGGTTCTGCTGGCCGGCGTGGATGGGAAAGTGCAGATCGTGGAGAACAGTGTGATGCGCGCGGTTGCGGGTACCCGTGACTGGGGTAGCGATTTTGCAGTGGTGCGCTCCGGGTGCGGAGCAGGGACGCAGGTGATTGCATCGAGTTCAGGCGAGGCGGTAAGCGATAGTCTGCGGGCGTTTGCGATTCCGGCACTCGAAGCACTCCCGGAGAGCAACGCGCTTGCGATGGATGGAACAGTAACCGCCATGTGGACGGCGCAGGACGGAAAAAGCGCTTTGGCTGTGGTGCTCAATGGTTTGGGTGAATACGAGGTGGACCGTGTTTCGGCGTCTTGCAATTAGCGTCGCACTCGTTTTCGGGGTGGTGGGTGCTTCTGCACGAACTCGTCCGCACTATGGCGGCACACTGCATGTGGAGGTTGCGGGCGACGCGTGGGAGCGACCCGCGGGTGTTGCCCGGCGGCTCGTCTACGATGGACTGACGCAATTGGATACAAACGGCGCCCTGCGTCCGGCGCTAGCGATCACCTGGGAACAAGATAACAACTTCCATCGTTGGCAATTCAGGGTTCGTTCAGGGGTGCGTTTTCACGACGGGACCGCTCTCACTTCGGGGACCGTGGTTTCATCCCTTACGGCTTCGTGCAATGCGAAGTGCCCATGGGATGCGGTGAAGGCAGTGGGGCCGCTGGTCATTTTCACGAACGACTCGCCGATGCCGAATCTTCCTGCTCTGCTCGCAAGCGATCAGTTTCTGATCGCGCTCACAGCTACGGCGGATGGTAGGGCTTCAGCCGGTGCGATTGGAACGGGACCGTTTCAGGTAACGGGATTCAACAACGGTGTGCTCGCCCTAGCTGCGAATGAAAACTGCTGGTCGGGGCGGCCCTTTGCGGACGCGGTAGAGATCCGCCCACGTCGTGCGGTGCGAGATCAGTGGCTCGATCTCAGCCTGGGGCGCGCGGATGTGGTTGAGGTTCCGGCAGAGCAGGTGCGGCAGGCACAACAGGCGCGTCTTTCGGTCATATCATCACCGCCGGTAATGCTGCTTGCACTGCAAGTTGGCGATTCGGGTGCGCTGGCGAACGTTAAGGTGCGGGCAGCAATCGCTGCCGCAATTGACCGGGGCGCTCTCTATAACGTGATTTTTCAGAAACAGGGAGATGTGACGGCGAGTCTGCTTCCGCAAAGGATTAGCGGGTATTCGTTCCTGTTTCCGACAGAACGAGATCTGAACAAGGCGCATGAGTTGCGGGGAGGTTTGGCAGCCAGTTTGCTCACCATGAGTGCAGATGGTGATGGCGCAATACAGCTGGCGGCTCAGCGCATAGCGCTGAATCTGCACGAAGCTGGATTCAACGTACAGATGGCGCCAGTGGGAGCGCAACGTTCCGACCTTGCGCTTCGAAAATTTCTGGTTCCAGGGAACGATCCGGCAGCAACGCTGGAAGGCATTTCCTGGGAGGCCGGAGAATTTGTTCCCGTGACAGAGCAAGCCTCGTTCGATCTCTATAAGCGCGAGCAATCGATCCTGAATGATCATAGGATCATCCCTCTACTTGACTTGCCTCTTGGATATGCGATCGCCGCGAAGGTGCGGGATCTGCATTTGCGTGGAGACGGATCGGCTGATCTGGCGGGCGCTTCGCTGGAGGATGCGCGGTGAGCCTTCGGCAGAAGCTCCTGTTGCTTTTCTCGCTCACGGTGGCAGCGGCCGTGGCAGCAGTCGCGTGGACGGTGCTGGTGCGAATCAGGCAGGTGTTCGAGCGTCGAGACCAAGACGAGACTGCCCTGTTCGTGAGCCAGTTTCAACGCGAGTTTGAACATCGGTCGAGAGATGTGTCCGCGTCGATTGATCGCATCGCGACTCAGGAGCGAGTGCGGAACATGGCGGTTGAACTGGCGCAGTCCGGTGATGCCGCGCCTTTTCTCAATGAGGGGCAAACGCTCGCGCAGGATGCCCGGCTAGATTTTCTGGAGATTGTAGGGCCTGACGGAAATATCGTGAGTTCCGCGCAATGGCCGGCGAGGTTCGGTTATCCGGAGCCTGCAGCGAGCGAGACCGCAAATACTCCATTTTTGAAACGTGAGGAGTTGCCCGACGGAAGCGCAGCGCTAGGACTGTTCGCGGTGCGCGCGGTTCGGGGGTCAGAGCCAGCGGTGAGACTAATTGGGGGCGTACGGTTGGATCAGAGCTTTCTGGCAGATCTTCCTGTCGCTCCCGGAATGCAGGTTGGCTTGTACCGAGAGGCCGGAACAGAGCGAGCGCTGGCCGAGGAAGCCGGCAGATTCGATTCCAGAAACTTCGTTGGAGCGGATGGATCAGTTCCGGGTGGCGCGAAGTATGCCGGACTGATCGAGGAGGCGCGCAAGAGAGGAAATGAAGCAAGCGGCATCTTATACCTAACGTCGAAACGCGAAGATAGCGTGGCGGCAACGGCGATTCCGCTAAAGAACTCTTCTGGAAGTGTGATGGCGGTTCTCACGGTGGCTATATCCCGCGGCGGGCTGGTTGCTGAACAGCAGCAGATTCGTGCAACAGCATACGGTATCGCGTCCGGAGGAATTCTTCTGGCCATCGTCTTCAGCCTATGGATCGCAGCTCGTGTGTCTCGGCCGGTTGAGGAACTTGCCAGGGCGTCAGAAGAAGTAGCTGATGGCAGCTGGGACACGCGGGTACCAGTGCGGGGCAATGATGAAGTGGGTGTGCTGGCGCGCAGTTTCAATCACATGACGGAGCAGCTTCAGAATCAGCGCGAAAGGCTGGTGCAGAGCGAACGGGTTGCGGCCTGGAGAGAACTTGCTCGGAGGCTGGCGCACGAGTTGAAGAACCCTCTGTTTCCTCTGCAGCTGACGGTGGAGAACCTGGCACGGGCGAGACAGTTGCCGCCTGCGGAGTTCGACGAGGTATTCAACGAAAGCACTCAGACGCTGAGCATGGAGATCGGCAATCTTAAAAAGATCATCGGCCGGTTCAGCGAATTCAGCAAGATGCCGAAGCCGGAACTGGAGAGGATCGATGCGAGAGATGCAGTGATGCGAGTGCGTAACCTGTATGCGGCCGGAAGGGAGGACGGGCCGAAGATCGATGTAGAGACTAAGCTTGAAGACACGCCAATGCCGCTCATGGCGGATCCTGAACTTCTTCATCGCGCGCTTTCGAATCTTGTGTTGAATGCGAAGGACGCAATGCTGGAGGGAGGAACGGTAACTATTGGTGCGCGGAATCGGGAGAAGGATGTGGAGATTCGCGTGTCGGACACAGGAGAAGGAATGACGCCTGAGGAATGCGATCGGCTTTTCACGCCTTATTACACAACGAAGCAGCACGGAACTGGACTGGGGCTGGCGATCGTACAGAGCATCGTGGCGGATCACGCGGGTACCATATCGGTGGAAAGCGGGAAGGGGACGGGAGCGACGTTTGTGATTACGCTGCCTAGGGCTGACGCATGAGTGCGAAGATCCTGATCGTGGATGACGAGGCCAACACACTGGCTTCTTTGTCTCGCGCGTTTCGGCTTGCTGGGCACGAAGCGGTGGTCTGCGACAACGCCGGGCGCGCTCTGGAATTGGCCCAGGCACAAACGTTCGATCTGATATTGAGTGACGTGGTGATGCCGAAGCGCGATGGGCTTGCATTGCTGGAGGATCTGAAGAATGCCGAAGTTGCGGCCCCAGTGGTGATGATGAGCGGCCAGGCTCACATTGAGATGGCGGTGCGCGCAACTCGGCTGGGTGCATTGGACTTTCTGGAGAAGCCGCTCTCCACGGAAAAGCTGCTGGTCACACTAGACAACGCGATGAAGCTGACGCGACTGGAGGCGGAAAATCGCGATCTGCGTACCCGCGTCGGCAAACACACAATGGTGTGGACAGGGGACACAATGCGGCGGGTGATGGCGCAGATCGAGCGCGTTGCGGCGAGCGAGACGCGCGTTTGTATCTATGGCGAAACCGGTACCGGCAAAGAACTGGTCGCGCGCACGCTGCACGAGAAGAGTCAAAGAGCGAACGGGCCGTTTGTCACCCTGAATTGCGCGGCGGTTCCGGCTGAGTTGATCGAGAGCGAGTTGTTCGGACACGAGAAGGGCTCGTTCACAGGAGCGGCGCAGCGGCACAACGGAAAATTTGAGCAGGCGCATCGTGGAACACTCTTCCTGGATGAGATCGGCGACATGCCCATCGCTATGCAGGCGAAGCTGCTGCGCGTTCTGGAAGAGGGCGAGATTGAGCGGATCGGTGCGGACAAGCCAACGAAGGTGGATGTGCGAGTGGTGGTTGCCACGCACCGGAATCTCGAAGAACTTGTGGATAGTGCTGGTTTTCGGCGGGACCTGTACCACCGTGTGGTTGTGTTCCCCTTGACGCTGCCGCCACTGCGGGATCGTTGTGAGGACTTGCCGGCGCTGGTGGATCATTTCGCAAGGCAAGTGAGCGCGCAGAACGGGTGGAAGCCGGTGCCGTTCAGCGGAGGGGCGATCGACGTTTTGAAGGATTACTCGTGGCCCGGGAACATTCGGGAGTTGCGGAATGTTGTGGAGCGATTGCTGCTGCTTGCTGAGGCTAAAGTGGAAACCGAGGATGTGCGCATGGCGCTTCCCCCTGTAAAGGGTGCGGTGAAGGCGCATGCGTCCTCTGATATTCATGCAGAAGGTCCGCTGGCTCAGCGTGTGCTCGCGTTTGAGAGGGAGACCGTACTCGCGGAGTTGCAACGGCACGGGCGGCACGTGACCCAGACGGCCAAGGCACTGGGACTGGAGCGAAGCCACCTGTACAAGAAGTGTCAGCAGTTGGGAATCGATCTGCAGAACCTCCCGGAACGCGAGTAGGCTGCTCCGTGATTAGAACCAGAATCTCAGGCCCGAACCAATGGCATTCTGAACGCATCTAAGTTGGGGTGTTTGTGTGCATGATGGTCGTTTCGGTACCCACCGGCATCGCTGTGCTGGGGATTATCGCGCTTGTGCTGGTGGCTTCTTCTCTCATCGGAGGGCTGATCGGGCCGACTCCGAAGTACGAGCTGACCGACCGCAATGGATTGCCGTCGAACGATTCTGAGCGGTTTCTGCAGGTGCTTGAGGCACTGAGCGACGCGCAGGTGAATCGAACGGGGGTATTGGACGTGCTGACGAACGGTCCGTCGTTCTACCCGGCGGAGCTCGAGGCTATTCGCAACGCGACACAGAGCGTAAACATTGAAGCATACATTTTTCAGAAGGGAAAAATTGCGGACCAGTATATCTCGGCCCTGACGGAACGGGCGCGTGCGGGGGTGAAAGTCAACCTGGTGATCGATTCGTTTGGGAGTGCGGGGACGACTAAGAGATACCTGGCTACGTTGCTGGATGCAGGTGGGAAGGTCGGCTGGTATAACGGCCCGAGCTGGCATCGACTGATGCACCTGGACAATCGCACGCATCGCGAACTGATGATCGTAGATGGACGAGTTGGATTCATCGGCGGGGCCGGGATTGCGGATCAGTGGTATTCCGGCACGAAAGGACATCCACGCTGGCGGGATTCGGCGGTCCGTATCGAGGGCGAAGCGGTCTGCAACCTGCAGGCGACATTCGCGGAGAATTGGCTGGCGGCTTCGGGCGAAGTACTAATGGGAGAGGCGTATTTTCCGAGCCTCAGGAACGAGAACCCCCTGGTCGCGATGGTAGTGAACAGCACCTCGACGGTGGGAGGCGGCACTCGTGCCCGAATCCTTTTTCAGCTGCTGCTTGCATCGGCACGCGAAAGCATATCAATCACCACGCCGTATTTTCTCCCAGACAGGAGTCTGATGAAAGAATTATGCCGAGCTGTGGACCGGGGACTGCGCGTTCGGATTCTCGTTCCGGGCCGGAAGAGCGATCATATGGTTACGCGGAGCACCAGCCGCGCGGGGTATGGCGAACTGTTGAAGGCGGGGGCGGAGGTTTACGAGTACCAGCCCTCTATGATTCATGCGAAGGTATTGTGCATTGATAATCTGTGGGTGGTTGTGGGCTCCACAAATTTCGACAATCGCTCATTTGGCATCAACGACGAGGTGAACCTGGCTCTTCGAGACGAAAATATAGCAATGCGTTTTGAGAATGATATGGCGTTCGATCTGGAGCAGAGCCGCAGGATTTCACTCAAGGAATGGCAGAACCGGCCGGTAACGGAGCGAGCAACAGAATTGATGGGATTAGTTTTTCAGAGACAGCAATGAGCAAACCTTCGGTTCGATTTCGAGTGGCCTCCTACAACACACATAAGTGCCGCGGAATTCATGGTACGGTTTCGCCTGAGCGCGTCATACGGGTCATCGCGGAGCTCGAAATGGACATCCTTTGTCTTCAGGAGATTGTGGATGCGCAGGGCGGCACAGGCAAGTTTGACCAGGCGAATCAAATTGCCGCGGCGTTTCCCAAGCTCCATGTGGCTTTCGGGAAAACGCGCCCGCTCCATGGGGGTCGCTACGGCAACATGGTGCTGTCGCGTTATCCGATTATGGAAGCCCATACGCATGATTTGCCGCTAGCTCGGCGCGAGCAACGGGGTGTGCTTCACTGCGTCATCGACGTAGGCGAGGGTCTGAAGGTGAACGTCTTCAATGTACATTTTGGGACCGGGTACATGGAGAGGCGCAAGCAGATCGAGGTCCTAGTCGGAGACGAAATCCTGGCCAAGCCGGAATTGAATGGGCCGCGCATCGTGATCGGCGACTTCAACGAGTGGACACGCGGACGAACGACGAAGGTGCTGCAGAATAACTTCCTGAGCCATCGGCCTCGGCCGCCGTTCCGATTCGAGCGGACGTATCCAGGTGTTCTGCCTTTGCTCAGCCTCGATCATTGCTACTACGAAGAGCCGCTGAAGCTGGAGCACACGACGGTGTGGCGCAGCCGGAAAGCGCTGGTGGCGTCGGATCATTTGCCGCTGCTTGCGGATTTCAGCCTCGAGGCGAACGCAGCAGTCGCCTGATTCATTTCAGACGCGGAACGCCGTGGCCCCAGGTATCGGGCGGTGCGAGATTCCGGCGCATGGGCGGCTCTGCCTGATCACGCTTACTACTGCTGAAGATAGTAGTACCTTGTGCGATGAGGTAGTCGGCTGTACGGGCGGCCAGTGCCTGGATGGTGAGTCCCGGATTTGCGGATCCCTGGGTGGGCAGGATTGATCCATCGCAGACAAAGAGATTCGCAATATCGTGCGTTCGACCGAACTTGTCGACGACGGAGGTGCGCGGATCGTTGCCCATGCGCGCTGCTCCAACGAGATGAGCGTAGCGTGCTTCCTGCGCCACTTCGGTGGCGCCTGCGGCGCGCATGACTTCCATGGTTTTGTTTTTCGCGCCCTTAATGAGCTTGTGATCGTTGTCGTGAAGGCTGAAGGAAATATGCGGGGCGCGGATTCCGAATTGGTCACGCTCTTCAGAGAGGGTTACGCGATTGTCCGGCCAAGGGAGGATTTCGCCGAGCAGGCCGAAGCTAGCCCAGTGGTTGTAGTCCATCATTTCGCGTCGGAGGCCCCATCCCCAGGCCCGTTTAGCGGAGACCATCTGCTTGGCGAAGGCGATCGGGAGCGGTCCAACAGTTTGAATGGCGAAACCGCGGGCGAAGTCGTTACGCGGATCGGTTTCATAAAACTCCTCTGTGAGAGCATGCGCCGGCGGCGCTTTGTACATACGTACGGGTTGGTCGAAACGACCGAGAACGACGTTGCCGGCCTGAGCCATGAGGAAGCGACCGACAGTATCACTGGAATTGGCGAGGCCGTTCTCGTGGCCGGGACAGGCAGAGTTGAGCAGCAGGCGTGGTGTTTCGATCGCGTATCCCGAGACGATCACGGCTTTCGCGCGCTGAAACCATGCAGCCCCATCGCGGTCGAAGTAGTGCACGCCTGCGACACGTCCGTTTCTGCCGAGTTCGATTCGATAGGCCATGGAATAGTCGCGCACTTCTGCGCCATTAGAAATGGCATCAGGAACGTGAGTGATTAGCGTGCTGGCCTTTGCGCCGACTTTGCAGCCCTGAATACAGTAGCCGCGATAGATGCAGTGGGGACGGTCTGCACGAGAGCCGGAGAGGATGGCGACGGGACCGCCGATCGACACGGGAATACCGAGAGCGGAGCAGCCTTTGATGAGTGCATTGCCGACGCCGCCCATCGGATGCGGACCGTACGGGTATCCGTGCGGATCTCCCCATGGGAAGTGGGCGGGGCCAGCTACGGGCATCTCGAGTTCGAGTTGCTCATAATAGGGGCGAAGAATCTCGTATTTGAATGGCCAGTCGGCGCCGAGGCCGTCACGCGTGTAGACTTCGAAATCTGAAGGGTGGAAGCGCGGCGCGAAGGCGGCCCAGTGCACGGAACCACCACCGACACCTTTGCCGCTGTTGTTCGCTCCGAAAGCGAGCGGATCGGTCCCGCCGGTGATGCGGAGATCTTCCCAGTAGAGTTTGTGCGAACCAGACTCATCGCTGACCCAATCGCGTTCTGTATTCCAGAAGGGCCCGGCCTCGAGAGCGACGACTCGAAAGCCCGCGCGGCTGAGGCGTTGTAAAAGAACTCCACCAGCTGAGCCGCAGCCGACGATGAGATAGTCAACTTCATCGGTATCGCGATAGCGGCGCATCGGAACGTCGATATGCTGCATCGGCCCAAGACTGTGATGGCCGTTTCCTTTGGATCGGAATGGTCCGAGCAGGGGTGTCTTCACTGGCTTTCATCCGGAATAGATTCGTTCTGGCGCGACTCGGTGTGGAGATGGTGCGTGGACTCCGTGGTATCGGAGACGGAGTAACGCGGTGCGCCACACTCGTAGCGCTGCTCTTCGACCTCCCATGGTTCGGGCTCGCCTCGTTCCAGGCGCGTGTAGG
>DATJEO010000168.1:0-9805 GCA_035496515.1 Occallatibacter sp.
AATGTAGTGCTACACGCGATTTGATGGCTGCAGGATTGTTTCGCCTGGACGGGGATCCGCTCATCGCAATGAACGCAATGAAGCTGCGATGAACAGACGGACTGACACGGTGAGATTTCAAACGAAGACTTGGCTCGAGAATGGTCATGTTCCCGCCCAAGCAGAGCTTTGGACGGGGCACCCCCACATGTTTAGCCACTCACTTGAGCAGTTCACGTTAGTTTTCGCGCATCATGGTGGCGATTTGGATTCTGGAGGCGCGGCGGGCGGGGATCAGAGTGGCTGCAAGTCCCGCAACAAACACGACGAAGATGGAGCCGGTGAGGGTGAGGGCGTCGGTGGCGGAGACTCCGAAGAGGAGTGATTTAAGCCAGCGGCTGAGGGCGAGTCCGAAGCTGGTTCCGATGATGATGCCGATGAGGGTGAGGCGAAGGCCATCGGTGACGACGAGCATGAATATCTTTTCGACGCTGCAGCCCAGGGCCATGCGGATGGCCATCTCTCCAGCGCGCTGAACGGTGGCGTAGGCCATGACTCCGTAGACGCCGACGGCGGCGATGAGCAGCGCGATTCCTGCAAAGACAACAAGAAGCAGCGTGCGAAAGCGCGGCTGCGAGAAGTTCTGCGCGACGTTGTCCTCCATCGTCCGGATCTTAACGACGGGCTGATTGGGGTTGACGCGATGCACGGTGGCGCGGAGATCGGGGATGAGCGCGCGCGGATCGACCTCGGTGCGGAGGACGACGGACATGGTGCGGACAGGGAGCACTTCGTTGGCTTGCCGGTAGGGGACGTAGAACTCGGTGGGCATGTCGGCGACGAGGGACTGCTTCACGTTGCCGACGACGCCGACGATCATCATCCAGGGAACGGTGTTGTCAGGAGTAGCGCCGATCTGCATCTTCTTGCCAATGGGGTTTTCGCTGGGGAAGTAGGTCTTTGCCATGGCTTCGTTGATGACGACAATGGGCGGAGTGTTCTCGCGATCGGTGCTCTCGATCCAGCGGCCCTGGAGGAGCGGGATGCGAAGGGTCTGGAAGTATTCGGAGCTGATGGTGCGGTAGTTGGCCATGATGTATTCGGAGCCGTTGCGCGGCGGTCGGCCCTGAATGTTGAAGTGGATGACTGCGCCCTGGCCGCTGACGGGGAGTGTGGAGGCCGCAGCGACGGAACGCACACCGGGGAGCGAATGAAGTTCGCGGAGGGTGTTGTCGTAGAAGTCCATGTTGCGATGCGCATCGGCGGGCGCGGCGGAGGGCGGCGGGACCTGGAGATCGGCGACAAGGATGTGATCGTCGGAGAAACCGAGGCTCACGGCGGAGAGGCGATTGAGACTGCGGACGAAGAGTCCTGCGCCCATGAGGAGGAGAAGGGCGAGGGAAATTTCGGAGACGACGAGGATGTTGCGCAGCGCGCGTGCCTGCTTGCCGACCCCGGCGCGTTCGGATTCGTTCAAGATGGCGCGCAGATCGGAGATGCGGACGTGGCCTGCGGGCGCAACGCCGAAGAAGACTCCGGCGCAGATGGAGAGAATAGCGGTGAAGAGGAGGACGTGAATGTCGATGGCGACGTTAGCGTTGGGAGGCAGGGACGTTCCGGCGAGCCGGATAAGAGAAGGGAGGAGCGCGTAGGCGAGGACGACTCCGGCGACGGCTCCCATCAGCGAGAGGAGAAGGCCTTCGATGATGAGCTGGCGGATGATCTGCCAGTCAGAGGCGCCGAGGGAGATACGGATAGAGAGCTCGCGGCGGCGCGCAGTGGCGCGGGTGAGCATTAAATTGGCGATGTTGCCGCAGGCGATGAGGAGGACGAAGATGACTGCGCCGAGGAGAGTGAGGAGCGCGGGCCGAGCCTGGCTGACAAGCTGCTCGTGCATCGGATTGACGACGGCATCGAGAGCGATGTTGTCGTTGGGATACTTCTCGTAGAGGCGGCGGGCGATGGTGCTCATCTCAGCGCGGGCGTTGGCGAGGGGGACTGAGGACTTGAGGCGAGCGATGGCGAAGATGCCGGGATGCCAGGAGCGATCGTCGGGAAGCTTGGCGGCCCAAGGGCCCATGGCGATGACGATGTCGGGGGTTTGATTGAGCAGTTCGAAGCCTTTGGGAAGGATGCCGATGACGGTATAGGACTGGCGGTCGAGGGTGATGGATTTGCCGAGGATGTCGGAGGAGCCCGAGTACTTTCGCTGCCAGAGCCCATAGCCCAGAAGGGCGACGGCGGAGGATGAGGGCTGGTCGTCTGAAGGCGAGATGCCGCGGCCGGCGATGGTGTTGACGCCGAGGAGATGGAGAAGGTTGCCGCGGATCATCTCGCTGGGGATCTGTTCGGGTTCGCCGCTGCCGGTGAGTGCCATGGTGAAGACGCGGGCAGCGCCAAACTCTTCGAACGAGGTGCTCTGGGCTTGCCAGTCGCGGAGGTTCTGCCAGGAGACGGAGAGGGTGGGGAATTGCTTCGCCCGCTCGTTGACCATCACGATGCGATCGGGATCGCGGAAGGAGAGAGGGCGGAGGAGGACGGAGTAGAAGACGCTGAAGATGGCGGTATTGCATCCGATGCCGAGGGCGAGGGTGAGGATTGCGACGGCGGCGAAGACTTTGGCGCGGCGCAGCTGGCGGATGGAGAACTGCAGGTCTCGAAGCAGGCTCAAGGGTACCTCGCGGGCGGAGCGGGACGCGGCGCTGTATGCGATGAGCTGCGCGCGCCTTGGGGAAGTTTCTCATACGGCGGCAAGAGAGAAGCGGGTTTTTGGGGCGAGATGCGGGCGAACGAGGATGAGCGGTGACAGTCACTGTGCGGGGCAGGAGGAAGCTTTTATACTGCCGGTCATGCGTGGATTTGTTGGGTTTCTGATTGTGTTTTGTGTGGCTGCGAGTGCGACGGGTTTTGGACAAAGCGTCGTGAGTAAGGAGCCGGCTACTGAGGCTGGCGCACAGGCATTTCTTGATGAGGTGAATGCGGAGCTGCTGAAGCTGTCGACGCGAGACTCGCGAGCCGACTGGACGGCGAAGACGTACATCACCGAAGACACCGAAGCTACTACGGCGTTGATCAACGGCCAATTTACAGCACAGATGCTGGATCTGGCGAGACAGAGTCATTGGTGGGATAAGGTGACGCTGCCAGCGAATCTGCGGCGGGAGATGAGGCTGCTGCAGTTGAATACTCCGGCGGCGCCGAAGGAGCCGAATCTGCTGGAGGAGCAGACGCAGCTTGCGGCGCAGCTGACGGGGATGTATGGAAAGGGCAAGTACTGTCCGCAAGAGGGGAAGTGCCTGGGGATCGATGCGATCTCGAACATCATGGCGCACTCGACTGATCCTGAGGAGCTGACGAGGCTGTGGGTGGGGTGGCATGCGGTCGGCGCACCGATGCGGCAGAAGTATGCGCGTTTCATCGAGCTGCAGAATACGGGCGCGAAGGAGCTTGGGTATCACGACACGGGCGAGCTGTGGCGAGCAGGTTACGACATGACTCCGGCACAGTTTTCGGCGGAGGTAGACCGAGCGTGGTCGCAGCTCGAGCCGTTGTATCGCGAGCTACACAAATACGTGCGGAGCCGGCTGATTGCGAAATATGGCAAGGCGGCGGAGCGCGCGGATGGAATGATTCCGGCGCAACTGCTGGGGAACATGTGGGCACAGGAGTGGGGGAATATTTACGACATTGTTGCGCCGACTGATCCGAAGCTGGCGCAGTTCAAGCCGGTGGATCTCGAGGCTGCGCTGAAGAAGCAGATCGCGGAGAAGGATCCGGCTGCTGCGCCGGCGTTGAAAGAGGGTGTGGACCTGTCGTCAGATGCGGGCCACGCGGCGAGCCTGGCGGCGGGTCGCGATATGGTGCACTACGGCGAGGACTTTTTCAAGTCCCTGGGATTTGCGCCGCTGCCGGCGACGTTCTGGGAGCGCTCGCAGTTTGTGCATCCGCGGGATCGCGAGGTGGTGTGCCATGCGTCGGCATGGGACGTGGATTATGTTGAGGATCTGCGGGTGAAGATGTGCATCGAGGTGAACGCAGATTATTTCACGACGGTGCATCATGAGCTGGGGCACAACTTCTACCAGAGGGCATATAACAAGCAGCCGTTTCTGTTTCGGAACGGCGCGAATGACGGTTTCCATGAAGCGATCGGAGATGCGATTGCGCTGTCGATTACGCCGGCGTATCTGAAGACGCTGGGGCTGACAGATGCGGAGCCCCCGGCGAAGGCGGATATTCCACTGCAGTTGCGAACGGCGCTGGATAAGGTGGCGTTCCTGCCATTTGGGCTGGCGCTGGATAAGTGGCGGTGGCAGGTATTTTCAGGCGAGATCAAGCCAGGCGATTACAACAAGGCGTGGTGGTCGCTGCGGGAGAAGTACCAGGGTGTCGCGCCGCCGGTGGAGCGGACCGAGGCAGACTTCGATGCCGGGGCTAAGAATCACGTCCCGACCAATGTGCCGTATGCCAGGTATTTTCTGGCGCGAATCTATCAGTTCCAGTTCTACAAGGCGATGTGCGATGCGAGCGGGTACAAGGGACCGCTGAACCGGTGCAGCTTTTACGGGTCAAAAGCGGCGGGTGAGAAGCTCGTGAAAATGCTGGAGGCGGGGCAGTCAAAGCCGTGGCAGGAGACGCTGAAGGAGATGACGGGAACCGATCATCTGGATGCCCAGCCCATGCTGGATTACTTTGCGCCGCTGTATCAGTGGTTGAAGGAACAGAACGCGAAAGGCCAGTGATCAACATCCCGCTCAGCGCGAAAGAGCTTCGCGATGAGCGGGGTTGTGGATGCCCTCCCGCCCAAGCAGAGCTTGGACGGGGCACCCGGAGCCTCTCTAAAGGTTGGCCTGACGGTTGCCGGTGATGAGGCGCAGGATGACGGTCAAGATGACCGCTCCAATGACGGCGATGACGATGCTGATGATCAGGCCGTGCTCGCCGACACCGCCCATGCCGAGGTGACTGGAGAGAAATCCTCCGACGAGCGCGCCAACGAGACCAACAATCATGTCCATGAAGAATCCGAAGCCGGATCCCTTCATGAGTTTTCCGGTGAGCCAGCCTGCGATAACCCCGATGATGATCCAGGCAATCAATCCATGACCCATGTTTTTGTTCCTCCTAGTTTGGAATGGGACTGCAAAAGCAGATTGGAATAGTGGACCGTTTGGGGGATGAGTTTGACGTGAGCCCTTCTGCAGCAAGGGAGAATACACCGCAAACCCAGCAAACGACTACAGTTTTCTCCAAATCAATTCGACGGGAAATAAGATGCGGGCCGGCATGTTCGCGTAGAGGTCGCGGAACCTTATTTATGGAGCCAAATGTTCTCCTTGACGGTCTAGGAGAGTATATGTAAGCTCTTTCCTAGATGGTCGAGGAGAGTGCGCGTGGCTGGGAAGGCTGAAGACAAACAGACGGATTTGCTGCAGGGGACGCTGGACCTGCTGATTTTGAAGGCGGTGTCGCTGGGACCGCTGCATGGGTATGGCGTGCTGCTGCGAATTCAGCAAATTTCGGGTGAGGAACTGGTGATTCAGCAGGGGTCGCTTTATCCGGCGCTTTACCGGCTGGAGCATCAGGGCGCGATTGCGAGCGAATGGGGAGACAGCGAGAACAACAGGCGCGCGAAGTACTACCGATTGACCACGGCGGGACGGAAGCGGCTTGAGGCCGAGACAGAGAAGTGGAACCGGATGGCAGGGATCATCGCGGGGATTCTGCGCGCAACACCGGAGAGCTTATGAGCGGACAGAACTGGATGAGCCGAAGAGGCGCAGAGCTTCGTTCGTGGTTGCGGGCTGTGACACAGCGGAAACGCGTGGAGCGGGAGATGGACTCGGAGCTCGAGTTTCATCTCGAGGCGCTTACGGCAGATTTGATTCGCGCGGGGCAATCGCCGGAAGAGGCGGAGCGGAAGGCGCGAATCGCGTTGGGGACGGCGTTGACGCACAAGGAAGGAATGAGGGCGTCCCTGGGGCTGCGGTGGGTGGATCAACTCAGTGAAGATTTGAAATACGGAGCGCGGATTTTGCGGAAGAGTCCGGGCTTTACAGCAATTGCCGCGATCTCGCTGGCGCTGGCGATCGGAGCGAACACGGCGATCTTTTCGCTTGCGAAGGTTGTTCTCTACGACGAACTGGAGATACCTCATCCCGATGGACTGAAGCTCTTGCGATGGATAGGAGACGACAAGGTTGTTGCGCATTGGTCCTGGGGAGATTTTGACTCAACGCCGGACGGCGGCCAGACGAGCAGTGTGTTTCCGTATCCGGTATTCCAGGAAATGATGCGTCATCCGGCGGGTATGCAGAGTCTGGCTGGCTTCAAAGAAGACAGCATGAATGCCACGATACGTGGGTCAGCCCGCAGAGTTGCGGTGGCGATGGTGACGGGGAACTACTACGACACTCTCCAGGTGCGTGCTCAAGTCGGGCGAACAATTCAGCAAACGGATGATGCGATTCCGGGCTCGGGGGAAGTCGTCGTGATCAGCGATGCTCTTTGGAGCAGAGATTTTGGACGATCGCCTGATGTTCTGGGGCAGATCATTACGGTGAATCAGTCGAAGTTGACGATTATAGGAGTGAATCCATCGCGCTTCACCGGCGCGAAGAATGTGCTGCAATCGCCTGATCTGTTTGTGCCAATCAGCCTTGAGCCGCTCCTGACGGTGCAAAGGCAAAAAGAGACAGACCTTAAGAATTCGAACTTCTGGTGGGTGAATATCGTTGGGCGCGTGAAGCCGGGCGTGGCAGAGAGCGAGGCGCAGCAAGGCTTACGTGTGCAATTTGAGGCAGCGGTGCGATCGCTGCTGACCATCAAGGCCGGTGAGACGATTCCGAAGCTGCAACTTGCCAATGGAAGCCGCGGATTGCACTGGGCGGACGGCATATTCCGGAAGCCGATTCTGGTTCTACTGGCTCTGACAGGGTTGGTTCTGCTGCTGGCTTGCGCAAACATAGCCAATCTGCTTCTCGCGCGCGGGGCGCAACGGCAACGAGAGATGAGCGTGCGTATGGCCCTTGGCGCGGGCCGGGCACGCGTGGCCCGGCAGTTGCTGACAGAGAGCCTGCTGCTGGCGGCGCTCGGAGGTTGCGGCGGCCTAATGCTTGGCTATCTGTGCCGGAATGCGCTTCCGAGCATGTTCACGAATTCATGGGAAGACTCGAGTATCCGCGTTTCGTTTGACTGGTCGATGTTCGCGTGTACGACGGTGATTATCTTGACGACCGGAATCCTGTTTGGATTGGCGCCAGCCTGGTTTGCAGCAAGAGCGGAAGTTTCGAGCAGTTTGAAAGAATCGGCGCAAACGACTACGCGAAGGCGCCGCGGGATGAGCGGGAAGGCCCTTGTCGGGTTGCAGATTGCACTCTCCACCTTGCTAGTAGTGGGTGCGGGGCTCTTTCTGCGAACGCTCACCGCGCTCAGTTCGCAGAATGTAGGATTCGACACTGACCATCTGATTCTTTTTGAAATCAACCCTCCATCGGCGCGATACCCTGCGGGAAAGGACGTAGGGCTGCACGAAGAACTTGAGAGCAGGCTTGCCGCATTGCCAGGTGTGCAGCATGTATCGCCAGGGACAATAGCGTATCTGGCGAGTTCAATGAGCAACTCGGGATTCCTGCCAGAGGGGGAAACGTTTAGGAAGGGGCAGCGAACGGCAGAGGACTTTAACGTGGTGGGGAAGGACTTTTTCTCCACGCTGGGGATCGAGATCGTTGCGGGGCGCGGCTTCACCTCGCAAGATACTGCAACATCGCCGAAAGTGGCGGTGATCAACGAGGCGCTGGCGAAGAAGCGGTTTCCGGGGTTGAACCCGATTGGTCGGAAGTTCCGCACCGACGATGATCCCAAGGCCGACTTCATCCAGATCGTAGGGATCTGCTCGGACAGTTACTACTACACGTTGCGAGAAGGGCCGCCAGCCCAGTTCTTCCTCCCGTATATACAGCAGAAGCAGGTGAACGGGATGACCTACCAATTACGAACTGGATTGAGCACGGCCGCTCTGGCGCCAATGTTGCGCAGCACGGTTCAGTCGATTGACAGGGATTTACCGGTCACGGATTTGAGGACTCAGCGTGAGCAGATTAATGCAACGCTGCAGATCGAGAGGGCTCTGGCGGCGCTCACATCGGGATTCGGCGTGCTGGCGCTGGCCCTGGCGTGCGTGGGCATCTATGGCATCATGGCGTACTCGGTGGCGCAGAGGACGAATGAGATCGGGATCAGACTGGCTCTTGGAGCACAGCCGGAACAGGTGCGAAGGATGGTTCTGCGCGAGAGCACGTGGCTGACACTGGCGGGCATTGCAGCGGGTGTAGCAGGAGCACTGGCGTGTACGCGTTTGGTGCAGTCGATGCTGTATGGAGTGCGTCCCAATGATCCGACGACGATTGTCGCGGGGATGGCGGTGCTGATTGCAGTGGCGCTGGCGGCGACGTGGATTCCGGCGCGAAGAGCGGCAGGGGTACAGCCGATGAAGGCGCTGAGACACGAGTGAGGCAGGAAATGACCCAAGGGCCAAGGCAACGAGAATCAGGAATTTTTGCGGAGGGAGCATAGAAGCGGCATTCATCGTCTATATTGCAAGGGCAAGGGTTTGCCGCCGTGGAGAGGGCCATGAAACTGAAATGCTCCGTTGTGCCGGTGTTCCTAATTGTCGCAGGTTGTGCAGTTCAGGCCTTACTTGCGCAACAACTCTCTGGCCTGGAGTCAGAGCGGAGGCATGAGAAGCAAAGGGCCGCAGATTCTGCCGCAGACAGTGCGGTAGCGGATGAAGTTGCACCCGTTCCGGGGGTGAAGCTGACGGTGAGCGATCCCAAGCCCGTCGGCGGTGTTCCGGAGTTTCATATGTGGGCGCAGCCCGTCCTATGCGGATCGGATGGAACTCCGTACGTAAGTGTGTTTGATCCTAAAGACCCTCGAAGTCGCACGCTGTATTCGCTGGGTGAGGCGGGAGGTCGTGCGTTTACGACCGCAGCAGCTCCTGGTTTGTATGACATCACATTGATGTCGCAGTTCGTTGGAGATGGTGTTATCGGGTTCCTCGTGAATGCAACGAGCGATGATACCAAGAAGCCAAACAGAGCGCCGGTTGTACCGTTCTCACCGTCGCCGTACCTGTACACAGGTGAACATCACTCATTTGTTGTCGAGTTTGATGAGGAGAACGCGCAGTTCAAGCGGACGGTCGAAATGCCCAAACAGTACATGTTCTGGCGAGTGGCTGCACTGGAAGGCAATTCACTTTTGGTTCTCGCGTATGACCGCGTAAACAGCGTTCCACGGCTTCTGGTGGTGGACACGGATGGGAAGATCACGCGGACGCTGGAAGTCCCGCAGAGCCTGACTCAGAATCCGCAACTGCAGGAAGGGACGTCGGGCGATTTCCTTCGGCAGGCGAAGGCGGAGACCACCATGAGCTATTGGGAGTTTGCACCAGTGCGGAAGAAGGTACTGCTCTACCAGAGAGGTTCGCACGCGCCGGTGCTGGAGGTGGGAGCGGGCGGTGCGGTTCGAGAAGTGCCGGTAAGTGCGCCTAAGGGGTACACCCTTCACGGGGTAGTCCCGGCAAATGATCGCTGGCTGATGCGGTTCAAGAAAGACGGACTAGACGACCAAGGTAAAGCGGTTGATGCTCATGCGGAGAATGGGAACTTCGTGCTGTATGAGTTGGATCCGAACGATGGATCTTTGAAGCGGCAGATCGACCTAGTCACGGGAACGGATTTTGAAATTTCGTGCGAGGTGGACGGGTCGTTGATTGGGTTCCTCGCTTCAGAGAAGCTGATGAGGGTCACGGCGGAGATCGGAC
>DATJEO010000169.1:0-3969 GCA_035496515.1 Occallatibacter sp.
CGAGCGTGCGATGCGATCGCACGCCCAGACCAGGACAACGTCGAACCTGCCGCGCCGGGCATCCCGCATCAGCTCCCCGAGCCCCCGAGCCCTGGCCGCTTGGCCTTCACCCCGCTGATCCGGTCGTGTATTCGCGCACGACCTGATGGCCACGCTGGGCAGCCAGCTGACGGAGATCGAGGAGTTGGCTTTCAGGGTGTTGATCGACCGAACTAAGTCTGAGGGTTGAATCGGCCGCTCTAGTATAGGTGCATTCAGTAAAAACCTATAATGTGCTACCGGCAGGGGCTTCGCTGAGCTCGTTTTCCCTCTTTTTAGCCCCGCGCCATCCTGAAAACGCGGCTCGCTCGCTCCTTGACGCCGGCTACGAGCTGCGCAACACCCCTTCATCTCTCATATTTCAGAAGCGAGCGCTAATGGCGCCCCTGCACCAGAAATGGTGCACGTCAACCTGTAGAATCAATTGTAAATTGTTGATTTAATGGTCGGGGAGAGAGGATTTGAACCTCCGACCCCCTGGTCCCGAACCAGGTGCTCTACCAGGCTGAGCCACTCCCCGAACTCTTTGTGGATGTGCGCAGCATCGGGCGCGGCCTGGTGCGTTTTCCCGCTTGATGCGCTTTGTTAAGTGTAGCAGAATCCTCGGGCTGGTACTCGTGCCCTCCGAGCGCTTGCGAACGATCAAAGACGTCGGCAGTCACCGTACGGTCGTACAGAAAGTAGCCCGCCGACCAGAATCGGCGGGATTGAATTACGGGTCTTTATCCGCTACGGTTTCTGCTCGGCTGGCGCCGCAGCCGCATTCGGAAAGATTCCCTCGATCGGAGCTCGCTTCTTCTCCTCCCCCGCGGGATCGGGCAGCGGCTTGCGTGGCATCATCTGATCACGCATCGCCGCGTTGTAGACGAATATGGCCTCGACCGTGGAAATTTGCTTGAGATCTGCCGCCTGCAAACGCTCCACGACATCTTGGTTGGAGTGATGCGTGCGGCTTTCGTAGTCGAGATCATCCTGGATGAACTGGAAGCCGGGAATGCCAACCGCGTCGAAGCTCAGGTGATCCGTGCCGCCCGTGTTTCGCATCGTGAGAGTAGTGACTCCGAGATCCTTCAGCGGTGCGATCCACTGAGCAAAGATGGGAGCCACAGCCGAATTGCCCTGCGCATAAATGCCCCGAATCTTCCCGGACCCGTTATCGACGTTGAAGTATGCCGAGATGAGTTTTTGCTCCGGCTTTACCTCCAGCGGCCCAGTGGCGCGGCGCATGAATTCGGGAAGAGCCTGCTGGTCGGGCGCCGTTGAAAGCGCGGCCGAACCGAAGTGTTCTTTGCAGTAGCCTTTCGATCCGAACAGACCCTGCTCTTCGCCGGTCCACAGTGCAATGCGAATCGTGCGTCGAGGCTTCACACCTAAGGCTTTAAGAATTCGAACCGCCTCCATCGCAACGACTGTACCTGCACCGTTGTCTGTCGCACCCGTGCCGGCAATCCAGCTATCGAGATGCCCACCCAGCATGACAAGCTGCTCTTTCAACTTGGGATCAGTACCCGGGATCTCTGCAACGGTGTTGTAAGCGTGCTCATGATCTCCGCTGAACTTCGTCTCGATGTTGATCTCCACGGTCACAGGCACGTGTGCCTGCACCAGTCGATAGAGCCGTCCGTAGCTTTCAATCGCCGCAACAGCCACCGGGATCTTCACCTTCTTATCGGCGAGGTATGGCGTCCGGCCGAGCGTCGCGCCGTTATCGTCGAAGAGTGTGCCACCCGATCCTCCCCCGTTCTTCGCGTCTCGACTGGGTTCGATCACGGCAGCGACCTTCTCATCGGCAAAGAACTGCGCAACCTTGTCCGCCATTCGCATTCGCTCCATGAAGGTGCGAAGCCGTGCCTGCAGATCCGGCGATCGCCCTCCTGCGCCGGCGGTGACGGGGAATTCTGCGATGTCTTCGAGATCCTTCTCCGTGTTGCGCTCGAAAAGACCCTTCTCCACCGGCGGTACCTCACGCATCGCGCCATAGAGAATGACCTTGCCCGCAAGCTTGCCCTTGTACTTCTCGAAATCCTTGTCCTCGTGGATGTCCACCCAGACCACATCGCCTGTCACCGGGCCAGAAGTTGAAGGCGACCAGGGCGTGGCCTGCAGAATCAACACAGCCGTGTCGGGCGATACCATGCGCGCCCAGGTATTCATCTGCTGCCAACCCATGCCGAACTCGCCCCAGTCTTCCAGATGCGCGTTCTCGAGCCCGATCTTCGTCAGCGTGTCACGCGTCCACTCATTCGCCTTCTTCGCATTTGGCGATGCAGTAAGCCGCGGGCCAATCCCGTCCATGAGCGCCGATGCGAACTCCATCACATGCGAGTGATTCAACCCCTCATCGCGGATCCGCTGGTACATACCGATATCGATCGATTCGGTTGCAGGCTGGACTTCTGCATACGGATCAACTGCTGCTGCGGGCGGTGTGGCTTTTGGCTTGTCTGCGGCATACAGATACACGGCAGCGGAAAATATCACCGCCGGAAGGAGGCGAGCAGCTTTGTTTGGCATTTGTTTGGGCTCCGGTGAGATGGGGTGAATGCCTGTGCCAAAATTCTAAGACATTCAACCCCGCCGCTTGGCATTGAGCCCTGGAATGTCCTTAGTCACTCTTCCCGTGCTCCACTCCCGCAGGCAAATCGAGTGCGACTAGCGCGAAGCGCGTCTTTCCATCCGCCCTGTCTTCAAAGCCAAGAATGTGCTGATGCCGCTTGGAGCCGGCCTTGAGCTGAAGTCCGTGGTGGCCGTTGATGTCCTTGTCGTTGATCTGGACATGGCCGTGACCGCCATCATCCGCGCAGGTCAGTCCCTCTGAGGTCGAAGTGGGAGTACCGACCGGCGCGTTCCCTTGGCACGTAATCACATTTCCGTAACGACCCAGCGCCTTCTTGTAAAACTCCACCACCTTGTCCTGAGGATCGATCGTGGAGTAGTTCACTGCGCGAACCCGCAGAGTCCACTCTCCAAATCCCATGTTCACGTCAGCCGACTTGTCGTGTTCCTTATCTCTGACCACTTCGGCGCCAGGGTACACAGGCAATCCCAGATCAGCTGCTGTGATCTGGTCGGTATTCACGTGTACGCCGCCGAAAGGCGTGTCGACCTGAACGTTCTTTTCTTTTCCGTTCGAATCTTTGTCGACGTGGATCCGGCAACCTGCAATCCCGGTGGCCAGTACCAATCCTGTCAACATGCATACAGCCTTGTGCACCATAGCGTTGCTCCCCTTATTAGCTCATTACGCTCAAGTTGGGTTTGCAGTTCCGCACCATCGTCATCCCCTGCATCTACATCTTTGTACTACTTTTACCCGGACCCGGGGTTAGTATTCCCATAGTTCGGATGGGAGGCGCCCCTCGGTCCCAAACGGGGCGCGTAAGTTGTTCAGGCGGCGAGAGGTAAAGCTGCCAGGCCGTTTAGAGAAAGCGCCGGTCAATGAGCCGGCGCAGTACAGAAAGGACCTTTGATTATGTGTGCTCTCAGCTCCTCCAAACGCATTCTGATAGCCGCGGCCGCCGCCGTTGCGCTCGGTGCGTTTCCTTACGTCCTGAATGCCCAGGACTCGGACGACCCTCCTCCCGAGGCGGGCCGCATCTCCTACGTCAGCGGAACCGTTTCGATTCAGCCTGTCTCTTCCGATGAGTGGGGACAGGCATACCCGAACTTGCCAGTCGGCCCAGGCGATCGCATATTCACCGACAACGGAGGCCGCGCTGAGATTCAGATCGGCCGCACCTACGTCCGCATTGGCCCCAACTCCGACGTCACGCTCGTCGACGATTCACAGTTCAACATCAACTTCGGTGTCGCGCAGGGATCCATCCGTCTGCATAGCTTTGGCCTGTGGCCTCGCCAACTCATCGACGTCAGCACCCCAAACGGCAATGCGGAATTTGGCGAGCAGGGAGATCTGCGTGTCGACGTTCT
>DATJEO010000170.1:0-33886 GCA_035496515.1 Occallatibacter sp.
CCGCCCTGGCTTTGGCCTTCTCGCCAGGCACACGCGTTATAGGAATCGGCGCCATATCTGGCCCGACACGCCGCACCATGTTGTCTCGCATCGCGTAGGAGATGGTCCGCAGATTCGCAGGTTTCGCAATCCCAGTGTTCGGGTCGATCGCTATATCCGGCGTACTCGCGATCTGGAAGCTGAACACCGGCTCCGTTCCGTTGGCTGTCGGCTGCGTACTCACCCGCACTGGAAGAAAACCCTGAATCGGCCGAACGCGAAACGCCGTTTCGTACCTGTGCCTTTTCACACTCCAGGTGAACACACGAATCTGATCGAAATCGAAAGGCATTCCCCATTTCGGCGGGCTCATCGCGGTCACATATTCCGGCACCTGATGATTGGGAGCGTCGGCTTCAGGGTCCGTCACCTTCATAAGGACGTAGGCGCCTACAATCCTCTGGCCTTCGGCGTATTGTCCCACCTCATCCGGGACATCCACATCCACTCGTCCGGCGGACAACCATCCCACGCGTCCTTGCGCATCGCGAATCAGCCACCAATCTTCCATCGGAACTTCCGGCTGAGCTGGCTGTTGCTCCACGACCTTGCTTTCGTCTTCGTCCTTGGCAGGCTTTTCCTTTGCGACCTTCGCGTCTTGCTGCGCTGAGCTCTTCATGGGAGCGACAGTCGACGGCGCGGAAAGCTTCTTCGCAGGAGCCGCCGGCGTACCTGGCGCAACCTTCGGCACTGAAGCCCTCACCAGAAGCTGGAGTTTGTCTGCCTCTGGCAGCAGGTAGAAACGGTCCGTATTCCGTCCCGGACTCACATGCAGATATGCGTCATCGCGCAGCGTGCCAGTCGCAACAACATAGTCTTTCTTGTGCTGTTCTGTGAGATCCTGAAACACCTTGTACTCGTCTGCATCGATTACCGCGCGCTCTTCGAGCCAGCCAATCTCGTTCTTCTCTGTCTTGACTTTCAGAAAACGCCGTCCGTGCTCGAGTACCTCTAGCGCTTGTCCATTGGAGACCTGCCCGACGCGATTCGAAACCGCCGCGACGCGGTCCTTGAGGTACATTTGCCGGGCAACAACGTAGACCATTTCCCGCTTGTCTTTTCGTAGATGCCTGCAGCCCACCGTCAAGACAAGGGAAGCCATTAGAAACAGGGCGGGGAATCTGGCAACATGGTGCCGAAAAGACGAGGCGAGCAAATTTGAAAATCGAGTCAACACAGCCAAGGGAGTCTATCTGAGGATAGCAGCAACCCTCGCCCCCTCAATAGAGCCAAGTCCTGACTGAACCGCTTTAGTGGACAGCAGCGATCGCGCTCGCCTGCACCGGATCAGTTCCCGTTGAATTTGAGGTTACTTGATCCAGATAGCCGGCGTTCGTCGCGTCGATCGTGTAACCCAGCAAGTCCGGATTGCCTCCGAAATTCACCACGAATACAAACTGTTTCGTGTTGTCTTCCACCAGCATCTGCGGATTGGTTCCCGCATTGAAGGTACTCCCCAGCGCCGTCAGGGCAAGCGCATTGTTGGTTGTAGAGATGGAGAAGCCGGCGATCACGCCCGTACTCCCGCTTGCCGTCTGCCGGTTCACGACGTAGACGTAGTTGTCATCTGAAAACGGCAGAATCGAGTACGGGGCCAGTCCGCTGATCCGGAATGGCGAACCTGTTATCTCCTGCTTCGTGCTGTAAGTGAAGGCTCGCAAACCGCCCGTGTTCGTGTCGGTGCCATTGGCCGAAACCGCCACCGTCTCTCCGATATAGAACAGGCGCGGAGCTGTGCCGCCCGATGGAATCGGATCGAACGCAACAGAAAGCGCCGCTCCACCAGAACCCTTCACCCCAAGAGTCCCCACACTCCCAAACGGGTTTGCGTTTCCTGCATTAAAAGGAATCGTTGCAGTCCCTCCCGTTCCCATCGCGACAAGAACCGTCGTGTTGTCGGGCGATATCGCCACCTGCCTCAGTCCCGAACTGGACAGAGTAACGGGCTGCTCCTGGTTCGATTGCAGCAGGCCGCTGCTCGGGTTTATGTGAATAGCAAAAAGGCTAGACGTGCCGGAGAATCCCTCTACAAGCCATGAGTTGGTCGAGTCCACCTGCATACTTGTCGCAGGGTCAGAAGAAATCGGCTGACCTGAATTCCCTAACGTCAATTGCCCCGATGAACTGTCGATGGTGTAAACAAAAATTCCACTTAGCGTGCTCACGTACAGAAACGCGTTGTTTGGAGCAATCGTAATCGCAATCGGTGATGCAGAAAGCTTCTGCGAAGTACCCAGCGCTGTCATCGTACCCGCTTTGACATACAGGCCGGCGATTTCGTTCGTGGCTGAATTGATCACATAGAAGTCGCCGCTGCTCAGCGTCGTGCCGCCGCCACCACCGCCTCCGCCATTCGACGGTGCTTTCCAGAATCCGCTGCAGCCCGTCAGACTCAGCGCCGCCAGCGCCAGGCACATCCAATAACGCGTCCTCATGGCTGCTCCTTTTCCACGCTGATACTGCATACCGTTCTAAGCGTAACGCCTTCCCGGTGCATCTGTCCCCTCAAGCAGAGTGACAGGGATCTCCTTGTTTTCTCATCTGCAGCAATGACGCGGCATGTCCAGCAAGCGCTCAGCTATCAGCATTGTGACGAGAGGAAGCGTCTTGTCGAGCCTGCCACACCAGCCGCGCAGCCGTTATATCTTCAATCGCCATTCCCACCGATTTCGAGATGATCCGCTGATCCCGCGGAATCTTCGCCTCACTGGGGTCAGCAAGGAATTCACCTAGATCCGCATGAACCTTCGCGCCCGAAAGCAGCACATCGCCCGATTCGCGTTCCACGCACGACCTCGACTCCGCCACGATGAAGCTCGACAGCATTGCCTCATCGTCCATCTCGCGAATGTTCGCTCCAGTTGCACCCACCGCAAGCACAAGCGCGTTCGGCTTCAACATCTTTCCCTGCAGTACAGGAACCTGCGCCGACGTCGCCGCGAGTACGACGTCCGCGGAGGACGCGTCTTCAATCGACACCGCCGTCGCACCGATCTCCTCCGCCAGTCTCTTCGCGTTCGCTGCAGTGCGGCTCCAGACACGAATCTCGCTCATCTCCGGCCATATGTGCTTCAGCGCAGCAACATGTGCTCGCGCCTGTACCCCCGAACCAAGGATCCCGAAGCTCTTCGGTGCCGATTCAAAGTGAGCCGGTGCCAAGGCAGCATACGCTACGGCCGAAACCGCTGCCGTACGCATCTCCGTGATCAGTCGACCATCCATCACTGCCAGGGGCTCTCCGGTCGCACGGCTAAGCAGTTCCACTATCGCCATGTGCGTATGCAGCCCAACTTCGTCGTTTCCCGGATACCACGTGACGGTCTTCACCCCCATGAACTCGCCGGCCACAACCGGCATCACGGCGAACCATCCGTTCCGATGGTCTTCCGCGTTGCCTGCACGCATAATCATCCGCGGAGGTTGATGAACAAGCCCTCCGGAGAAGTCGATCAGCGCCTGCCGGATCGCCGGAATCAGCGCCTCGTAGGTGAGGACAGAACGAACCTCATGCTCAGAGATGTACATGAAGGCTGCTAGTGTACAGCGGCAGCCGCGAATTGCGTCAGTCTCGGACGCGAGGGTCGCGATTTCGTCAATTGGGTCGATTGCTCGAGTTCGATCGCCGCCGGAACCGCTCATCCAAGGGTTTGCGGCCCTTGAACCCGTCTTCCATCGTGTGCCAGTGCTCGATTGCGCTTTCGCCCATCCGCCAGCAGAGCAAAACCACTCGATCATCTACTTTGCACGGGAAATCGAGCAGGCCGGCATCCATGTCCTTCACCTGCACGCCAATCGAATCGATCTCCGAGATGCTTTCGCGGACGCGCAGCAGATGCCCTTCCATTTCCGCCCGTTCTTTTGCCACCGCCGCGACATCCACTCGCATCCCGCCGCTCAGATAAATGCGACGTCCAAGTTCTGCAATCCGCTCCTCCACCTCTTGCGCAGCACGCTTGCCCTCGATCGCTCTTTTCAGCAGCGACTCGAGGACCGGAAGCAGGGATTGTGCCTCATCCAGGGTGAATGTTCTCATTCGGATTTCTCTAGAACTAGCATACGACGGATGCACAAGCGAGAACAGGCACTTATGTACCCAGTTTTCATCAGCCTAGAAGCCACAAACGTCGGGCAGCGAGTGCCCCGCCCTAGCTCTGCTTGGACGGGGTGATAATCCGTCCGTGCCGACCGCCACCCGCTATGAGCAGAAGAGCTATCGGCAGGTTGCCAGTCGAAGCACGTTCCGGGTCTTACTTGATCTCCAGCATCCGATCCAGAGCCACCCGAGCCCAGTCCTTCACGTTGGTCCGCACCTTGATCTGGTTCACCACACGCCCTTCAATCAGGTTCTCCAGAGCCCAAGCAAGATGCTGCGGGCTGATGCGGTACATCGTCGTGCACAGGCACCCATTGCTTTCAAGACTGACAATCTTCTTTCCCTCTGGCGCGAATCGCTTGGCCAGCCGGTTGACCAGATGGATCTCAGTCCCTATCGCAAACGTAGTTCCAGCAGGCGCATCCTCCACCACCTTGATGATTCGCTCCGTCGAGCCCAGCGCATCGGCCTTCTGGCAGACTTCCCACCGGCACTCAGGATGCACAATCACCTGGATGCCCGGGTATTTCGCCCGCACTTCATCTACGTGGCTTGGCAGAAAACGCTGATGCACGGAGCAGTGTCCCTTCCAAAGCAGAATCCGGCTCGCCTTCAAAGCAGCAGCCGTCTGGCCGCCCTGCAATCCCCACGGATCCCAAATCTGCATCTCCTCCATCGGAATGCCCATCGCGTAACCCGTGTTGCGGCCAAGATGCTGATCCGGCAAAAACAAAATCCGCTTCCCGCGCGCAAATGCCCATTTGAATGCTGCCTGCGCATTCGATGACGTACATACCAGCCCGCCGCGCTCTCCGCAAAATGCCTTGATCGCAGCGGTGGAGTTCATGTAGGTCAGCGGGATCGTGTCCTCCGCCAGGCCCAGGCGCTCCAGCACCTCCCAGCACGCCTCCACCTGCGAGATCTCCGCCATATCGGCCATCGAGCAACCTGCATTCAGATCCGGAAGGATGACTTTCTGATCATCTCGACCCAGAACATCTGCGCTCTCAGCCATGAAATGCACACCGCAGAACACGATGTATTTTGCCTCAGTCTCCGCGGCAATCTTCGAAAGCTTGTAACTGTCACCCGTGAAATCGGCGAACCGAATCACCTCATCCCGCTGGTAATGGTGCCCTAGCAGAACGGTTGTAGAGCCGAGCCGCTCGCGCGCTGCCGCAATGCGGTCGTCCATGCTGTTGTCAGGAAGAGCCAGGTAATTTTCCAGGCTGCACGAAACACCGATCTCCGGCGAGACCGCCGTCACTTCGTCAAGAACCAGATCCACCTTTTGCCGCCTTCAGTCCGCCCAGCTCTTTGAGAACCGGCGAACGGGGATGTTGAAAGCACTCAGCGGCTGCAGAGAATGCGCTGTCGTTTCCGACCCCACCCTCGGGGATGTTGCAGCCCCATTAACTGGATGCGCCTCAAACGCGGCGGACTCAAGAATCCTGAACCGATCTGAAACGCTTCCGTTAACCCAATTTTACCAAAGCGTTCACAGGCGGCTCCCCTCTTTCCGCCACCGCAATCCGAAGTGACGTGTGGGTTTGTGAGCGAACCGCGCCGACAGTTATCATTACCCTTCATGAGTCCGCACCCGCCAATCCTGCTCGGCACCATATCGATGGTCGATTCCTTCATCCTTATGGTCATGGCGCTCGTGGTCTTCGGACCGCGCCGTCTGCCGCAGATCGGCCGCCAGATCGGCAAGCTCATGTACGAATTCCGCAAAGCTTCAAACGACTTCAAGTTCCAGATGGAAGAGGAGTTGCGCCAGTCTGAAGAGGCCGAGCGCCGGAGAAAGGAAGAGGAGCGCCAGCGCACCCTCG
Organism: Occallatibacter sp.; assembly: GCA_035496515.1. Classification (GTDB taxonomy): domain Bacteria; phylum Acidobacteriota; class Terriglobia; order Terriglobales; family Acidobacteriaceae; genus Telmatobacter. The sequence goes on from DATJEO010000170.1 coordinate 5,965, forward strand.
CAGCCCAGGCCGCCTCTGAACAGGCCTCCGTCTCTGCTGATCCACTCACTTCAAAGCCCGCCGATTCCCCCTATTCAGGGGAAACTGCCTATCCTGAGCAGTACCCTGCCGAGACGAGCTCAGATGAGCTGAAAATGGACGATTCTGCGCCTCGTATTGTGCCTCCCACCGTCGGCGAAACGGTCGCCGCTTCCCGCCCCAATCGCGCCTACGGCTCTCCTGACGACTCCCCTGCCATGGAAGAGCCCAGCTCTTCCCAGCAGCAATCCACCGGAATTGAGGAAGCCGAATCTACTCCCCATTCTTCGGAGGCCGCGGAGGCAGTGAACCCGCATGGTTGATGCCGCGGACGCAATCGATAAAGCGCGCGCAGCCGTTTCAGAACGCGCAGAGCTTCCAGGCATGAGCCTGATGGAGCATTTGGATGAACTAAGGCGGCGCATCATCCACTCCGCTGCCTATCTCATTGCGGGATTCGCCGTTGCTTGGATCTTCCGCATCCAGCTTCTCCATTTTCTTCAAGCCCCGTTGCTCAAAATCGGCAAGTCCCTGGTCTTCACGCATCCCATGGATGCCCTTAATCTATATCTCTACGTCGCGTTGCTCGCAGGCGCCATCATCGCAAGCCCCTTCATTCTGTATCAGGTGTGGCTTTTCATCGCTCCAGGCCTGTATCAAAAGGAAAAACGCTTCGTCATTCCGTTCATGGCCGCCACCGTCAGCCTTTTCCTGCTTGGCGCGGCCTTCGGTTATTACTACGTTCTGCCCGGGGCCATCAAGATCCTGGTGATCCAGTTCGGGCATGACTTCACCCCGATGATCACCATCGAGGACTATTCGAGCTTCTTCCTCTCCATCATTCTCGGCCTGGGCATCAGTTTCGAATTACCGATCCTCATCTTCTTCCTCGCCTTGTTCGGCATCGTGAGCCCTCGATTCCTCTGGAAGAACATCCGATACGCCATCCTCGCCGTCTTCATCGTGGCCGCAGTCATCTGCCCCAGTCCCGATCCATGGACGATGTGCATTTATGCCATCCCCATGCTCGCGCTGTACGTAGTCGGCATCCTCGTAGCCTGGTGGGTCCATCCCGATCGCAAACGCGCGAAAGAGGCGGCCGCACAATGACCGTGGTCTCTCACGGTCGGATCGCATCTTGCCTCTGCCTGACGATCCTTGCCCTGGTTTTTCAACATGCATCCGCGCAAGTCCGCTTCAACGGCGCCAAGGCGTACGAGTACGCAAAGTCCTTCGCGGCCATCGGCCCGCGCTGGCCCACAGGTCCGGGGCACGTCAAAGCCGAAGCCTTCATCCGCAACCAGTTCAAGCACGACCAGCTTGAAGAAGACACCTTCACCGCCAACACGCCGATTGGTCCGGTCTTGCTGCATAACTTCATCGTGCGCTTCCCGGGCAAGAAGGACGGCGCCATTGTCCTCGGCACCCACTACGAGACCAATTACCCGCTGAGAAATATTAACTTCGTGGGCGCAAACGACGGCGCCGCCACCACCGGCCTTCTCATGGCCGTCGCCGACCAGCTACGCGCCAAAAAACTCGAGGGCTACTCTGTCTGGCTCGTCTTCTTCGACGGCGAAGAGGCTATCCAGCACTGGTCCGCTTCCGACTCCACCTACGGCAGTCGACACCTCGCCGCGAAATGGGGCGGCGACGGCACACTCGGCAAGATAAAAGCCTTCATACTCGCCGACATGATTGGCGACAAAGACCTCGACATCCAGCGCGAAAGCAACTCCACGGGTTGGCTCGTCGATCTCGTCCGCCAGGCTGCCAAAAAATGCGGCGATGAACGCCACTTCTTCCAGTCTGACGAACCTGTCGAAGATGACCATCTTCCCTTCGTTAAGCGCGGCGTTCCCTCCATCGACGTCATCGATCTCGACTATGGGCCCAACAACGGCTACCACCACACAGCGCAGGACACCATGGACAAAGTAAGTGCTCGCAGCCTCGCTATGGTTGGTGACGTCTTCCTCGAAACTATCCGTCTCATTAACCAGAGATAGCCACTCGACCGCTGGTTCCTGCAAGCTGCCGTCTAGTAACATCCAGGCATGATTGGTGGCGCAACCTGGTCTTGGTGGATTGGTTTCCACATGGTGACGGGTGCACTGCTTATCGTCGATCTACTGCTCCCGAGCCATAAAAAAGAGTCTGGGCCCTCGCGAAGGACAGCGTGGCTCTGGACAGTCGTTCTAGCGCTGCTTGCATTCGGATTTGCCGGTTTCATTGCCCTCAGACAAGGTCACGTTACGGCGATGGAATTCATCGCTGGCTACACCATCGAGACCTCCCTGAGCGTGGACAATCTCTTCGTCTTTCTTGTGATCTTCCAAGGATTCAGGCTCACTGGCGGTCAGCAGCATAAAGCGCTCGCATGGGGCGTCGGCGGAGCAATCATCATGCGCGCCCTCTTCATAGCGCTTGGCGTGACCCTCATCGAACACTTCGCATGGGTCAACTACGTATTCGGCGCTTTCCTGCTCTATGCTGCATGGCGCTTGATCAGCCAGAAGTCAACGCGCGACGTGGTCCCCCACTGGGTTCGGAACATGCACCCGAAGAAGGACTCCCTGCTGCCAGTAATCCTCGCTGTGGAGTTAACGGACGTGTTATTCGCCGTCGATTCTATTCCCGCAGTGCTCGCCGTCTCGCACGATCCCTTCGTCGTCTACACGTCGAACATCGCCGCGATCCTCGGCCTGCGATCGCTGTACTTCGCGCTCGCCTCGCTGCTCGATCGGCTGCGCTACCTCCACTACGGCCTCGGCGCACTGCTCGCTTTCATCGCCTTCAAAATGCTCTCAGAACACTGGCTCGACATCTCCATCACTCTGTCTCTTGCAGTGATGGGAGCCATCCTGGCCATCTGCGCAGTTTGGTCTGTGCTTGCCGGACCTAAACCCGAACACAGCTCCAGCCATTGATCACAGTTGCTCGAACCTGACCCGTCCATCCGCGGTGTAGATCGAATGTTTCTGAAACTCCGCATCGTTGCGCTTAGAAAAATCGTTCCGAAAATGCGCTCCCCGGCTCTCCTTGCGCGCCAGCGCCGAACACAAGATAGCCCGCGCAACACTGCAAAGCGATTGGGCCTCCAACTGCGGACGGCACTCCATCGCTCTGCCCTCAGAAGCTATCCCCGCTTCGATCTGCGCCTGCAATCGAAGACCTTCCTCCAGCAACGATGCAGAACGCAAAAGCCCGCCGTCCGCCCACATGCCTCGTTGCAGCGCTTCAACGCAATCTTCGATCTGTTTCGCGCCGCCGTCACCTGAAAGCTCCGCACCGGCACGAACATCATCAACCAGAGGTAGACCATCCTGGAGCATCGCCTTCGCCGCCCGCGCCCCAAACACCAGCCCTTCCAGCAACGAATTGGAAGCGAGCCGGTTCGCTCCATGCACGCCCGTACACGCCACCTCTCCCGCTGCGTACAGCCCTTTCACACTCGTCCGCCCCATCAGGTCGGTCCGAACCCCGCCCATAAGGTAATGCGCCGCAGGACGCACCGGAATCAGATCGCAATGCAGGTCCAGCGAATACCGCGCAAGAAATGCACTGATGCCCGGGAATCGCTTCTGCAGATCGATGTTCTTCACGTGCCGCATATCGAGAAACACTTGCCGCAACTCACCGTCTTCGCTCATTCCCTCGCGGATAATTGCTCGCGCCACCACGTCTCGCGGAGCCAATTCCAGCAGAGCATGGTACCGCTCCATGAATCGCTCGCCCCGGTCGTTGCGGAGAAAAGCGCCTTCCCCCCGCAGCGCTTCCGATATCAGGAACCGCGGCGCGCCAGGAAATGAAAACGCAGTCGGATGGAACTGGTAGAACTCCATATCCGCGAGCTCCGCACCAGCCTCCAACGCCAGCGCTATGCCATCACCGGTCGCAACAGGCGGATTTGTGGTGTCGCTGTAAACCTGCCCCGCGCCACCCGACGCGACAAGCACCGCACGCGCACTGACTAGCTCTCGTCCGACATTGCAATCGCTCTGAGGCCCGGCAGGCACGAGTTCCGCCCCTATCACTCGCCCATCGCGAACGAGTAGCCGGCTAACCATCGTCCACTCCGCAAACCTGATCCGAGGATGCGCATGAGCCTGCGCCACCAGCGACCGACTGATCTCCGCTCCGGTGGCATCTCCGTTCGCATGCAGAATTCGCGGTCGAGAATGCGCTCCTTCGCGCGTGCGCAGTAGTTTGCCAGCCTCGCAGTCGAACCGCGTTCCCCATTCAATGAGTTCGGCTACGCGCTCCGGTCCCTCCGATACCAGCACCTCGGCGGCTGGCTGAAATACAAGGCCGTCTCCTGCAGAAAGAGTGTCGGTCAGGTGCAAGGTGAGATCTTCCGTCTCTTCCCAGGAAGCTACGGCAATCCCACCTTGCGCATAGAACGTATTCGACTCGCCCAGAGACTCCTTCGTGACAACGAGGACGTCGCCTCCATCCGCAAGCTCGATAGCCGCACGCAGTCCTGCGACTCCCGCGCCCATCACAATGAAGTGAACCGGAGAAAGAAATGCCATCTCTTCGAGGCTATCACTCGCCTCGACTCACCAATGAAACGCATCTATGCTGCGTGTGAGGCGCGAGCCTTGCTTTTTAGTACGAAACCCAGCATTTCCGCGCACTTCTTCAATAGTCCGTACGGCCCGGCATCCACGCCGAGTTGCTTGTCTGCCCACGCTTTCATATTCCCCCGGGATGATGGGCTCATCGCCAGAACCTGACACCGCGGAGACCGTTCACGCGCCATCATCGCCAGGCGTTCGCACTCATCCGTAGTCAGAGAATGACACAGCACAACCAAATCGAAGTCGTAGCTTGTTAAAAGGGACTTGGCCTCAACAAATCGGCCGGCACCCCTTACGGCGAAAAATGCACCTAAAATCATCTCTCTCGATCTCAGCAGCATCTCGTCACGACTTACTACCAGCACACGAGCATGAGAATTCATAGTTAACAACTCGGGAAACGCAGAAGAACTGCATCGTGCACTCCAATCCATCTGCAAATCGAAATAAGGTGACTAGGGAAAACCCTAGGTGAATGAGATCTTTGCGAGAGCCCTACCACATTAACTCTGATGTAAATGCGCTCTAACTGGATACCTCGAAAATACATCCCAAGCCCGATCAAGTTCACCATGCGAAAACACTCCCTGTAGCCTTCTCTCCAATGGGAAAGCTGAGTGCCTATGGCTGTGGGGCAGTCATTTCGCTGCGGATTTTCGTCCCGCCCCGTTCCGATAGGATGGAATCAACGTGCATACCATCCGGGTCGAAACCCCTTCCGCTAAATACGATGTATACGCGGGCAGCGGCCTAATCGCTTCGCTCGCAACCCGCATTGAGCGCGCAACCGGCAAGTTGCCCCGTCGCGTCTTCATCCTTACCTCTCCCGAAATCTGGGCACTCTGGGGCGACACTTTCCTCACATCATTCGACGAATCGCCCACTCTCCTCTTCCTTGCTCCAGGCGAGAAGCACAAAACCATCAAGAGCGTTGAAAGCATCTTGCGTCAGATGCTTCGTGCCGGAGCCGATCGCGGCTCACTGCTCATCGCGTTCGGCGGCGGCATCGTCGGCGACGTCGGCGGATTTGTCGCTGCCATCTTCATGCGCGGTATCCGTTACGTACAGGTCCCCACAACTTTCCTTGCCCAGGTAGACTCCTCCGTCGGTGGCAAGACAGGCGTCAACCTCCCTGAAGGCAAGAATCTCGTCGGCAGCTTCCATCATCCCGCCGCCGTCTTCGCCGATATCGACGTCCTCGGCACTCTGCCCGACCGCGAACTCCGCGCGGGCCTTATGGAAAGCGTTAAGGCCGGCATTATTCGTGATCGCTCCTTAGTCCGCTTCATGGAAGAGCACGTCAACGAGATCCTCTCGCGCGACCCTAAAGCGCTGGAGAAAGTGATCGCGGCCTCCATCCGCATGAAGGCCTCGGTCGTCAACCAGGACGAGCGCGAAAACGGCCTTCGCATGATCCTCAATCTTGGGCACACAGTGGGACACGCCATCGAGCAGGTCACAAAATACAAAGTTCTCCTCCATGGCGAAGCTGTCGGATGGGGCATGATCGTCTCCTTCTACGTCGCTCACCGCCGGCGCAGCATCACTGGCGCACAGGCCGCCCGCATTGAAAAACTCATTCACCTTTATGGCCCGCTACCGGCACTGGATCTCCGCGCCGCCCGCCTCATCGCCGCCACCGGCAGCGACAAGAAGAACGTCGGCGGAGTCCGCCGCTTCGTTGTCCCCATCGGCATTGGCGACGCAGGGGTGATCGAAGACCTCACTCATCCCGAGCTTCTCGCGGCCGTCACCTACATGCTCTCGCAGGCAAAGGAAGCACGCGCATCATGATCGCTTCAGGTGCAAAGCCCATGGGTGCGCAGGATGAGTCGCACGCGGCCCAGGCTGTGCAGCAGATGTTCAACACCATCGCGCCGCGCTACGACCTCCTCAATCACGTTCTCTCCGCGAATATCGACCGCCTCTGGTGGCGTCGTGCAGCTTTCGCGTTCCGTTCCACCCTCGCCGATCCCAATGCCGCTGTCCTGGATATCTGCTGCGGCACTGGCGACCTCACCCTCGCCCTTCTAAAGCATCGTCGCGCGAACGCGCGTCCCATCCTCGCAGCCGACTTCGCGCACGCCATGTTGAGCCGCGGATTGCAGAAATTCGGCCCTCATCCGAGAAACAACTCCCACGCCATCGCTCTCGAGGCAGACGCTCTCCAACTGCCTCTCCGATCGCAATCAGTCGACCTCGTCATAACCGCCTTCGGCTTCCGCAATCTCGCCAACTATGAAGCGGGCCTACGCGAATTTCATCGCGTACTCAAACCCGGTGGTCGTCTCGGCATTCTCGAATTTAGCCAACCCGGCGGCCTGGCCGGCAAAGCCTACGCGCTCTACTTCCATCGCATCCTGCCCATCATTGGTCGGCTCATCTGCGGCAAGAACGGCCCTTATAACTACCTGCCCTCATCAGTCGGCGCTTTCCCGTCTCCTTTCGAAATGATCGAAATGATGCGCCGGGTTGGTTATTCCAATTGCAATTGGCAGCCATACACCTTCGGCATCGCCGGGTTGTACATGGCCGCGCGCCCGCCTGTACTCTAGGTACGCGATGACTCTCGCCGCCACGAATCCTTCCGCATTAACTCCCGCGGAGAACTCGGCCTTGAAGCGCCGTGTCGCGCTCAATTCCATGCTGGCGGCTACCTGCATGACGGCCCTTAAACTCGCGGCCGGCATTATTTCCGGGTCGTTGGGCGTTCTCTCAGACGCCGCTCACTCCGGCCTCGATCTCGCAGGCGCGACCCTCACCTTCTTCTCTGTTCGCGTCTCCGACAAGCCCGCCGATGAAGACCATACCTACGGACACGGCAAAGTTGAGAACCTCTCTGCATTCCTCGAAGCCGGCCTCATGGCTATCTCCTGCGTTTGGATCATCTGGGAAGCGATCCAACGCATTCGCCTAAACACCTACGAGCTCAGGTTCTCCATCTGGCCTGTCCTCGTTGTCCTCAGTTCCATCGGTGTCGATTTCTGGCGCTCTCGTGCACTTCGTCGCGTAGCTGAGCGAACGGGCTCGCCCGCTCTTGCGACAGACGCCTTTCATTTCTCCTCTGACATCTGGGCCTCTGTTGCTGTTCTCGCTGGACTTCTTGCAACATGGGCGGGTGTCTACTGGCACATTGACTGGCTCCGTTATGCCGACCCCGTCGCTGCCATCTTCGTTTCCCTCATGATCCTTCGCATCACAGCCACTCTCACGCGCGAAACCGTCGGCGTACTGATGGATCAGATTCCCGCAGAAACGCGACTCAAGGTCATCCACGAAGCGGCAAAGGTTCCAGGCGTTCTCGCTGTCGAACAAGCCCGCGTCCGTCGTTCCGGCCCCAACTATTTCGCCGACCTCACCCTCGCAATGCCCTCTCGCACCACCTTCGAGCACACCGGCGAACTAGTCCGCGCTGCCACTGAAGCCGTGCACCACGTTCTTCCTCAAGCAGACGTTGTCATCCACACCGTTCCCCGCCAGTCGCGCGCCGAAAGCATCTTCGATCGCGTGCGCGCCGTCGCAGCCCGTAACAATGTTCCCGTACACGATCTCAGCGTCCAGTCCCATCACGGTAAGCTTCATGTCGAGTTGCATGTCGAACTCGACGAGAACCTTCCTCTTATCGCGGCTCACAGCTTCGTCAGCGGCCTCGAAGCCGAAATCATGCGCGAAACCCCCGAGATCGACTCGATCCTCACCCACATCGAGAGTGAGCCCGCCACTATCGAGCAGCCCGAAGAGATCGTCGAATCAGACCGCCGCATCGAAAAAGCTCTCCGCGCAGCCGCGGCCGTCGACCAGGAGATCATCGACGTCCATCAGATCAAGGTTGGCCGCACCGGAGAACAAATAGCACTCTCTTGCCACTGCACACTTCCAGATGAACTCTCGATGCACCATGTCCACGAGGTCATCACATCTCTTGAAGATCGATTCAAGCTAGAGTGCCCGGAAGTCCATCGCGTCACCATTCATCCCGAACCAGTCACTGACAACACCCGCTGATCCTGCGCGCAATGTTCGATAATAGGGTCACCAGCGCAGGGGAGGACAATTCTTGATCGCGCACTCCGATTGGAAGCACGGCGAGGTTTTTCAGGGCTCTACAGAAGACGGCAAATCCATCACAATCGATGGCGATTCGGCCCATACCTACGGACCAAGCCCGCTGCAAATCGTTCTGATGGCACTCTGTTCCTGCACTTCCGTCGACGTTGTCAGCATCCTCAAGAAGAAGCGCCAGAATTTAACTGCCCTGCGCGTCACGGCCAACGCCATTCAGGCCGAAACCCCTCCCAGAGTCTTCACGCACATCAAGCTGACATACGCTGTGCGGGGCGGACACCTCAGCCGCAAAGCCGTCGAAGACGCCGTATCTCTTTCCAAGAACAAATACTGCTCCGTCTCGAAGATGCTCGAGAAGTCCACCCCCATCGATTACGAAATTGCTTATCCCGACGGAGAGCCCGAGCCATGAGAGGCAGCCTGCTCCTCCGGGTTTTCCGCATGGCTTCTGTCGTCATGCTGCTCGTCGCTGTTGCAATGGTCTCCGCCATCACCACCATGCACTTTGCGATTCACGGCGCGGAAGTGCAAGTTCCCGCGTTGAAGGGCATGACAGTTGCCGATGCGCGCAGCCAGGCAGCTGGCATGGGCCTCAACCTGGATGTCGACAATCGTTACTACTCCTCCGACGTCGCAGCTGGGCATATCCTTTCCCAGTCTCCAACACCTGGCACCGTCGTTCGCCGGGAGTGGCATGTCCGTGTCTCTGAGAGCCTTGGCCCTCAAAAGGTCGACGTACCTGATACCGTCGGCACTGACGCGCGTGTTGCCGCCTTGCGTCTGCGGCGAGCTGGCCTTCAGGTTGGAGTTACAGCGAAGTTGCCCTGGACCAATGCACAGGACAACTTGGTTCTCGCGCAGGATCCTCCCGCTCACTCTCATGGAATCGCACAGCCCAGCGTGAACATCCTCGTCGCCGCACCGGACAGCTCCGCCCCCGACGGCTACGTTATGCCCGACCTCGCGGGACTTCCTGTCACCACGGCGATTGACCAGCTTACACGCATCGGTCTCAAGGTTGATCCCCCTACCTACGTTGACGTGAACATCCCGCCCGTGGATGCCACAGGCGCCGCGCCCGCTCCGCCGACCCCGCCCGGATCCGTAATCACACAGCAGCCTCTGGCTGGCGCACGCGTCGACCAGAACACCGCCATCAAGCTCGTCGCTGCGAAATAAAGCCATCCCGCTCGCCCGATCATCTAACAAAATGAAAAATGGAGTCAGAATCTAAAAATCCTCCTGATCAATCTCTGCCTGCTCGCCAGTTCTCCCACGCGTGGCGTGCCCTCCGCCATCGCAATTTCCGCCTCTTCTTCGGCGGCCAGAGCATCTCCGTCATCGGCACATGGATGACGCGAGTGGCAACATCCTGGCTTGTCTACCGCCTCACCGGTTCCGCACTCCTCCTCGGCACCGTCGGATTCGCCGGGCAGATCCCTACGTTTCTCCTCGCGCCCATTGCTGGTGTCATCGTCGATCGCATCGACCGTCGCAAAGTCCTGATTTGGACTCAGGCGCTCGCGATGGTTCAGTCGCTCGCACTCGCATTGCTTACGCTTTCCCATCGAATCACCATCAGCGAAGTGCTTGCCCTCAGCGTCTTCCAGGGATTAATCAACGCCTTCGACATGCCGGCGCGGCAATCATTCATGATCCAGATGGTCGAAGATCGCGCCGACCTGTCCAACGCCATTGCCATCAACTCGTCTATGGTCAACATGGCCAGGCTTGTTGGCCCTTCTCTCGCCGGTTTGCTCATCGCAGTGAAGAACGAAGGTTGGTGTTTTCTCGTCGACGGTATCAGCTACATAGCCGTCATCATCTCGCTTCTCATGATGCGTGTACCGCGTATTGAGGAGCAGCGAGCGCGAGCCTCTATGCTGACGCAACTTAAGGAAGGCTGGACCTATGTCGCAGGATTCGTGCCCATCCGCTCGATCCTCCTCCTTTTTGCTTTGCTCAGCCTCATGGGATGGCCCTTCATGGTGCTCATGCCGATCTTCGCGGCTAAGATTCTTCACGGAGGCCCGCACACACTTGGCTTCCTCATGGGTGCTGTCGGCGTCGGATCGCTTGCCTCTGCGCTTTCTCTCGTGATGCGTCGCTCCGTTCGCGGTCTCACCAGAGTCATCCCTGTAGCTGCCGTCATCTTCGGTATCGGCCTGATCGCCTTCGGCTTCTCGCACTACCTCTGGCTCTCGATACTGATGATGCTCGTCACGGGTTTCGGAATGATGCAGGGGCTCACCGGCAGCAACACCATCATCCAGACGCTCGTCGACGAGAATATGCGTGGTCGCGTGATGAGCTACTACACCATGGCCTTCGTTGGCATGGCCCCCTTCGGCAGCCTTCTCGCAGGCGCAATGGCCGACTCCATCGGAGCCCCTCGCACCGTCCTCTTCAGCGGCGTCGCCTGCATTCTCGGTGGCATCTGGTTCGCGTCACAGCTACCTGCCATCCGCAAAGATATGCGGCCCATTTACCAGCGCCTCGGCATCATCCCGCAGCCTCCCCTCGAAGAAGCCACCGAAAGCTGATCCGTTATCATTGCGAAGCGAGGAGCCTGAACCATGGGACTACAGGAAGATCTTGATCGCATCGCACTGCAGGAGCGCGAACTCGTCCTGCCTAAACTGGACTCCGAAATCGCATGGCAGATCGGTTCAAGGCTCCGCAGCATCGCCGCCGAGCGACGCCTGCCCATCGTCATCGACGTCCGCCGCTTCGGTCACCCGCTCTTCTACGCAGCCATGGACGGCACCACGCCCGACAATCCTGAATGGGTGCGTCGCAAAGGGAACGTCGTCGCCCGCTTCCATCACAGCTCCTACATCGCCGCTCTCAACGAGAAACTTAAAGAAAAAACCGTCTACGAGAGCCAGGGCCTTCCGATCGCCGATTATGCAACACACGGCGGTTCATTCCCGCTCTGTGTCATCAACGTCGGAATCATCGGCAGCATCACAGTCTCAGGTCTCCCCATGCGACAGGATCACGAGCTCGTGATTGAAGCGCTTTGCGCCGTCCTGGGCCGCAACTACGACGACCTCAAGCTCCCGCCCGAATAGCCGATCAGCGCGCTTTTTTGAATCAGCGCCGCAAAGAACCCGTCGGTCTCGAACTCTCCCGGCAGAAGTCTCAACGATCCCTGCGGCAATACACACCTCGCCAGCCGCTCCGCACCTGAATCCGTCAAAACTCCCTCTGCTCGCAGCTCCTCGATCCTGTCTTGCAGCGAAACCAGCTCGGCTCCCCTCTGCTCGCCGATCACCCCCTCAATCACTTGCTCATTCTCCTCCGGCTCCAGAGAACACGTCGAATAGAGCACGAACCCACCCGGCCGCACCGCCCGCAAAGCTGCCCTCAGAATCGCCCTCTGCCGTTCCGCTTGCAGCGCTAGATCCTCCGCCCGCAGCCGATGCCGAATCTCCGGATTTCGCCCCAGCGTTCCCGTCCCGCTGCACGGCACATCCGCAAGCACAACATCAAACACACTCTCTTCCTTCAGGTGTGTCACGTCCGCTAACCGGCACTCCACCCGCTCACCTATCACCCTGAGTCGGCTCCGCAGATACCCAAGCCTCTGGTGGCTGCCGTCGCAAGCCACAATTTCCGCTTCGGGATTCCGCTCGCCTAAAATCAGCGTCTTTCCACCCGGCGCCGCGCAGCAGTCCAGAATTTTCTGACCCCGCGGCACAAGCTCCGCTATCAGCTGCGATCCCTCATCCTGGATGCGCACTCGCCCATCGCGAAATAGAGGTGTCTTTGTCACATCTCCCGAGACCACCCGCCGAGCAGCCCTCAGAAGCTCGCCTGGCCCGAGTTCGATACCTTCTTTCGCAAGCTCTCTCTCAACATCAGCACTGCTCAATCGCGCAAACAATTGAGGCTGCTCCTGACCGTACCTGCAGATTGTGCACGCCGCTTTTTCACCGTACGCTTCAGTCCACCTCTTCACCATCCACGTTGGATATCCACCGTTGCACTCGTCCGGCCCTTCTGCTACCGTGCGCTCCTCACGCAAATTCGCTAGCTTCCGTAACACCGCATTCACCATTCCCGATGCAAACCGGTGCCCGGCCCCCTTCGTCAGCTCCACGCTTTCGTCGATCGCCGCCCGCGCCGGAATCCTGTTCATATGCACCAGCTGAAACGCGCCGATCCGCAGTGCGATCAGCACCTCAGCATCCAGCTTCGCGTTGGGGTGTTTCAATAGCGCCCGAACCTGCCGGTCCAATTCAATCTGCCAGCGCAGCACTCCGAGTACCAGAGCCGTCGTCAGCTTTCGGTTCGGTTCTGACAGGACCTCAACACTTCGGCTCCGCAGCAGCGTGTCAGAGTGCCCGTACTTCTCCATCGTCTTCAGAATCGAGAACGCAGCCTTACGCGCTGGCGAGACCGTACTCATCTGCTATTCCAGCCGTACGCCGGAACGCAGCCCAGCACCACGCAGAAACTCCGAAATCGTCATCCGCTTTTTGCCCTCAAGCTGCAGCTCCGTAATATCAAGCCACGTTTCCTGCGCACACGCCACCAGCATCGCACCGTCCACGATCTCAACCACGCCCGGCTCAGCAGCAGCGTGCTTCTGCGCGGCTTGCATCCGGTGCACAATCAGCTTCTTCCCATCCAGTCTCGCGTACGCCCCCGGCCAGGGCTGAAATCCCCGCCACCGATTCCAAAGCTCTCTCGCCGTGTACTTTCCAAAATCCATGCGCCCATCATCTCTCGTCAGGATCGGCGCCAGTGTCGCGAGTGAATCGTCCTGCTGCTTCGGCGTAATTGTCCCATCATCAAGCCCAGCCAGCGTCTTCACCACCAGCGGCGCACCCGCCTTCGCCATCACATCAAACAACTCCGAAGCAGTCTGCCCCGGCGCAATCGGTATCTCCTGTTGCAGCAGAATCGGCCCCGTATCCAGCCCCTCTTCCAGCAGCATCGTCGTATTCCCGGTAACGGTCTCCCCCAAAGCAACGGCCCACTGGATCGGCGCAGCCCCACGATATTTCGGCAGCAATGAACCATGCAGATTGATGCATCCCAATCGCGGCAGATTCAGCATCCATGCAGGGATGATGCGTCCGTATGCCACCACAACGATCGCGTCCGGCGCAATGGCCTCCAGCCGCGCGCGAAAATCTGAGTTGTTCTTGATCTTTTCGGGCTGCATGATCTCCAGCCCTGCTTCCAGCGCGGTCTGCTTCACCGGAGGCGCAGTCATCTGCTGCGAACGCCCCGCCGGCCGGTCCGGCTGGGAAACCACCAGCGCGATTTCATGCCCCGCCGCAATTAACGCCTGCAAACTCGGCACGGCAAACTGAGGCGTCCCGCAGAATACCAGCTTCACGCTTTTACCAAGTGCCTTCGCGCTGCATCTTGCGAATTTTGCGCAGCACCAGGTCGCGCTTCAGCGAACTCATGCGGAAGATGAACAGCATTCCGTCGAGATGATCGATCTCATGCTGAAATGCACGTGACAGCAGCTCCTCACCGTCCATCTCAAACCACTTTCCGTTCAGGTCCTGCGCCCGCACTTTCACCGTGGATGCACGTTGCACTTTTTCACGAATTTCGGGAAAGCTGAGGCAGCCCTCCTCCTCATACTGCTTGCCCTCGCGAAAGATGATCTCCGGATTCACGAGCACCAGTTTCTGCTCGGGATCTTTCCCTTGGCTCAGGTCAATCACTGTGACTCGCTTCGACACAGCCACCTGCGGCGCCGCCAGTCCGATCCCCTGCGAGGCATACATCGTCTCGAACATGTCTTCGACTAGCTTCTTCAGCTCGTCGTTGAACTCCGTTACCGGCTCGCCGGGTTGCGATAGCACGGGCTCCGGGTATTTCACAATCTTTAACATCATCTCTGCTGACTAAAAGCTCCGTATCTGTTCGATGTATCCCAGAAAATTTCGTTTCATCTCGTCTGCAGAGTCCCCGCCGAACTTCTGCTGCGCCAGCCCCGCCACTGTCATTGCCACCATCGCCTCAGCAGCTACTCCCGCCGCAGGCACCACGCAAATATCGCTGCGCTCGTAACTTGCGCTGGTCGCCTCGCGGGTGTCAAACCGCACCGACTCGAGCGGCCTCCGCAGCGTCGAAATGGGCTTCAGGTAGCCTCGAACCACGATGTCCTCACCGTTCGAAACCCCGCCCTCAACTCCGCCCGCGTTGTTCTGTTCACGGGTGAACCGCGTCGGCCTCTCGGTCTCTTCTTTCGCATAGTGGATGGCATCATGCACAGTCGATCCAAACGACTCAGCCGCGGTCACCCCTCGTCCGATCTCCACCGCCTTCACCGCCTGCAGGCTCATCACCGACCACGCCAGCAGTCCATCCAGCCGCTCATCCCAGTTGGCGTAAGTTCCCAGCCCCGCCGGCGCCCCGTGGACCACAACTTCGAAAACCCCACCAACCGTATCGCCGGTCCGCGAAGCGTGCTCGACCTCTTCCTTCATCCGCGCTTCCGTCGCAGCATCGACACAGCCCAGCACGATCTCCTTCTGCTCGGCGACTGCGGCAATCTCGTCCCACGTCGCCGCCCGTTCCAGTTCCACACGTCCCACGCGGATCACGTGGCTCGAAACTTCAATTCCCAGGTATCGCAGCAGCAGCTTCGCAAACCCGCCTGCCGCTACTCGCGCCGTCGACTCTCGCGCCGACGCCCTCTCCAGCACATACCGCGCGTCGGGAAAGTTGTACTTCAGTGCCCCCGCCAGGTCCGCATGCCCCGGCCTCGGAGAAGCTACCGCTTGGTGCTTCGCCGGATCGCCCGCCTCCACCGGGAGTTTCTCCTCCCAGTTCTTCCAGTCCCGGTTCACGATCTCGATCGCCACCGGAGATCCGATCGTCTTGCCATGCCGCACGCCCGAAAGGATATGCACCTTGTCCGTCTCGATCTTCATTCGGCCGCCGCGCCCGTAGCCCTGCTGCCTCCGCCATAGCTCGCGGTTGACGAACTCCAGGTCCACTGGCAGCCCCGCAGGCAGCCCGGAGACCAGCGCAATCAGGGCCTCTCCGTGCGACTCGCCCGCTGTTGAGAATCGGATCATGTTCTTTCGATTGTAAATGGCAGCAAGCGGCTCACAGAGTAGTCCGCCGGTGGCTGGAAGCGCCGGTGCGAGCGATAATGCAAGCTCCGGTGAGCAGATGAAAAATATCTGGTTGAAAATCGCCCTGCTGGTGCTGCTCTGCGGCGCGCTGGGGTTCGAGTTGTGGCACTTAAGATCTTCATCTGGGTCAGCACCGCACAATCCGACTCCCTCCGCGCATAAACCCGATTTTGCACTCTTGCCGGCTACCGAGATCGCCGCGTTCAATAACACCTATGGCAAGCTCCTATCCCTTGGCGTCCATGTGCAGAGTTGGGAGCCGACGTTGGGCGACATGCAAGAGGCGGAGGATGAGTTACCTCAGATTTCCAAACTTACGAACAAAAATCTCGACTCAAACGCTCACATCGAGGCGAGCCAATACATGCGTCAGTACCTCGCGATCGCCGTCGACGGCAAGAACCTTCTTTTCGTCAACGGGCTGTGTCCTAACCCATATGGAGCCAACAATGATTGGCGCAAGAGGCTGACCTTCGTCAATGATGGCGGACCCTGTCACTGGCAGGCGATCTACAATCCCTCTACCCACACCTTTGCAGATTCAGAGTTAACAGTGGGGCGTAGCTAAGAACAATTCTGTTTGCACCTTGACCTCCCTCGCATACCATAGCTCCCATGCCCGCCCACTTCCTCTTCAAAACCGAGCCCGACGCTTACTCCTTCGACGACTTCCTGCGCGACACAGAAACCAACTGGGATGGCGTCACCAATCCCACTGCCGTCAAAAATCTCCGCGAGATGAAACCCGGCACGAAGTGGATCTTCTACCACACTGGTGATGAGCGCACGGCCGTCGGCACCGGCTCCGTCGTCAGCGTCGACGCAACCGACCCCAAGGTCCCCATCGTCCGTGTGAAAGTAGGCAAGCGCCTAAAGGCGCCAAAGTCCCTCGATCAGATCAAGGCAACCGCAATCTTCCGCGACTCGCCGCTCGTAAAGATCGGCCGTCTATCCGTCGTTCCCCTCACTGAAGAGCAGTGGAGCTGGTTCGTCGAATAGCGATCCCGTTGTCGGTTTCACATCCTTCTTCAGCCACTCGCGCGTATTCAGCATCTGCCGCTGATCCAGAGCCCAGATCCGGTTCGTCAGCTCATCCGCGCCCTTGCCTTCGCGCGCCGACCGCTCGAACTCGCTCATCATCGCCTGCATCTTCGCATCCAGATCGTCCACAAAGTTCAGCACCAGCGCCTCCGGAATCATTGGCAGCTTCGGCGACCCAAACTCCAGCTTCCCATGATGCGACAGGATCAAATGCAGCACCAGCGTCTTCAGCCGCGGCGGGAAATTCGGCAGCTTGTCTATCGTCTTCTCCACCAGCGCCATCCCCATCTGGATGTGCCCGAGCAGCACGCCCTCCACGCTGTACTCGAACCCAACCTCCCACGTCAGTTCCTGGACCTTGCCGATATCGTGCAGCACCACCCCCGTAAGCAGCAGATCCCGATGCAGCACCGGGTAGTGCGGCGCCACCCGATCCGCCAGCGTCAGCAAACTCACTACATGCTCCAGCAAACCGCCCAGCCACGCATGATGCAATTGCTTCGCCGCCGGAGCCTCGCGATACGCCTGCGCTAAACCCGAATCCGCAAGAAGCGTACTCAGCAAGAGCTTCAGATCCGGATCGGTGAAGCTCTCGACAAATCCCAGCAGCTTCCGCCACAGCTCATCCACATCGCACGATGTGCACGGCAGCAGATCGTGCCTGTCCACCTCATCCGTCGAAGCCCTGCGCAGATTGTCCACCCGCATCTGCAGACGCTCATCAAACTTCGACACGCATCCGCGCACCTTAACCAGGTCGCCGCGCTCAAATTCCCTTGCAATCCGCGAGTCGCCCGGCTCCCACACCCGCGCCTCAACCTGTCCCGTCTTGTCTCCCAAAATCAGGCTGAGATAAGGCTTGTTCGCCTTCGTCATTCGTTGCTGCTTCACCAGCACCAAAAAAAACGCATCGAAGATCCGGCTCTCTTCAAACGACACCAGATCGGCTACATATATTTCCTTCATTCTGCCCGTCAGCATACAGCAATCAGCAAAGTCACTCAAAAGCGCCTCATCACGCAATTCGCCCCGTCTCACCGCGTGAGAACATGTCAACGTGAACGCTCTCGAAACTCAGGAACTCCTCATCCGCCCCATCGAGACCCGCGACGCTGAACAAGTCGCCATCCTCACCGAACAACTCGGCTACCAGCGCTCATCAGCGGACATTAAAGCCTGGATTGAATCACGTCCTGCTCGCGCCGAAGACCAGCCCGCCTTCGTCGCCTACATCGCAGACGAAATCGTCGGCTGGATCGAAGCCTCCATCCAGCATCATCTCCAGTCCGCGCCCCACGCTCTCATCGGTGGACTCGTCGTCAAAGATGGCTACCGCAATCGCCAGATCGGCCTCCGACTCTGCGAACACGTTGAGCAGTGGACATGGCAACGCGGACTCCCCATCCTCCGCGTCACCTCCCGCAGCACACGCCTCGACGCCCACCGCTTCTACGAGCGCAACGGCTACCTGCTTACCAAGCTCTCCCATGTCTACGAGAAACACCGCCCAGAACAGACATGACCATCTCTAATCAAACGAATGCGCAAACACGTCAGGCCCGGGACTCAATCCCGAGCCTGATACCTTCCAAACTAAACACCGCTTATTGCGGCGGAACTCCAGGCGTTCCCGGTATCGGCGGAGCAGGAGCCGTCCCGTTCGGCGGCTGCTGAGGC
This sequence comes from Occallatibacter sp., assembly GCA_035496515.1. Classification (GTDB taxonomy): domain Bacteria; phylum Acidobacteriota; class Terriglobia; order Terriglobales; family Acidobacteriaceae; genus Telmatobacter. The sequence goes on from DATJEO010000170.1 coordinate 24,464, forward strand.
GCGAACCCCAGAGGCTTGTCGCCTGTATCTTCCTTCGGTTCGTCCTTCTTCTTGTCGCTCAACCGCGTCTTGTCGCCTGTGGTTGTGTTCTTCTTTTTCTTCTTATCCGTCTGATTCCCGCCCAGCCCCAGCGGACCTGCCTGTGCCTGTCGATCGGCAACCTCTGCAGCGTCCGGTGCCGATGGTGTCTCGGGATCAAGCTGCGGTCCCTTCGGCTTCGGCTGTTTCGGCAACTTCGCCCGATCGCTGAAACGAGTCTTCTTCTCCGGCCTCGAATCATTTTCCAGCGGATTGTCTGGCTCAGCGCCCGCATTCGCCACCTGTCCCGTCGCACCCGCATCTTCCGTCGGACTGGCTGGCGCTGCCGGTAGTGTCTCCTGCGGAGCCTTCCCAAACCGGATCTTTTCCTTCTTGCCCGGCTTCATCGAAGCCTCTTGAGTCTTGTCCTTGTTCTTCTTAGCCGTCTTCTCGGTCTTTGCAGAGTCCGATGCAGCAGCCGCATCGGCAGTATCACTCGGCAGAGGCTTCACGGCCGTCTTCTGACGGAATCCATGGGTCGTTTCGCGGAATCGTGTCCGCTCCACCTTCCGCTTCTTCTTGGCCGTGGGAGCCTGATAAGCGCTGAACGTGATACTCGGGTGCTTCTCCGCCGCGGTCGCGGCGCTGTCCTCATAACCAGGCTTGATATAGATGGCTGCCTCGTCCCGCATCTGTGCCAGATACTGCCGCATGGCGGGGCCGGCCTTCGCCTCAAAGTAGTTCTGCTCCACCTCGTTCTGGACATCTTTGAATTCCGGAGTGCCGCCCTGGTTGTGCTCCAGCACCTTGAGGATGACGTACCCCTGCTTGGTCCGGATCGGCTCAGTCACCTCTCCGGGCTTCAGTCCAAATGTTTTATCCTCAAATGGTTGACCCAGCTGTCCCTTCTTGTAGGTACCCAGTTCGCCGCCGGTCGCCGCCGTTGTGCCCTCGCTGAAGCTCTTGGCAAGCTGCGTAAAATCCCCACCCGCCTTCAGCCGGGCCACGATGTCATCTGCCTTGGCCTTGGCTTCACCAAGCTTCTGCTGATCGTCCGGATTCGCCCCGGTCGAAATCAGGATCTCGCCGAGTTTCACACTTTCCGGTTGAGCGTACTCCTGCTTGTGCGCCTCGAAATATCTCTGCAGCTCACCGGGAGTCGGCTGGATTTTTCGCCCTACCTGATCTCGCATCACCGACTGCGTGACGATCTGGTTGCGAATATTAGCCTTAAAGTCCTCAAAGGAGACTCCCTGCTCCTTGGCCGCCTTCTCCAGATCCTCCATCGTCGCCAGATTGTATTGTTTCCGGATCTCGTTGAGCCGATTGATCAACTCCGTATCGCCCGTGATTCCAAGTTCCTTACCCTTGGCCAGCCAGAGCTGCTGGTCGATCAGATTGCGCAGCAAGTCCTTGTGCGCATCCGAGATCTCCTGCATGCTCGATCCCCGCTGCCGCATCTCCTGATCCAGCTCGTTTTGGGCACGATCGTAATCCGATTTTGTAATGATTTGGTTGTTGACCCGCGCGACGATCTCTTCTACGGTCGTTCCCCCATAGGGGCTTTCCGTAGAACTAGGTTTCTGCTGAGCCAGGGTCAAACCGGTGAACAGGACTGCAGAGAGCGCAAGCGCTCCGGGGATACGAAGGATTCTCAAAGTCATAGTTGGCACACAACAAGGCGGTCTGCGGAGACCACCATAGGCATAGACGTCATTGTAAATCCCGGGGCAGCAAAAGAGTGCAGACGTAAGCTCGATTCCGGCCGGAGCCAGCTTTCCTCATTTGGAATACGGCCGTAGCGCTTTCCACGGCGGTAACCAGCTATCCGAAACACCCGAGCGGGCGTCAAAATAGCCAGTGCTATACTTTAGCCCAGGTTTGGCCTGCGAGGTGCCTCGGAGGCGCCTGTAGCAGTCGCACTTCGGAGGTACCTCCCGCATGACCCCCCCTGCCCGTCGGGCACTTTTCAGCCTCATCGTTTTCTTCGCCGTTTGTGCCGTAGCCGGGACCTTCTTGCAGCGCAGGGTGGGAGCACAATCCTCACAGGACGAGAGCCAGATCCGCGACTCCCTGAAGTCCTTCACCGACGTCTACGCCCTCGTCGAACAGAACTATGCCGAGCCCATCTCCGGTGATCGCGCTGATACCGCCATCTACGACGGCGCCATTCCCGGCATGCTCCGCGTCCTCGATCCACACTCCAATTTCTACGACCCCAAAGCTTACGCCAAGATGCGCGAAGATCAGCGCGGCCACTACTACGGCGTGGGCATGGTAATTCAGCAGCAGAACAACAAGGTCTACGTCATCACACCGTACGAAGGCACGCCATCATTCCGCGCGGGCATCCGGCCCGGCGACATCATTGCTGCGATCGACGGCAAATCAACCGAAGGCATGACCTCTGACGTCGTCGCCAAGAACCTCAAGGGACCCAAAGGCACTCACGTACAAGTCTCTGTCGTTCGTGATGGCCAATCAAAGCCCCTCACCTTCGATCTGGTTCGCGACGAGATCCCGCACCCCTCCGTTGACCTTAAATACGAGATCCGCCCAGGCGTCGGCTACATTCATCTCACTCAGTTCCAGGAAACCACCGCCCAGGAAGTCAATCAGGCCATCGACGGCTTCCACGATCTCAAAGGCCTCGTCCTCGATCTCCGCGGCAACCCCGGCGGACTCCTCAGCCAGGCCGTTGAAGTCTGCGATCACCTTCTCGCCAAGGGCCAGACCATCGTTTCCCAGCGCGGGCGCGCCTACCCCGATCAGAACTACACCGCCACCCACGGCAACGGCGGGAAGCAATTCCCCATTGTGGTCCTCGTCAATCGCAACACAGCATCGGCAGCCGAAATCGTCTCCGGCGCCTTGCAGGATCACGATCGCGCTCTGATCGTTGGCGAAACCACCTTCGGCAAAGGCCTCGTTCAGACCGTCTACAACCTCAGCGAAAACACCGGCCTCGCGCTCACGACGTATCACTACTACACTCCGTCCGGTCGCCTCATCCAGCGCAACTACTCCGGCGTCTCGCTCTACGACTACTACTACAATCACGCTGGAGCCACTGCGCCTGGAGCGGCGAACCGGGAAGTAAAGATGACGGACTCCGGTCGCACTGTCTATGGCGGCGGCGGCATTACGCCAGACCAGAAGATCGACTCGCCCAAGCCCAATCATTTCCAGGAAGAACTGATTTACAAATCAGCCTTCTTCCATTTCGTGGCGCATTACCTTTCCAATCGCACCGTCGACCGCAACTTTCAGGTCGACGATGCCGTGCTGAGTGAATTCAAGCAGTACGTCGCCTCATCTCCTCTCGAGATCGCCATCAGCGACAAGCAAGTCAACGACAACCTTGATTGGATTAAGAGCAATATCAAGAAAGAAGTCATCGGCAGCCAGTTCGGTTCTCAGCAGGGCCTGCGCGTCTTCGCCGATTGGGATCCGATGATCCAGAAAGCGCTCACCTTCCTCCCCGAAGCTCAGGCGCTGGAAGACAACGCCCACAAGGTCCTCGCCCAGAAGGCCGAAGCCCGCGCCAATGGCGCTACTGCTCAGTAACCAGCGAACATTGCTCCAACGAAGGCCATCCTCCAGGATGGCCTTTCATTTTGTACCGAACATCACAGCCCTGTCCTGCCCGGTCTTTTTACCCTTCCACTGAAGACCGGAGGGAAATGATGTCAGACTCAATCCTGGAAACGACGGCAACTATCGCCAATCTCCTCGCCGCCTACGAAGGCGAGTCAAACGCGCATTCCAAATACGTCCTCTTTGCCGCTAAGGCTGAATCCGAAGGATGGCAAGGCGCCGCAAGCCTCTTCCGCGCAGCCGCGCGTGCCGAAGAGATCCACGCGAGCAACCACGCCCGCGTCCTCAAACAGCTTGGCTCTGAAGCGAGATGCCAGATCCATCCCGCCGAAGTGAAGTCCACGCTCGAGAACCTGAAGGCTGCACTCGCCGGCGAGCAATACGAGATCGACACCATGTACCCCGCGTTTATCGCGGAAACGGCCGTGAGCGACATCCCGATCGCAAAGCGTTCCTTCACCTGGGCAATGGAAGCCGAGAAGACTCACGCCCGCCTCTACGCTCAAGTCATCGAACTTGTTGAAACGCGGCGCACGGATTCCTGGGCAGCCTCAGCGTGCAACTTCTACGTCTGCGCAGCCTGCGGATACACTACGCGGACGCCCGAAGAACAGGACCGCTGTCCTGTCTGCAATCTCGCATTCGATAAATTCGAGGTGATTCGCTAGTGCTCGCGCAAATTTAGCGCTGGCTAGCCTCTCCCGCTGCCACCTTACGATTGAACTCCGCCGACCGGTTGCGGGCCACGCTGAGTGTCTCCCAGTGTGCGCCCGCATAATGCTTCGCCAGCAAAATGATCTGCCCCACATGCATTGGATAGTGCGATAGCTGCCGGTTGATCGCCTGCATCACCGAGTGCGCTTCGCCTCGAATCGTTACCGTACGCGAAAGGTCCGCATCTGTCAGCGGCTCGATCGCCGAGAACACACAGGCCCATCCCTGCTCCCACTCACTTAACAGCGCCTCGCGCGTCGCCGGCGGATCCACAAACTCGCTGTCCCGATTACGCGTCGGCTTCTCCCCATCGCTGGTCAGAAAATCCGTCCATCGCGACCGCATGTTTCCCGTCATGTGCTTCACGATGATCGCGATCGAATTCGATTCCTCGTCAAGAACCGCGAACAGCTGCTCATCTGCAACCTGCGCCATCGCCTTCTCGGCCAGCTGCTTGTATTGCCGAAACATCGCCAGCGCGTCATCGATATACGACGTCGTAAATTTCAATGCCATAAATCCAGCCTACCTCTTCCGATCGCCAGCTTGTCAGGAGAATGTCCAAGACTCAACCACTTCTACGGCTCGTCGTTATAAATCCCCATCTGCACCTGTCCTCCCTCCACGAGCTTTGCCCGAAACATTCCCGGTGTATTGAAACTCCACGCCAGTTGCCCATCCGGCGTAATCGCGATCACGCCGCCATCACCGTGCAGATCCTCCAGCTCTTTGTGGATCACATGATCCACTGCATCCTGTAGCTTCATGCGCTTGAAGTACACAAGGTTGCAAACCTCGCGCGCTACGCCCAGGCGAATGAAGTACTCCCCCGTACCGGTCCCGCTCACCGCGCATGATTGATTCGACGCGTACGTCCCCGCGCCAATGATCGGCGAGTCGCCAACGCGCCCCGGCATCTTCGCCTGCATTCCTCCTGTCGAAGTCCCTGCCGCGATGTTCCCGTTCCTGTCCAGCGCGACTACTCCCGTCGTCCCATGAACTCCCGAAGTCTCCGACTCGTCCAGCACCGCCACCGGAATCTGCTCACCGTCCTTCGGCACTCCCGCGGGCCTCGGCGGAATCGGCAATCCCTTCTTTTTCAATTCATTCACCAGGCCCTTCCACCGGCTTTCCGTGAAGAAATAGCTCGGGTCCTCCATCTTCAACCCCACGCTCGCCGCAAACTCATCCGCCCCACGCCCCGCGATCATCACATGCGGCGACTTCTCCATTACCGCCCGCGCCGCGCTGATCGGACTGTGCACACGCTGTACTCCGGCCACCGCGCCCGCCTTCAGGTCCGACCCGTTCATGATCGACGCGTCCATCTCGTTCTTGCCTTCGCGCGTGAATACAGCTCCCTTGCCCGCATTGAAATGCGGATCTTCCTCGAGCACATGAAGTGTGGCCTCCACCGCATCCAGCGCCGCTCCACCCTTTTCCAGAACCGCGGCGCCCGCATGGATCGCCTTATCCAGCCCGGCCCGGTAAGCCTTGTCTCCCTCCGGCCCAAGCTGCGACTTCTCGATCACACCCGCTCCGCCATGCACCACAAGCGCCCAATGATGTCCGCCTTGCTGTTGCGCGCACGCAAGTGCGCTCGCTGCTCCAAACGATGCCACAACCATCAGTGTTGCCAACAGCCTATGCATCCTCTCCACCTCAGTTGATCGCGGAAGTGCTCTCCCTCGCTCGCAATGTCATCCTATTCTGCCCGCCTCCTTCCCCTCAAAAAGAAAAAGGCGCGACGGCAACTGCCGCCACGCCTTTCATGCCGCTTTGGACTAGAAGAAGAACTTACCTGATAGCTGCAACTGCCTCGGCCCATACAGCGCATTATTGGTTGTCGTCATCACACCGAAAGCTCCCGAGGGTGTCGTTGACACGAACGGCACAATGCAACCTGCAAACTGCGATCCCGCAGGAACAGCCGACGTCGGGCAGGCACCTGTAGTGCCCGTCGGCGCAAGCTGTGTTGAGAACGCAGTATTCACGCTCGAAATGATCGTGTGGTTCATCAGGTTGAATGCTTCCGCGATGAACTCAAAGTGCATTCTCTCGTGCACCGGTACCTCCCGGGTCACGCGGAAGTCGATGTTACGCACTCCGGGCCCAGGTTGGCTGTTGCGTTGAATCTGTGGCGGACGACCAGTGGTGGGTGCGCCCGAGGACGAACTCATCGCTCCTCCGTAGATGTTCCCATCTGCGGCCGCAGGCGTGCTCTTGATCACCGATGCCGGACTGTTCATCGAGGCAACAATCGGGAATCCGGTGGACTCCGTTGCTGTACCCGAGAACATGAACCCGTTTACAGCCTGTCTCATGATCCTGCTGCCGAACGGAATCGATGGCTTGTACAGGAGCGTGCCCACAAAGCGCGCACGCATATCGATATCCGATCTGCCGTACTCGCCTTTCAAGTTATTCGGATCGAGCACCGGGTTGCCGCCATAGAACGTGCCGAATGCTCCCTGCACCTGGTCATCGTCCAGCGCCTTCGACCACGTATAGTTCACCAGCAGTTCCAGCCCATGATCGAACGGCCGCCTGATCGTAACCGCCATGCCGTGATACCAGGAATTGGCGACACTGAATCCCGCGTTGATCGAGGTCAGCGTCGGGTCAACACGGTCGGTCGCCAGATAGTAGGGCACGGTCACGAGCTTCGTCTGGCCGTTCGGATAAGTGATGTTGAACGAACGGGTGCCATGCGGCGTCTGGCCCACAAGATTTGCATCCAGGAACACCGGCAGCCGCAATGCGCGCGTTCCCACCCATCCAATCGACAGCGACATCTTCCCCGGGATCGCCTGCTCGAGAGCCAGATCCATTTCGTGCGTGATCGGCGGAACAAAATCAGGTGAAAGCCCGTGGAAGCTTGCCGAAGTGGTTGAGTTCACGCCAGTGACCGCCGGCGCCGCGCCACCGCTTGGATAGAGCGCAGCCGAAAGCGGCGGCCCCGGTGGTAAGAACGGCACGTTCGGGAACTGCAACGCCGCAGCCTTCGTGCAGGTCGCGTTGCACCCGTTGTAGTTGTAGTTGATCTGATATACGCCGTTCTCAACCCGCATCGCGTAATATGTGCTCCCCTGGTTCAAACCGGTGAAGATGCCATATCCACCCCGCAACACCGTCGAGGCGTGCGGGCTGAATGAGAACCCGAGCCTCGGCTGGATGCGATCTGTCACGTTCTTGATCGTCGTGTTGTACTTCGCCGCCAGCGCCGACGACTTATTCGGAATTACCGGATCAGGCGTTAACTGAATGTCATAGCGAACACCAAGGTTCAACGTCAGCTTCTGGCTCACCTTCCACGTGTCTTCCGCGAAACCGTCGTACATCTTCATCCAGAAATCGTCCGCACCGGCCTTCCCGCTTTCAACAGAATTGACCTGGTCGATCGTCTGAACAAACGTGTTGTAGTGCGATCCTGCGAAGGGATCGGTATTTCCAGGCTGCCCGGCGAACGCATCCACAATCCAGTTCTGGAATTCCTGCGTCACGTTGCCCGAATAGCCGTAAATGCCGCCGCCCTGGAACAGATTGATCATGATCTCGTGTACGAGGTTTACGTCGCCGCCAAACTTCACCGTGTGACGTCCGAAAACCTTGTTGAACACGTCCGTGAATTGATAGCGATGTTCGTCAGGCTCCGCTGTGCGGGGCAGCGCGTTCGGCATACCGTAGATCTCCGCCCCCATGCTGACGCTCGGCCCCGAGGCGTTTGCACCCGCGGTCTCCAGATCGCGGCCCCATTGGAATCGAAGATCGTTCACAGCCGTGTTCGTTATTGTCGAGGTCCAGTGCGCAATCAAAAAACGCTCGTGATAGCTCGTTGGCGCATTGGTGCTAGCCGAGGTGTTCGAATAGGTCGGATTAGGCGCGTAGCCAAAGGTCTGATCGAAATTCGCAAAGTTGAAGTTTGCATAGATCAGGTTCTTCGAATTGAGCTGATAGTCGATTCGCGGGAAGATCAGCGTCTCTTTCGCAAACCGCCTCGGCGCGCTCTGCAGCCCCAGCAGGAAGTTGATTCCCGAGGTGCACTGCGCGGCCGTAATCGTCGCCGGGCACTGGTTCGGGGAAACCACATTCGTCGAAGTGAACGTCCCGGTCGGTGTCTGGGTCACGGTGTTCGTCTCGTAATACAGCGCGCGCCCCGTCCGCCGGAAGTTATCCGACGTCAGGAAGTAGAACAGCTTGTCTTTCTTAATCGGCCCGCCAATACTGCCGCCGAATCCCTGCTGCTGGTGTACAGGCTGCGTCAGCAGAAACGGGTTTCCATGATTGAACAGCGCCGACCATTTGCTTACCGGATCGAGCGCATTGAAGCTGGGATAACGCAACGCATAGAACAAATCGCCATGCATGTCGTTCGTCCCGTTCTTCGTAATTGCGTTCACCTGACCGCCGGCAGCCTGACCGAATTCAGCCGAGTAGTTGGAAGCCTCCGCCTGGAATTCCTTGATTGCATCCAGGCTGTACACAAATGGCGCACCCGACGAACGCCCGCGTGCCTCGCTGAACAGCATTTGATTGTTGTTCGCGCCATCGACATAGTTCTGGTTGTACAGGCCGCTGATGCCGTGGAAGCTCACCAGACCGGTGCCTCCGTCCTGCACCACGTTCGGCGTAAGCAATACAAAATCGCTCCAGTTGCGCCCGTTCACCGGCAGGTTCTGGATTATCTGCTGGTCTACAACCTGCGACACTTCCGTCTGCTCAACATTCAGAATCGGAGTCTCGCCCGAAACCTCGACGGTCGTCGAACCCGACTGCACCTTCAGGCTCAGATCGATTGTCATTGTCTGCCCGACCTGCAGCGTCAGATTATTCGCGCTCACCTTTCCAAAGCCGGTTGAGGTTGCAGTCACCGAGTAGTGTCCCGGCTGCAGGAACGGTGCCACGTAAAGCCCCGTATCGTTCGATGTGTACTCGTGCGCGATCCCAGTGTCGACATTTGTGACCGTAACGATTGCACCGGCAACAGACGCCTGGCTGGAATCTGTCACAGTGCCTTTAATCGTGCCCGCACCTGCTGTTTGTGCGTGCAGCACGTTCACAACCATCGCAAACATCGACAAACAGGCAAGCACA